>NZ_JBEXSW010000001.1:0-294854 GCF_040613775.1 Streptomyces sp. NPDC006208 | reverse complement strand
GACTGTGCGACCCATTCTCCCGAAGATCGAGGGCGGCCGGGCACAGGGCGCACGGACAGGTGTCCGTGCGGGCCGCACCGGTAGGGCAGGGGACGTCAGTGGTTGCGCGGGAAGCCCAGGTCCACGCCGAGGTGGCCCTCGGACGGGTCCGGCCAGCGGGTCGTGACGACCTTGCCGCGGGTGTAGAAGTGCACGCCGTCGTTGCCGTAGATGTGGTGGTCGCCGAAGAGCGAGTCCTTCCAGCCGCCGAAGGAGTGGTAGCCCACCGGGACCGGGATCGGCACGTTCACGCCGACCATGCCGGCCTGGACCTCCAGCTGGAAGCGGCGGGCCGCGCCGCCGTCACGGGTGAAGACGGCCGTGCCGTTGCCGAACGGCGAGGCGTTGATCAGCTCCAGGCCCTCCTCGTACGTCTCCGTGCGCAGCACGCACAGCACCGGGCCGAAGATCTCGTCACGGTAGGCGTCGGAGTCGGTGGAGACCTTGTCGAGCAGCGACAGGCCGATCCAGTGGCCGTCCTCGAAGCCGTCGACCGTGTGACCCGTGCCGTCCAGAACCACATCGGCGCCCTGGGCCGCCGCGCCGGTGACGTACGAGGCGACCTTGTCGCGGTGCGCCTTGGTGATCAGGGGGCCCATCTCGGACGTCGGGTCGTTGCCCGGGCCAATCTTGATCTTCTCGGCACGCTCGCGGATCTTCTCGACCAGCTCGTCGGCGATGTGCCCGACCGCGACGACCGCGGAGATCGCCATGCAGCGCTCGCCGGCCGAGCCGTACGCCGCCGAGACCGCGGCGTCCGCGGCCGCGTCCAGGTCGGCGTCGGGCAGCACCAGCATGTGGTTCTTCGCGCCGCCCAGCGCCTGGACGCGCTTGCCGTTCGCGGAGGCGGTGGTGTGGATGTAGCGGGCGATCGGGGTGGAGCCGACGAAGGAGACCGCGGCGACGTCCGGGTGCGCGAGCAGCGCGTCGACCGCGACCTTGTCACCGTGGACGACATTGAGCACACCGTCGGGCAGCCCGGCCTCGGCGGCCAGCTCGGCGAGCAGGTTCGCGGCCGAGGGGTCCTTCTCGCTCGGCTTGAGGACGAAGGTGTTTCCGCAGGCGACCGCCAGCGGGAACATCCACATCGGCACCATCGCCGGGAAGTTGAACGGGGTGATGCCGGCGACGACGCCGAGCGGCTGGCGGATGGACGCGACATCGACCCGGTTGGACACCTGCGTGGACAGCTCACCCTTGAGCTGGGTGGTGATACCGCAGGCGAGTTCGACGATCTCCAGACCGCGGGCGACCTCGCCGAGCGCGTCGGAGTGCACCTTGCCGTGCTCGGCGGTGATCAGTGCCGCGATGTCGTCGCGGCGTGCGTCCAGCAGGGCGCGGTAGCGGAACAGCACCGCGGTGCGCTGCGCGAGCGAGGACGTGCCCCAGGTCGCGTACGCCTCCTTGGCCGCTGCCACGGCCGCGTCGACCTCTTCCACCGAGGCGAGGGCGACCTCCGTGGTGACCTCGCCGGTCGCCGGGTCGGTGACCGGGCCCCAGTTTCCCGACGCACCCTCGACGGTCTTGCCACCGATCCAGTGGTTGACGGTCTTCATTGCGTGCTCCTTCACAGATGGCGGCGTCGGGCTGCGGCCTGTCGGTCGTACTCCTCGCGGGCCTTGACCGCCGACGGGCGGGCCGCGGTCTCGGCTACCGGAACATCCCACCACGCCTGTGCTCCGGGCGGGCCCGACACAGTGTCTGCCGTTTCGGTCTCGACGTAGACACATGTGGCCGAGTCCGCCGAACGGGCCTCGGCGAGGGCTTCGCCCAGGTCACGCAGGGTCCTGGCACGGATCACCCGCATCCCGAGGGAGGCGGCGTTGGCCGCCAGGTCGACGGGCAGCGGGGCTCCGGTGTAGGTCAGGTCGGGGGCCCTGTGGCGGTACGCGGTGCCGAAGCGCTCCGCACCGACCGCCTCTGAGAGGCCCCCGATGGAGGCGTACCCGTGGTTCTGCAGGATCACCATCCTGAGGGGGATGTTCTCCTGGACCGCGGTGACGATCTCGGTGGGGTTCATCAGATACGTGCCGTCGCCGACCAGGGCCCAGACGGGGCGGCCGGGCGCGGCCATGGCGACGCCGATGGCGGCCGGGATCTCGTAGCCCATGCAGGAGTAGCCGTACTCGACGTGGTACTGGTCCGCCGAGCGGGTGCGCCACAGTTTGTGCAGGTCACCGGGGAGGGAGCCGGCCGCATTGATGAGGATGTCGTCGCCGGTGACGAGGGTGTCCAGCGCGCCGAGAACCTGGGTCTGGGTGGGGCGGGCGTCCGGGTCGCCGCTCTCGTACGCGGCGTCGACCAGCTGCTCCCAGCGCTCCTTGCCGTCGCCGTACTCCTGCGCGTACGCGGGGTCGACGCGGTGGGCGCCGCCCAGCGCGGCGGTGAGCTCCTCCAGCGCGCCGCGTGCGTCCGCGACCACGGAGAGCCCGGACATCTTGCGGGCGTCGAAGCCGGTGATGTTGATGTTGGCGAATCGGACCGCCGGATCGGCGAACAGCGTCGAGGAGGCGGTGGTGAAGTCGGACCAGCGCGTGCCGACGCCGATCACGAGGTCCGCGGTGCGGGCCAGCTCGTCGGCGGTGGCGGTGCCGGTGTGGCCGATGCCGCCGACGTCGCTGGGGTGGTCGTGGGGCAGCGAGCCCTTGCCGGCCTGGGTGGAGGCGACGGGGATGCCGGTGGCGCCGGCGAGGTCGCGCAGCGCCTGTTCGGCCTCGCTGTGGTGGACGCCGCCGCCCGCGACGATCAGGGGGCGGCGGGCGGACCGCACCGCCTGCGCCAGTTCGGTGAGCGCGTCGGCGTCGGCGCGCGGCCGGCGCACCGGCCACACCCGGTCGGTGAAGAACTCCTCCGGCCAGTCGTACGCCTCGGCCTGCACGTCCTGCGGGAGCGCGAGCGTGACCGCGCCCGTCTCGGCGGGGTCGGTGAGCACCCGCATCGCCTGGAGCGCGGCCGGGATCAGTGCCTCGGGGCGGGTGATGCGGTCGAAGTAGCGGGACACGGGGCGCAGCGCGTCATTGACCGACACATCTCCCGCGTACGGCACCTCCAGCTGCTGGAGGACCGGATCGGCGGGGCGGGTCGCGAACACATCACCCGGCAGCAGCAGGACCGGCAGCCGGTTGACGGTGGCGAGGGCGGCGCCGGTGACCAGGTTGGTGGCACCGGGGCCGATGGAGGTGGTCACGGCGTGGGTGGAGAGCCGGCGGGACTGGCGGGCGTAGCCGACGGCGGCGTGGACCATGGCCTGTTCGTTGCGGCCCTGGACGAAGGGCATGTCCGCCTCCGACTCCAGCAGCGCCTGGCCGATGCCGGCCACATTGCCGTGGCCGAAGATGCCCCAGGTGGCGCCGATCAGCCGTCGGTGCCGGCCGTCGCGCTCGGTGTACTGGCGGGCGAGGAAGGCGACGAGCGCCTGGGCCGTGGTGAGGCGTCGTGTGGTCATCGGTAGCCCTCCGCGGTGTGGTCGGGGTGGAAGCGGATGAGCCATTCGCGCTCGGCGCCCGGGCCCGCCATCACATTGAGGTAGTACATGGGGCGGCCGGGTTCGGCGATCGACGGGCCGTGCCAGCCGTCGGGGACGAGGACCGCGTCACCGGTGCGGACCTCGGCGAGCAGATCGGCGCCACCGGGCCGGGAGGGGGAGATGCGCTGGTAGCCCACGCCTCCGCGGTCGATCTCGAAGTAGTAGATCTCCTCCAGCTCGCTCTCCTCGCCGGGGCGGTGCTCATCGTGCTTGTGCGGCGGGTAGGAGGACCAGTGGCCGCCGGGCGTGATGACCTCGACGGCGATCAGCCGGTCGCAGGCGAAGGCGCCGGCGGCGGCGAAGTTGTGCACCTCGCGCGCCTGGATGCCGCTGCCGCGGGCCTCGACGGGAACCTCCGGCGCGGGGCCGTAGCGAGCGGGGAGTCGGCGCTCGCACTTCGCTCCTGCCAGGGCGAAGCGGCCTCCCACGCCGGAGGCGATCTGGGCACGGGCATCACGCGGTACATAGGCGAAGTCGCTCACTCCGCCGAACACGCTTTCCCTGCCGTGCAGTTCAAAGATTCCGTCTTGGGTGTGCACGGTGCAACCGCCGCGGAGCGGGAGCACGATCCACTCGCTGTCACCGGCCGTCAGCAGGTGCGATCCGCCCGGCTCCAGCTCCAGCACACGCAGGCCCGCATAGTCCCAGCCGGCCTCTGCGGGGGCGATGCGCAGCGCGTACGGGCCGTCCGCCGTGCTCCCCGCGCGAAGGTGGAGACCGTGCAGCTTCTTGTCGCTCATGCCCTCTCCCTACCCCCTCACAGCAGTCCGACGGCCGTGTCGACCGCACCGGCGACATCCCCGTCGGCCGGATAGAGCAGCGAACGGCCCACCACCAGTCCCTGGACGGTGGGCAGTTGCAGGGCGCCGCGCCACTTCTCGTAGGCGGAGTCCTGGTCGTCCCCTATATCGCCCCCGAGGAGCACCGCCGGGAGGGTGGAGGTCGCCATCACTGCCTGCATATCGTCCGGATCGTCGGTGACGGGCACTTTCAGCCAGCTGTACGCGGAGGTGCCGGCCAGTCCGGAGGCGATGGCGATGGACCGGGTGACGGCTTCGGCGCCGAGATCATTGCGGAGCCGTCCGTCGATCCGGTGACAGATGAACGGCTCGATGAAGACGGGAAGCTGACGCTCGGCCATCTCGTCGACGGCCCGGGCCGCTGCGTCCAAGGTGTCGAGGGAGGCCGGGTCGTCGTAGTCGATACGGAGCAGGAGCTTGCCGGCGTCGAAGCCGAGCCGTTCCAGGACGCGGGCGCGGTGCCCGGTGAACCGGTCGTCCAGCTCGAAGGCGGCTCCGGCGAGGCCGCCGCGGTTCATCGAGCCCATGACGACCTTGTTCTCGAGGGCACCGAGGAGGAGCAGGTCGTCGAGTATGTCGGCGGTGGCGAGGACGCCGTCCACACCGGGGCGCGAGAGCGCGAGGCAGAGCCGCTCCAGCAGGTCGAGGCGGTTGGCCATGGCGAGCGGGCGGTCACCGACGGCGAGTGCGCCGCGGGCCGGGTGGTCAGCCGCGATGATCATCAGCCGGCCGTTGTCGCCGACGAGTCCGGGCCGCCGGCGCCGGCGGCCGGCGGCCTCCGCCACAGCTTCGGGATGCCGGGTCCGGATCCCGACGAGCTCGCCGATGTCGACACGGCTCACGACCCCGCCCCTCCTGCCCCGCCGCCGTCACCGGCCTGCGGACCGGGCCACGCCCCGCCGCCCCGGCCTCCCGCGGAGGCGGCCCCGGCGTCCCGCACCCGGTCGGTGTCCGGTGCGGGGTGCGCCGCGGGGGAGGCGGGCGCGGCCTGCTCCGCTCCGGCCGGGTCGGCGAGCGGGGTCCGCCCCGTACCGGCGGAGTCCGGGGCGCGGGGAGCTGCGGTGCTCGGCACCGGGTGGTCCGTGCGGTCGGGGCGGCTCGGGTCCGGTGGGGGCGGGCCGCCCGCGAGGACGTCCTCGACCTCCTGGGCGTACGGCATCGCGCTCGAGCACGCCAGCCGCGCCGCCACGATCGCTCCCGCCGCGTTCGCGTACCGCATCACGCGCTCCAACTCCCAGCCCGCGAGCAGCCCGTGGCACAGTGCCCCGCCGAACGCGTCTCCCGCGCCGAGCCCGTTCACGACCTCCACCGGGACCGGCGGGACCTCGGCCCGGTTTCCGTCGCGATGGACGGCCAGGACGCCCTTGGGGCCCTGCTTGACGACGGCGAGCTCGGCCCCCGCCGCCAGCAGCGCCTGCGCCGCGGCGTACGGCTCGCGCTCCCCGGTGGCGATCTCGCACTCCTCGAGATTGCCGACGGCGACCGTCGCGTGCGTCAGCGCCTCGGTGTAGTACGGCCGTGCCGCCGCGGGGTCCGCCCAGAACATCGGGCGCCAGTCGAGGTCGAAGACGGTGGTCCCGGCCCGCGCCCGGTGGGCCAGCGCGGCCAGCGTCGCCGACCGGCTCGGCTGCGCACACAGCCCGGTACCGGTCACCCAGAAGACCCGCGCGGCACGCACCTGAGCCAGGTCCAACTCGTCCTCACGGATCTCGAGATCGGGTGCCTTGGGCTGCCGGTAGAAGTAGAGCGGGAAGTCGTCGGGCGGGAAGATCTCGCAGAAGGTGACCGGTGTCGGATACGCGTCGACGGGCGTGACCCACCGGTCGTCGACCCCGAACTCCTCGAGAGCCTGGTGGAGATACTCCCCGAATGCGTCGTTCCCGGTACGGGTGATCACCGCCGTCCGCCGGCCCAGCCTGGCCGCCGCGACCGCGACGTTCGTGGCCGAGCCGCCGAGGAATCTGCCGAAGGTGTCGGCCTGTGCCAACGGGACCCCGGTGCGCAGCGGGTAGAGGTCCACCCCGATCCGGCCCATCGTGATCACGTCGTAGGGCTGAGGCATGCGCGTCCCTTCGGTTCGACGCCGGCTGCACCGCACCCAGGTCTAGCCCTCCCCGCCGAACCCTGTCAACATTTTGTCCTTACATTCGGACCAAGCCTTGACACCTTTCTTCGACGGCCGGAAAGCTGACCGGCATGACCTCCTCCGTCCCCGCCCTGAACCGCATCCGGGTCGGCTCGGCCCCCGACTCCTGGGGGGTGTGGTTTCCCGACGATTCCCGGCAAGTCCCCTGGCAGCGCTTCCTCGACGAGGTCGCCCGGGCCGGCTACGAGTGGATCGAGCTCGGCCCCTACGGCTACCTTCCCAGCGATCCGGTGCGCCTCGCCGAGGAGACCTCCCGGCGCGGGCTGAAGGTCTCGGCCGGGACGGTCTTCACCGGGCTGCATCACGGGGCTGCCGTGTGGGACGAGACCTGGGCACATGTCTCGGACATCGCGGCGCTCACCCGGGCGATGGGTGCGGAGCATCTCGTGGTGATCCCTTCCTTCTGGCGCGACGACAAGACCGGCGAGGTTCTGGAGGACCGCACGCTCAGCGCCGCGCAGTGGCGTGATCTCACCTCCCAGACCGAACGGCTGGGCCGGGAGGTGCGCGAGCGGTACGGGCTGAAGATCGTCGTCCATCCGCACGCGGACACCCATATCGACAGCGAGGAGAACGTCAGCCGGTTCCTGGACGCCACCGACTCCGACCTGGTCTCGCTCTGTCTGGACACCGGGCACTACGCCTACTGCGGCGGCGACAGCGTCAAGCTGATCGAGACGTACGGGGAGCGCATCGGCTATCTCCATCTCAAGCAGGTCGATCCGCGGATCCTCGCCGAAGTGGTCGCGGACGCGGTGCCGTTCGGGCCTGCGGTCGGGCGGGGCGTGATGTGCGAGCCGCCGGCCGGGGTGCCCGCACTGGAGCCCGTACTGGCCGCGGCGCAGGCACTGGGTGTCGAGCTCTTCGCCATCGTGGAGCAGGACATGTACCCGTGTCCGCCGGACAAGCCCTTCCCGATCGCCGAACGCACCCGCGGCTTCCTGCGCTCCTGCGGCCTCTGAGCGGCGCGGGACACCGGAGCCGACAGAGCCGGGCGCTCGGAGGCTGCCGAGGAATCTGGGACACATGCGTCACATCTGTCACCGTTGTCGCCAGCTGATCACGCTTGTCCCGATTACGCGGCCCTTCTGTCACAGCCGTTCAACAGCCGGGCCCCTGCGGCGACTCGACATCGTTCTACTGGCATTGGCTCAGTGATCGCCAGCGTGCGGGCGGCCGATCCCCCGACGGCATCCCGCCCGCCGCTGCCGCGCCCGCAGGAAGGTGCCACACAGATGACGGACAGAAGGCTCTGGTCCTACAAGGACATCGCCGCGCACATCAAGGTCCAGACGGAAACAGTCCGTTCCTACCGCAAACACGGCCTTCTTCCGCCACCCGACCATGTGGAGGCCGGCAAGCCCTACTGGTACGCGGACACGATTCGCCTCTGGGTCGCCAACCGTCCCGGAAACCGGGGCCGCCGGTAACGAGCGGGCGGGGCCCCACACCCGGCGGTGCGGGGCCCGGCGCATCACCGCCCTCGCGGGATCACACCCCGGCCGGGTCCCGGTCCGCCGTCTCTGTCGTGGCCGCTTCCGCTGTCGGCCCATGAGCCGTGTGCGGCTCCGCCCCACTCTTCCCTGCCGGCTCCCCGGAATGAGCTGCCGCCTCCCCCTCGCTGAGCCCGAACCGCTCATGGAAGCGGCGCAGCGGCCGCGGGGCCCACCAGGTCGACCTGCCCATCAGCTTCATCACCGAGGGGACCAGCAGGCTGCGCACCACCATGGCGTCCATCAGCACGGCGAGCGCGATGCCGAGGCCGAGCATCTTGGTGTTGGTCACCCGCGAGGTGCCTATGCCCACCATCACCACCGCGAGGATCACGGCCGCCGCGGTGATCAGCCCGCCGGTGCGCTGCAGCCCGAACCGTACGGCCTGCTCGTGGTCGCCGGAGCGGTCGTACTCCTCCTTGATCCTGGAGAGCAGGAAGACGCCGTAGTCCATCGAGAGCCCGAAGGCGATGCAGAACATGAGCACGGGCAGGGTGGTCTCGATGTCCCCGGTGGAGGTGAAGGCGAGCAGTCCGGAGAGATGGCCGTCCTGGAAGACCCAGACGACGGCCCCGAACATCGCCGTCAGGCTGAGCGCGTTGAGCACGACCGCCTGGAGCGGGATCAGCACGCTGCCACTGAGCAGGAAGACCAGCAGGAGTGTCGCCACAACGATGATCCCGAGCGCCAGAGGCAGCCGATCCGCGATGGCGTCCTTGGAGTCCTCCAGCACCGCGGCTCTTCCGGTCACCGATGTCTCGAACGGGGCCGGCACATCGCGCAGCTCGTGCACGAGCCGCTGCGCCTGCTCGCCCACGGCCTCGCCCTCGGGCAGCACGGTGAAGTAGGCGAAGGCGCCGGAGACGACGGGTCCGTCGACGCGCACCACCCCCGGCAGGGCCGAGATGCGCTCGCGGTACTGCGCGTACTGGGCGGGTGTCGGCGCGGCCTCTGAGGCTTCGGCGCGCTCGGTGATCACTTCGAGTCCGCCGGTGGGGCTGCCGGGAAAGCCGTCCCGTATCTTCTGCTGGACGACATGGGACTCGGCGGTGGGCGGCAGCTGACGGTCGTCGGGGGTGCCGAACTTCACGCCCAGGAAGGGCAGTCCGAGCAGCACCAGGGCGCCGACCGTACCGATGGCGAACAGCGGGGCCCGGCGCATCACCACAGCGGCGACCCGGGCCCAGCCCGCGCCGGACTTCGCAGCCGCCGGGTCGTCTGCGGCGCCCTCGCGTCCGCGACCGCGCCCGAACAGACGGCGCAGATCCAGCGCGTTGACCCGATGGCCGAGGAGCATCAGTGCCGCGGGCAGCAAGATCAGTGCGGCGAGGGCCGCGAGCAGTACGACGGCGATGCCCGCATAGGCGAACGACCTCAGGAAGTACTGCGGGAAGACCAGCATCGCGGCCAGGGACACCGCCACGGTCAGGGCAGAGAAGAGGACGGTACGGCCCGCGGTGCGCAAGGTCGCTCCGACCGCTTCGCGCACCTCCCTTCCCGCGGACAGTTCCTCGCGGAATCTGCGCACGATGAACAGGGCGTAGTCGATGGCGAGTCCGAGCCCCAGCGCCGTGGTGAGGTTCTGCGCGAAGACCGAGACGTCGGCGAACTCGGTGATGCCCCGCAGCACGGCGTTCGTCCCCAGGATGGCGATGATGCCGACACCCAGCGGCAGCAGCGCCGCGACCGCGCTGCCGAAGACCATGACCAGCAGCACCAGCGTGATCGGCAGGGCGATCAGCTCCGCCCGGAGCAGGTCCTCCTGGATGGTCTCCGTCATCTCCTGCTGGACGGCGACCGGGCCGCCGATCGAGACCTCCAGCGGGCCGTGCGCGCCCCGGTAGTCCGGGGCTATCCGCTTCAGCGTTTCGGACGTGGTCTTCTCGTCGCCCTCGACGCGGGCCGCGATCAGCGCCTGCCGTCCGTCCTCGGCGCGCAGGGCGGGCGCCTTGGTCTGCCAGTACGACCCGACACCCGTGACGCCCTCCTCGGCGGAGAGCCTGCTCACCAGGCGGCCGGCCTCGGCGGCGACCGACGGGTCGTCCACGCCCGCCCGGCCGGCGTCCACGAGGAGCAGGAGATTCGGCTGGGAGGCGGGGAACTCCCGCTCCAGGGCCTCGGTGGCATAGCTCGACTCGGCTGCCGGATCCTGCCAGCCTCCGGCTCCCATCCGGTCGGCGACCCCGCTTCCGGCGAACACGGCGAGCGCGGTCAGGACCAGTGCGGTCAGCAGCGCCAGACGCGGCCTCGCCGTGACGAAGCGGGTCCATCCCCCCAGCCGCGGCGAGCTGTTGACTTCGGACATGATGCGGTGTCCCCTTCACCGTGCCCATGCGCAGGCTTCCCGGCAGGCAGCATGGGCCGACCATTGCCATAGACTGGCAAACACGAGTCATCACTCGCATAACCAAAGAATGCGAGCGGTTACTCGTGTTTGTCAACTGCGCAAGGAAGCTGGGGATTTCACGTGCCGGAGCCGACGAAGCCGGAGCACACGCCGAGCAGCCAGGACAACGGGTCGGCCGCGGGCCGGCCGCGCCGGCGCCAGGCCCGTGGCGAGCGCCGCATCGCCCAGCTCCTCGACGCCGCGGCCAGCGTCTTCTGCACGACGGGATACACGGCAGCCAGCACCAACGCCATCGCCCGCGAGGCCGGCGTCTCCCCCGGCACTCTGTACCAGTTCTTCCCGAACAAGGAGGCCATCGCCGTCGAGCTCGGCGGCCGCCTGCTGCACCAGTGGCGCGAGTCCCACGGCGAGGCCCTGGACGCGGCCGCCCTCGACCTCCCGCTCGAAGAGCTGCTGGACGCCGTACTGGACCCGCTCATCGACTTCAACCAGCAGAACCCCGCCTTCGCGGTCCTGATGCACGGCCCCGACACCCCGGGACAGATCACCGACGAGTTCACCACCGTTCACCTGGGCCTGCTCGAACGGATCGAGACACTGATGGCGGGCTACCTGCCCGACACGCCCGCCGACGAGATCGCCCGGGTTTCGACGATGATCTTCGTGATCTTCAAGGGGGGACTGGAGCTGATCATGGCCCACGAGGGCGCGCAGCGTGCGGCGTACACCGATGAGCTGAAGAAGGTCCTGCTCCGCTATCTCGACCCGATCCTCGGCGAGGCCCTGAGGCCCGCTTGACCTACCGCGGCGACCAATACCCCCTAGGGGTATAAAATCATGATGCCGGGAAGGCACGGAGCCCCCCGGCCCACTGGTGCACCATGGCCTCGCCAGGTCCACAGGAAGAGGAGAGCGCGATGACCGCCGAGACGAAGACCGGGATCGAGACCGCGGGGACGACGGGCTCGTGCTGCTCCTCGAACGGTGCCGGACACAACGGGTCGTCCGGCGGGCAGACCGGTGGCATCACCGTCGTCTACCGGGTGACCGGCATGACCTGCGGGCACTGCGAGGGCGCCGTCACCAGCGAGATCTCCGCGATCGCCGGCGTCACGTCCGTGACGGCCTCGGCCGCGACCGGCCTGGTCACCGTGGTCTCCGAAACCCCGGTCGGCGAGGCCGACGTGCGCGCCGCCGTGGACGAGGCCGGCTACGAGCTGACCGGCACAGCCTGAGCCTGCCCCCTGCCCTGCCCCGCCCGAGCCCCACGACCCCACACCCCACGCTCCAGCCGGGCCTGAGCCCGGCTTCCACGCCTGACCGCCACCGGACCCGCGGATACACGGGCGGGCGCGGACACGGCCGAGTGGAGGCAGGGGATCTGACGCCCATACGCGGCGTTCTGCGCATGAGCGGCGACGCGATCCGTCCCGCCCGTCGGACCACGGCCATGACCAAAGAGAATCTTTACCGGCCTTCGACCCCGACGACACCACGCCGCCCCCGGCCGCATCATGCCTGCTCAACCCCATGATCACCGGATCCGGCATGGCCCTTTCGTCCATGTTTGCGGCATCGGGCAACCCGCGGCTGCGCTCCTTCCCGTGACTACAAATGGGTCACAAGACCTTCACAAGGAGACCTAGATCACAGATATTTAGGGGTAACCATTACGGCTCCTCGCGAGTCTAAGTGGGCGATGCCAGAACGTCTTGGGGGACGTTCATGGGATGTCTTGGGGGACGTCCCAGGCAAGCGTTGGCCGGGGCACGTGCCCGGGGAGCTTTGAGCGGCCCTCCCGTACGTACGTACCCCGGCAGACCGCGCGTGGAGCTTCTGCAGCCCAACAGACGCCCGGCCGGATCCCGTGGGGGGAATCCGCTCCGGGGATATGGGAAGCGCCCCGCCCGCCGACCCGTGGGGGGATCGGCAGCGGGGCGCTTTCCGTTGTCAGGGCCCGGCCCGGCGGCGGTGCGCTCAGCCGGCCCGTACCGCAGACGTCAGCGGGCCTCGACCGGGACGAAGTCGCGCAGGACCTCGCCGGTGTAGATCTGGCGCGGGCGGCCGATACGGGAACCCGGCTCCTTGATCATCTCGTGCCACTGGGCGATCCAGCCGGGCAGCCGGCCGAGCGCGAACAGCACGGTGAACATCTCGGTCGGGAAGCCCATGGCCCGGTAGATCAGACCCGTGTAGAAGTCCACGTTCGGGTAGAGGTTGCGCGAGACGAAATAGTCGTCGGAGAGCGCGTGCTCCTCGAGCTTCAGCGCGATGTCGAGCAGCTCGTCGGACTTGCCGAGCGCCGAGAGGACATCGTGCGCCGCCGCCTTGATGATCTTCGCCCGCGGGTCGAAGCTCTTGTAGACGCGGTGGCCGAAGCCCATCAGACGGACGCCGTCCTCCTTGTTCTTCACCTTGCGGATGAAGGAGTCGACGTCGCCGCCGTCCGCCTGGATGCCCTCGAGCATCTCCAGGACCGACTGGTTGGCGCCACCGTGCAGCGGGCCCCACAGGGCGCTGATGCCGGCCGAGATCGAGGCGAACATGTTCGCCTGCGAGGAGCCGACCAGACGCACGGTGGAGGTCGAGCAGTTCTGCTCGTGGTCCGCGTGCAGGATCAGCAGCTTGTCGAGCGCCGAGACCACGACCGGGTCCAGCTCGTACTCCTGCGCCGGGACCGAGAAGGTCATCCGCAGGAAGTTCTCGACGTACCCGAGGTCGTTGCGCGGGTAGACGAAGGGGTGACCGATCGACTTCTTGTAGGCGTACGCCGCGATCGTCGGCAGCTTGGCGAGCAGCCGGACGGTGGAGAGATGACGCTGCTTCTCGTCGAACGGGTTGTGGCTGTCCTGGTAGAACGTCGACAGCGCGCTGACCACCGAGGACAGCATGGCCATCGGGTGCGCGTCGCGCGGGAAGCCGCCGTAGAACCGCTTGACGTCCTCGTGCAGCAGCGTGTGCTGGGTGATCTCACCCCTGAAGGCCGAAAGCTCGTCGACCGTGGGAAGCTCGCCGTTGATCAGCAGGTACGCCACCTCAAGGAAGGTGGACCGCTCGGCCAGCTGCTCGATCGGGTAGCCGCGGTACCGCAGGATGCCCTGCTCGCCGTCGAGGTAGGTGATCGCGGATTTATACGCGGCGGTGTTGCCGTAACCGCTGTCCAGGGTCACCAGACCGGTCTGGGCTCGGAGCTTCCCGATGTCGAAGCCCTTGTCACCGACGGTGCTCTCGACCACCGGGTAGGTGTATTCACCGTCCGCGTACCGCAGTACTACAGAGTTGTCGCTCACGTCATCCCTCACCGACGTAGTGCCTCTTCTTCGAGGTGCCCTGACTGTCTCTACCATCCCCCATTTGGCTCAGGAGAGTGCACTCGGGGTCGACCATTGGGCCTATCGGCGGCACTCAGTGCCGCCAACCTGCTCATCTTGCCCCCTTCGCCCAGCTTGTGGAAGCCAGGGTCCCGTTTCGGAGGAACCGCGGGACCCTCCTGCCGCGAGCAACCACGACCGGGTAAGGGCAGCCTGATTCCATCGTGCCCCGCGCGGCCGGATCCGGCCGCCGCAAGGCCGTGGCGACGAGGTCAGCCCGCCAGTCGGTGGTCGAGGGCCGTGAAGCGTCTGCCTGCGGAAACGGTGCGCACGGCCTGGCCTATCGCCTTGCGCGAGCCCACCAGCACGACCAGTTTCTTCGCCCGTGTGACGGCCGTGTAGAGGAGGTTGCGCTGGAGCATCATCCAGGCGCCCGTGGTGACAGGAATCACCACGGCCGGATATTCACTCCCCTGGGAGCGGTGGATCGTCACCGCGTAGGCATGGGCCAGCTCGTCCAGCTCGTCGAAGTCGTACGCCACCTCCTCGTCCTCGTCCGTGAGCACCGTCAGGCGCTGGTCGTCGAGGTGGAGCGAGGTGACGACGCCGACCGTGCCGTTGAACACCCCGTTCCGCCCTTTCTCGTAGTTGTTGCGGATCTGGGTGACCTTGTCCCCGACACGGAAGACACGGCCGCCGAAGCGCTTCTCGGGAAGATCGGGACGGGCGGGGGTGATCGCCTGCTGGAGCAGCCCGTTGAGCGTGCCCGCGCCGGCCGGGCCGCGGTGCATGGGGGCGAGCACCTGCACATCCCGCCGCGGATCCAGCCCGAATTTCGCCGGAATGCGACGGGCCGCGACATCCACAGTGAGCAGTCCCGCGTCCTCCGTCTCCTCCTCCACGAAGAGGAAGAAGTCGGCGAGACCTGAAGTGACGGGCTGCATCCCCGAGTTGATCCGGTGTGCGTTGGTGACCACGCCGGACTGCTGGGCCTGGCGGAAGATACGGGTCAGCCGGACGCTGGGCACCGGCCCGCCGTCCGCGAGAAGATCCCGCAGCACCTCACCGGCGCCCACGCTCGGCAGCTGGTCCACATCACCGACCAGCAGCAGATGCGCGCCGGGCGCCACCGCCTTCACCAGCTTGTTCGCCAGCAGGAGATCCAGCATGGACGCCTCGTCCACCACGACCAGATCGGCGTCGAGCGGCCGGTCCCGGTCGAAGGCCGCGTCGCCGCCGGGCTTGAGCTCCAGCAGCCGGTGCACGGTCGACGCCTCGGCGCCGGTCAGCTCGGCCAGCCGCTTGGCGGCCCGGCCGGTCGGGGCCGCCAGCACCACCTTGGCCTTCTTGGCGCGCGCCAGCTCCACGATCGAGCGGACCGTGAACGACTTGCCGCAGCCAGGTCCTCCGGTCAGCACGGCGACCTTGGCGGTCAGGGCGAGGCGCACCGCGGCCTCCTGCTCCGGCGCCAGCTTCGCGCCCGTGAGCTGCGCGAGCCAGGCCAGCGCCTTGTCCCAGTCGACGTCCTGGAACGAGGGCATCCGGTCGTCGTCGGCCCGCAGCAGCCGGCGCAGCTGGCCGGCCAGCGAGAGCTCGGCGCGGTGGAAGGGGACGAGGTACACGGCCGTGACGGGCTCACCGCCGTCCGGGCCGGGCACCTGCTCCCGTACGACGCCCTCCGCGACGGCCGCGAGCTCGCCGAGGCAGTCGATGACAAGGCCGGTGTCCACCTGGAGCAGCTTCACCGCGTCGGCGATCAGCTGTTCCTCGGGCAGGAAGCAGTGCCCCTGGTCGCTGGACTGCGACAGGGCGTACTGCAGGCCCGCCTTGACCCGTTCGGGGCTGTCGTGCGGTATGCCGACCGCCTGGGCGATCTTGTCGGCGGTCAGGAAACCGATGCCCCATACATCGGCCGCCAGCCGGTACGGATGGTTCTTGACCACCGAGATCGAGGCGTCCTCGTACTTCTTGTAGATGCGCACCGCGATGGAGGTGGAGACGCCGACGCCCTGGAGGAAGATCATGACCTCCTTGATGGCCTTCTGCTCCTCCCAGGCGGCGCCGATCAGCTTGGTCCTCTTGGGGCCGAGGCCGGGCACCTCGATCAGCTTCTTCGGCTGCTGCTCGATGACGTCGAGGGTGTCGACACCGAAGTGGTCCACGATCCGCTCGGCGATCCTCGGGCCGATGCCCTTGATCAGGCCGGAGCCGAGATAGCGGCGGATGCCCTGGACGGTGGCCGGGAGCACCGTCGTGTAGTTCTCCACCGTGAACTGCTTGCCGTACTGCGGGTGGGAGCCCCAACGGCCCTCCATGCGCAGTGACTCGCCCGGCTGCGCACCGAGCAGCGAGCCGACCACGGTCAGCAGATCGCTGCCGCGGCCGGTGTCGACGCGCGCGACCGTGTACCCGTTCTCCTCGTTGGCGTACGTGATGCGTTCGAGCACGCCTTCGAGGACTGCCAGATTGGACATGGCCCGACGCTACCGCCGAGGTCCGACAGCTCGGAGCGCCTGTGGACGAACCGGGCCCGAGCCCGGGAGCACCGCGGACGCAAAGGGGGCCCGGCCTACCGGCCGGGCCCCTCAGCATCCCCCACCTCAAGGCCCCTTCAGATCCCCCCGGATCCCCACCCCCGGAGCCTTGACGACACATACGACTGCCGTCACTCGGAAAGGGTTGTACGACTTCGGGCAGTAATTTTTTGCACGGCGGTCGCGTTCCGGGCGGACGGCCGTCGGCCTGCGTGCCCGCAGTTCGGAACGGCGGACTGCCTGTCCGTCCGAGTGGTTGGAGTGATCGACAGGTCCGTGACCCTGTCGTCATGCGACGACGGAGGGACCGCGTTCCGCCCTCCCGGTTCCGCCCTCCCATCAGAACGCCTCCGAAACGAACCTCACCGTCGTCTCCTCCATGACCTCCACCCCGTCCCTCGCCCACAGGCCGTCGTTGAACAGCTCCACCTCGATCAGCCCTGTCCACCCTGCCGACTCCACGCGCTCCCGCCAGGCACGCAGATCCACCGCGCCGTCGCCCAGTTGGCCACGGCCGTGCAGCACCCCGGCGGGCAACGGGGTGATCCAGTCCGCCAGTTGGAAGGAGTGGATGCGGCCCGCGGCCCCCGCGCGGGCCACCGCTGACGGGGCCTGGTCGTCCCACCAGATGTGATACGTGTCCACCACCACGCCCACCTGGTCCGCCGGGAATCGTTCGGCCAGGTCCAGGGCCTGAGTCAGGGTGGAGACCACGCAGCGGTCCGAGGCGAACATCGGGTGCAGAGGCTCGATCGCCAGGCGGACGCCGCGCTCCCCCGCGTGGGGGGCCAGCTCGGACAGCGCGTCGGCGATCCGCTCGCGGGCGGCGGCGAGGTCGCGCTCGCCGTCCGGGAGGCCGCCGGAGACGAGGACCAGGGTGTCCGTGCCCAGCGCCGCCGCTTCGTCGATGGCCGCGCGGTTGTCGGCCAGGGCGCGGTGCCGCTCGTCCGCGTCGATCGCCGTCAGGAAGCCGCCGCGGCACAGGGAGGTGACCGCGAGCCCTGCGTTCCGTACCAGCGTGACAGTCGCCTCCAGGCCGTACGCGGCGACCGGTTCGCGCCACAGGCCCACGCCCGGGATGCCGAGGCGGACGCACGCGTCCGTGAGCTCGGGCAGGGACAGTTGCTTCACCGTCATCTGGTTGATGCTCAGGCGCCCTCGGCTCACCGGTGCACCCCGTAGACGGCCAGCAGAGACTTCATACGGGACTCCGCCCGTACCGGATCGGGGAACAGGCCGAGCCTGTCGGCCAGTTCGTAGGCCCGGCACAGATGCGGCAGGGAGCGCGCGGACTGCAGGCCGCCCACCATCGAGAAGTGCGACTGGTGCCCGGCGAGCCAGGCCAGCAGCACAACGCCGGTCTTGTAGAAGCGCGTCGGCTCCTCGAACAGATGGCGGGCCAGCTCGACCGTCGGGTCGAGCAGCGTGCGGAAGCCCGCCGTGTCCCCCGCGTCCAGAGCGCGCACCGCCTCGGCCGCCCGCGGGCCCAGCGGGTCGAAGATGCCGAGCATGGCATGGCTGAAGCCGACTTCGTCGCCCGCGATCAGTTCGGGATAGTGGAAGTCGTCGCCGGTGTAACAGCGCACGCCCTCCGGCAGCCGCCTGCGCAGGTCGATCTCGCGCTCAGCGTCGAGCAGCGAGATCTTGATGCCGTCGACCTTGTCCGGGTGCTCGGCGATGATGTCGAGGCAGGCCGTGGTCGCGGCATCCAGGTCGGAGCTGCCCCAGTAGCCCTCGAGCGCCGGATCGAACATCGGGCCGAGCCAGTGCAGGATCACCGGCTGCGAAGCCTGGCGCAGCAGAGGCGAGTAGACGGCGTGGTAGTCGTCGGGCGTGCGGGCGGTGGCCGCGAGGGCACGGGACGCCATGAGGATCGCGCGGGCACCGCACTCCTCGACGAGGGCCAGCTGCTCCTCGTACGCGCCGCGGACGCCCGCGAGGCCGACAGGACCCGCCTGCCCGTCGGTGCCGACCCCGCAGGCGATCGTGCCGCCGACCGCCTTGGCCTCGGCCGCCGAGCGCCGGATCAGCTCGGCCGCGCCCGCCCGGTCCAGGCCCATGCCGCGCTGCGCGGTGTCCATCGCCTCGGCGACGCCGAGACCGTGCGACCACAGATGGCGGCGGAAGGCGAGCGTCGCGTCCCAGTCGACGGCCGCGGGCGCATCGGGGTGGGTGTCGGCGTACGGGTCGGCCACGACATGCGCCGCGGCGAAGACCGTACGGGAGGTGAGCGGGGCGCCGCCCGCTGCGACGGGGGCGGGCTCGGTGCGCGGTTCGTACATGTACAACCCGCCGTCCCGGTGCGGTAGTTCGATGGTCACAGGACCAGCTCCGGCACGCTGATGCGCCGCCCCTCGGCGGACGAGCGCAGGCCGAGCTCGGCGAGCTGTACGCCGCGCGCACCCGCCAGCAGGTCCCAGCGGTACGGCTCACCGAGGGCGACATGGCGCAGGAACAGCTCCCACTGGGCCTTGAAGCCGTTGTCGAACACGGCGTTGTCCGGGACCTCCTGCCACTGGTCGCGGAAGGACCCGGTGACGGGTCCGTCCGGGTTCCACACGGGCTTGGGGGTGGCGCTGCGGTGCTGGACGCGGCAGTGGCGCAGACCGGCGACCGCCGAGCCGTTGGTGCCGTCGACCTGGAACTCGACGAGTTCGTCGCGGTTGACCCGGACCGTCCAGGAGGAGTTGATCTGGGCGACGGCGCCGCCGTCCAGCTGGAAGATGCCGTACGCGGAGTCGTCGGCGGTCGCCGCGTACGGCTTGCCCTGCTCGTCCCAGCGCTGCGGGATGTGGGTGGTGAGGTGCGCGGTGACCGAGACGACCCTGCTGAACAGCTCGTGCAGTACGTACTCCCAGTGCGGGAACATGTCGACGGCGATGCCGCCTCCGTCCTCGCTGCGGTAGTTCCAGCTGGGGCGCTGCGCCTCCTGCCAGTTGCCCTCGAAGACCCAGTAGCCGAACTCGCCGCGCACGGAGAGGATCCGGCCGAAGAAGCCGCCGTCGACGAGGCGCTTCAGCTTCACCAGTCCCGGCAGGAAGATCTTGTCCTGGACGACGCCGTGCCTGATGCCGGCCGCCTCGGCGAGCCGGGCCAGCTCCAGGGCGCCGGCGAGGTCGGTGGCGGTCGGCTTCTCGGTGTAGATGTGCTTGCCCGCCGCGATCGCCTTCTTCAGTGCTTCGACGCGGGCGGAGGTGGCCTGTGCGTCGAAGTAGATGTCGATGCTGTCGTCGGCGAGTACGGAGTCGAGATCGGTCGACACCTCCGTGAGGCCGTGCCGCTCCGCGATCTCGCGCAGGGCGTGCTCGCGGCGCCCGACGAGAACGGGCTCGGGCCACAGGACGTCGCCGTCACCGAGACGGAGGCCGCCCTGATCGCGTATCGCGAGGATGGAGCGGACCAGGTGCTGTCGGTAGCCCATCCGTCCGGTGACGCCGTTCATGGCGATCCGCACTGTCCTGCGTGTCACGAAGCTTCCTCCGTTCCACTCGGATTTCCCGAGTTCTTTGGATTTGAGCGTAGCAAGCGCTTTCTACACGATATGAAGCTAGCCTGCCGACAGCGACTCGGACAAGGGGTCGTTCCATCTCCCGCGGAGGCAAGCGATGACAGTCACCCTGGCGGACGTGGCCGCCCGCGCCCGGGTGTCCCCGGCCACGGTCTCCCGCGTACTGAACGGCAACTACCCGGTCGCCGCATCGACCCGCGAGCGGGTCCTGCGGGCGGTGGACGAGCTGGACTACGTACTCAACGGCCCGGCCAGCTCGCTGGCCGCGGCCACCTCCGACCTGGTCGGCATCCTCGTCAACGACATCGCCGACCCGTTCTTCGGGATCATGGCCGGGGCCGCGCAGACCGAGATCGGGGGCCGGCAGGGGACCGGGCGGGCCGGCGGCGAGAAGCTGGCCGTCGTGTGCAACACCGGGGGCTCCCCGGAGCGCGAACTGACCTACCTCACGCTGCTGCAGCGCCAGCGCGCGGCGGCCGTGGTACTGACCGGCGGCGCGGTCGAGGACCCGGGCCACATCGCGGCGATGAGCGCGAAGCTGTCGAAGCTGGCGGACGCGGGAACGAAGGTGGTGCTGTGCGGGCGGCCTCCGCTGCCGGGCAGCGACGCGATCGTCGCCGCGCTCGCCTTCGACAACCGGGGCGGGGGGCGGCGGCTGACCGAGCACCTGATCACTCTGGGCCACCGAAGGATCGGCTACATCGCCGGGCCGGTGGAGCGCACCACGACCCGGCACCGGCTGGAGGGCCACCGGGCGGCAATGGCGGCCGAGGGGCTCGACCAGGGGGCCGATCTGGACCGGCTGACGGTGTACGGCCCGTACGACCGCCGCTCCGGCTACGACGCCGCCCAGGAACTGCTGCGCAGGGACCCCGGCCTGACGGCGATCGTCGCGGCGAACGACACGGTGGCGCTGGGCGCCTGTGCGGCGCTGCGCGACCAGGGCCTGCGCATCCCGCACGACGTCTCGGTGGCCGGCTTCGACGATCTGCCCTTCGCGGTCGACGTGGTCCCGTCACTGACGACGGTCCGCCTCCCGCTGTTCGAGGCGGGCGCCCGGGCCGGGCGTCTGGCGATGGGCGCCGAGGCGCCTCCGCCAGGGGGCATAGCGACGATCTCCGCGGAGCTCATGTCGAGGGACTCGACGGCTCCGCCGCGGACTCACTGACGCCCGACGGCCCCGCGACCCGGACGGGGCCCGGGCCGGCATCGCCCCGGCCCTCCGCCGCGATGCCGGTCCCCCATGCCTGCCCTCGATGCCTGCCCCTGCCGGCTGCCCCCGGCTCTTGGGCAGGCCGGCGCGGGCGCGGGCCTTGCCGGGTCGCACACACGGGCCTACCGTTGACTCAGTCAAAGGAAAGCCCGGAGTCCCCCATGCCCATCCATGAGATCCGCGCCTTCAACCGCTTCTACACCAACCTCATCGGCGCGCTCGACTACGGCAAACACCTCTACACCCCGTACACCCTCACCGAGTCCCGTGTGCTCTACGAGCTCGCCCACAGTCCGCGTACCGACGCCGCCGATCTGCGGGCCGAACTGTCGCTGGATGCCGGGTATCTGAGCAGGCTGCTCGCCAGGTTCGAGCGCGACGGGCTGGTGGCCCGGGGGCCGTCCGATGTGGATCCGCGGCGGCAGCGGATCACGCTCACCGCGAAGGGACGCGAGGCCGCCGCGCTCCTCGACGAGCGGTCACGGCAGGCGGTCGGCGCCCTGCTCGACGGGATGCCGGCGCACGAGCAGGAGCGGCTCACCGACGCGCTGCGTACGGTACGGGGGGTTCTGTCCGGCGCCCGGCCCGCGGCACGTCACGAGGGGCCTGTGCTGCGCGAGCCCGTCGCCGGCGACCTGGGATGGATCGTGCAGCGGCACGGCGCCCTGTATGCCGCCGAGTTCGGGTGGAACGCCGATTTCGAGGGCCTGGTCGCCCGGATCGTCGCGGACTTCGCGCTGGATCACGACCCGCACCTGGAACGGGTGTGGATCGCCGAGCTGGACGGGCGGCCGGTGGGATCGGTGATGTGCGTGCGGGACGAAGCGCCTGCCACGGCGCGGCTGCGGCTGCTGCTCGTCGAACCGGAGATGCGCGGGCACGGTCTCGGCGACCGGCTGGTGCGCACCGCCGTGGATTTCGCGCGCGAAGCGGGGTACCGGGACATGGTGCTGTGGACCAATGACGTACTGGCCGGGGCCCGCCGGATCTACCAGCGGGCCGGGTTCACGCTCGTCTCCGAGAAGCCGCACCGCTCCTACGGAGTGGATCTGGTGGGCCAGGACTGGCGGCTGCCCCTGAAGGAAGGAACGGCCGGATGAAGTTCGCGTTCTCGACACTGGGTGTGCCCGGCATGCCCGTCGCCCAAGTGGCCGCCCTCGCCGCGGACACCGGATACCAGGGTGTGGAGCTGCGCGCGCACCCGGAGGAACCGGTGCACCAGGGTATCGGCGCGCGCGAACGGGCCGAGGTGGTGAAGGAGTTCGAGCAGGCAGGCGTCGAGGTCCTCACGGTGGCGGGGTACGCGCGGGTCGCGGCGGCGGGCGACGACGGCCCGGTGCACGAGGAGCTCGACGAACTGCTGCGGCTCGCCCGCGACGTGGGGGCGTCCTACGTCCGCGTCTTTCCGGGCGGCGGCGATCAGGACGCCGACGACGCCGATGCGCTCGCCGCCCGCCGGCTCGGGGTGGCCGCGGAGACCGCGGCGGAGTCCGGCGTACGGATCCTGCTGGAGACGCACGACTCCCACCCCACCGGAGCCGATGTGTCCCGCATCCTCGGCACGGTCGGTCACCGGAACGCGGGCGCGCTGTGGGACGTGCTGCACCCCTGGCTGGGCGGCGAGGAACCCGAGCAGACGCGTGCGGCGCTCGGCCCGTATCTCGGATACGTACAGGTCAAGGACGTCGTGTCCGGCGAGGACCTCACCCCCGTGCCCCTCGGGGCGGGGGCGCTGCCACTCGGCCGGTGCCTGGGGCTTCTGGACGAGGACGGCTGGGTGTGCTGGGAGTACGAGAAGCGCTGGTACCCGCAGGCGGCGGAGCTGCCGGGTCTGCTGGCGGCGGGCCGGGAGCATCTGCTCGGGCTGGTCCCGGGGGCGTGAGCGTCAGGTCCGGGCAGCTGTCGGCACCTCCTGCTGCGGCTGCGCCCCGGCATGAACCGCAGCCGGCGTCGCGGGCCTGCGCCGGCCCGGCAGGGACGTGAGCGCCACCCCGCCCACGAGCAGTGCCGCCGCGCACCAGCGCAGCGGGCTGATCGCCTCGCCGAGGAAGAGCGCGGCCGACGACATGCCGAAGACCGGGACCAGCAGGGAGAACGGCGCCACCGACGAGGCGGGGTGACGGCGCAGGAGCCAACCCCACACGCCGAAGCCGAAGATGGTGGTGACCCACGCGACGTAGAGGACGACTCCCACGCCGGTCCAGTCCAGTGCCCGCAGCGCATCCAGATCGCGGCGCGGGCCTTCGGTCAGCAACGAGAGGGCGGTCAGCGGGAGTACGGGGACCGTGCTCACCCACACCATGAAGTTGAGCGCGTCCGGCGGGGCAGCCTTGCGGGTCAGGACGTTGGACACGCCCCAGCAGGCCGCGGCCGCGATGACCAGGACGAAGCCGGACAGCGGACCCGAAGCGCCCTCGTCGACGGCTGCGACCGCGATGCCCGCGAGGGCGACGGCCATGCCCAGCGTCCGTACCCGGCCCGGCCGTTCGCCGAGGGCCGCGAAGGCGAACAGAGCCGTGAAGACCGCCTGACTCTGCAGGACCAGGGAGGACAGACCGGCCGGGGCGCCCCGGTCCATGCCCGTGAAGAGCAGACCGAACTTGGCAACGCCCAGGACCAGGCCGACGCCGACGATCCACTTCCAGGCGACCTTCGGCCGTCCGACGAGGAAGAGCGCGGGCAATGCGGCGGCCAGGAAACGCAGGGCGGAGAAGAGCAGCGGCGGGAAGCGGCCGAGGCCGATCTCGATGACGACGAAGTTGACCCCCCAGACGGCGGCGACCAGGGCGGCGAGGGCGATATGAGCGGGACGCATGCCACCGAGCATCACCGCAGGGCACCATGTAGCACCAGCGCGGGTTCCTTCATGATTGGATGAAGCGCTGCTTACGGAAGACACGGGGAAGCGGCAGACACCGGGAAACGGCAGGAAGCGAGAAGATCGTGCTCGACCTCGGCCGGCTGCGCGCCCTGCACGCGGTCTCCGTCCACGGCACGGTCGGCGCCGCAGCCGCCGCGCTCGGCTATACACCGTCCGCCGTCTCCCAGCAGATCGCGAAGCTGGAGAGGGAGACCCGCACCACGCTCCTCGAACGCCAGGGGCGTGGTGTGCGACTGACCGACGAGGCACATCAACTCGCCGCCACCGCACAGCAGTTGCTGTCGCTGGTCGAGGAGGCCGAGGTGCGGCTCGAAGAGCGGCGCGGGGAGCCGTCGGGGCGGCTCGCGATCGCCTGTTTCGCCAGCGCCGCCCGCGGCCTGATGCCCCTGGCCCTGGCCGATCTCGCCCGTCGGCACCCCTGCCTGGACGCCCGGTTGCAGGAGGTCGACCCGCATCTGTCGATCGAGCTCGTCGCCCGCGGCGCGATCGACCTGGCGGTGGCCCACGACTGGGACATCGCGCCGATGCCGACGCCGCCCGGTGTGGAGCAGGCGGTCATCGGCGACGATCTGTGCGACGTCCTGGTACCGGCGGGCCATCCGCTGGCCGCCGCGCGGACCGTGCGGCGCGAAGAGCTCGGTCAGGAGCGGTGGATCTCCCAGCCTCCCGGCACGGTGTGCCACGACTGGCTGATGCGCACGCTGCGGGCATCGGGTCACGAGCCGCTGGTGGTCCACCGGGCCGAGGAGAACCACACCCAGGTCGCCCTGGTCGCCGCCGGGCTCGGTATCGCGCTGGTTCCCCGGCTGGGCCGCGGCCCGCTTCCGCCCGAGGTCACCGCCGTACAGCTGGATCCGGTGCCGATGCGCAGGCTGCGCGCCCTGTGGCGCACGGGGGCGGCCAGGCGGCCCGCGATCACCGAGACGGTACGCACCCTGCAGGCGTGGTGGCCGCGGGTCGCCCACCGTCCCTGAGCGACCGGTCACGCGTCACGGCCTGCGCCCCGGCCCCTCCCCGCACCCGCTCCCACAGCCCGGCGTCGTCCAGCGCCGCCACCGGCAGCTGCGCTCGCGCAGGTGCTCAGCTCCCGCCGGGTCATCGCCGGTCCAGCCGCGTCAGGCCTGAGCGCGCGCGGCCCCGAAGCGTCCGGGCCGGTTCGTGGCTCCGGATGCTTCCGCATGAGCGCCAGGGCAAGCCGGATCGGTGATGGTTCTGCGCGGAGCCTTGACCTGGCAGTTAGTTTCCGGATATCCGTGACTCCTTGGAAGTTTCCTTCAACTTCCTTGTCGGGCAAGGCCGGAAGGAGCACCAGTGCACGACCGGAACCTCTCCAGACGCACCCTCCTCAGCGCGACCGCCGCCGCTGCGGGCGCGGTCGTCGCGGCGTCCCCCGCGGCGGCCCGTTCCAGCCGGCGCGACCGGCTCCTGCGGCTCATCTCCCGGATGAGCCTGGAGGAGAAGGTCGGCCAGCTCTTCGTCATGCGGGTGTACGGGCACTCCGCCACCGCCCCCGATCAGGCGGACATCGATCTGAATCTCCAGGAGATGGGCGTCCGCACCGCGGCCGAGCTCATCTCCACGTACCACGTCGGCGGCATCATCTACTTCGCCTGGGCACACAACACCCGTGACCCTCACCAGATCGCCGATCTGTCCAACGGCATCCAGCGGGCCGGGCTCGCTCAGCCCACCCCTGTACCGCTGATGATCTCCACCGACCAGGAGCACGGCATCGTCGCCCGGGTCGGCAAGCCGGCGACCCTGATGCCGGGGGCCATGGCGCTGGGCGCCGGCGCGTCCCGCGTGTCGGCCCAGATGGCGGGGCAACTCGCCGGGGCCGAGCTGGCCGCGATGGGCATCACGCAGAACTACGCGCCGGTCGCCGACGTCAACGTCAACCCGGCCAACCCGGTCATCGGCGTGCGGTCCTTCGGCGCGGACCCGGCCGCCGTCGCCAGGATGGTCGCGGCTCAGGTCAAGGGCTACCAGGGCGCGGGTATCGCGGCGACCGCCAAGCATTTCCCCGGGCACGGCGACACCACCGTGGACAGTCACACCGGCATCCCCGTGATCACCCACACCCGGGCGCAGTGGGACGAGATCGACGCGCCGCCGTTCCGGGCCGCGATCGCCGCCGGGATCGACTCGATCATGACGGCGCACATCCAGTTCCCGGCGCTGGACCCGAGCAACGACCCCGCCACGCTCTCCCGCCCGATCCTCACCGGCATTCTGCGCGAGGAACTGGGCTACGCCGGCATCGTCGTCACCGATGCGCTCAACATGCAGGGCGTACGGGACAAGTACGGCGACCACCGGGTGCCGGTGCTGGCGCTGCTCGCGGGCGTGGACCAGCTGCTCAATCCGCCGGACCTCGCGGTGGCCTGGAACGCCGTGCTCGACGCGGTGAAGAGCGGTGAGCTCAGCGTGGCCCGTATCGACGAATCGATCCTGCGCATCCTGACCCTCAAGGAGAAGCTCGGGCTGTTCCGCGACCCGTACGTCTCCCACCGGGGTGTGGACCGCACGGTCGGCGCCCCCGCCCATCTCGCAGCCGCCGACCTGATCGCCGGGGGCACCACGACGCTGCTGGCCAACCCGGAAGGGCTGCTGCCGCTCAGCCGGCTCAGCCGGCCGAACCTCCTGGTCGTCGGCGCCGATCCGGCATCCCCGAGCGGGACGACCGGACCGCCGACCACGGTGCTCGCGAGCGCCTTCACCGAGCTGGGCTTCTCGGCGACCGCGCTGTCCACCGGCATCACGCCGAGCAGCGCGAAGATCGAGGAGGCGGTGGCCGCGGCGAGCGGCAAGGACGTGGTGGTCGTCGGCACGTACAACGTCTCGGCGACCAGCCCCCAGCGCACGCTGGTGGACCGGCTTGTCGCGACAGGAGTGCCGGTGGTGGCGCTCGCCATCCGCAATCCGTACGACATCGCCCGGCTGAACGGCGTCGGCGCGGCACTCGCGGCCTACTCGTGGACCGATGTCGAACTGCGCGCGGCGGTCCGGGTGATCGCGGGCCGCACCCGCCCGCGGGGCCGGCTGCCCGTGCCGGTGCAGCGCGCCGACGACCCGTCGCAGGTGCTCTACCCGATCGGGCACGGGCTGAGGTACTGACGGGGAGCGCAGCGAAGGGGCTGGGCCCGCCGGTGATGACCGGCGGGCCCAGCCCCTGTCCCAGCTGGTGCTGACAGTGCGTTACGGGCGCAGCAACGGCTCGCGCTCAAGGTCACGCCGGTCGAGCTTCGCGTCGGACTTCGCCAGCGGCTTCGCCTTCGCCGGGTCGTCCTGCACGGCGGCCGGGGCGACGCCCGCCCACCGCAGGACGGCGGCGGTGGCCTTCGCCTTCTCGTCCGCCACCAGCGCGTTCACGGAGGCGCCGTGGTTGGCGCCGGGCGCGGTGTAGACGTAGCTGTCGCGGGCGCCCTTGCCGATACGGAAGGGCTCGGCTCCCCACGGGTCGTTCTGGCCGTAGACGAACAGCATCCGGTCGGCGTTGTGGCGAACCCAGGTGTCGACGTCCCTCATCACCCACGGCTTGAAGCGCATCGGGATGTCACGCGGCACGAAGTTCCGCGGCGGCTGGTAGCCGTAGCGGCTCAGGCCCTTGAGGTGCGGCTGCGTGATGTCCGGCGAACCGAGCTCGGTGCCCGCCTGGTAGTAGTACGGCGTGTAGGCGCCGACGCCCTGGTCGGTGTAGAAGGAGAAACCGGAGATCGCGTCGATGCTGTCCCAGATCTCCTGGTCCGTCGCGGTCTTCGCGACGGGGATCGACTCACAGTCGGCGAGCAGGCTGTACTGCCAGAAGCCCCAGACATAGTCGAGGACGACGGCCTCGTACGCCCGGTCGAGGGAGCCGACCGTCGTGAAGGTGTAGGCGTTGTCGGCGGCGTACTTCTCGTACATGGCCTCCAGCGGCTCGCGGCGCACCAAGGCCTCACGCTGCACGGCGTTCAGCTTGTCGCGGCACTCCTTGGTGCCCACCTTCTCGAAGAACCGGTCGTACGCCGAGTCCTCTTTGTTCACCACGTCGTTCGGCGCGACGTACGCGACCACACCGTCCATGTCGCGCGGGTAGAAGCGCTCGAAGTAGGTGGCGGTCATACCGCCCTTGGAAGCTCCGGTGGAGATCCAGTTCTTGGTGTAGATCTTCTTCAGCGCCTTGAAGACCCGGTGCTGGTCGCTGGCGGCCTGCCAGATGTCCAGCTTGGACCAGTCCGCAGGGGCCGGCCGGGAGGGGGTGAAGAATCGGTACTCCAGGGATACCTGGTTGCCGTCGATGATGGCCGTCGGCTCGCTGCGACGCGGCGTGGTGCTCACGTTGTAGCCGGAGGTGTAGAAGACGGTGGGGCGGGCGGTGTCCCTGTGCAGCAGGGTGATCCGCTGCTGGAAGGTGCCCTTGCCCGGGTTCCGGTGGTCCACCGGCTGTGTGTAGTTGAGGACGAAGAAACGGTAACCCGGGTACGGCTTCTCCTCGATGAGGCTCATCCCCGGGATGGCCAGGATCCGGTCCTTGATGTCCGTGCCGGTCGTCGGCTCGGCGGCGGTAGCCGCACCGGCCGTGGCTCCGGCGACGCTGACGGTGCCTATGAGCACCACGAGCGCCAGCAGCCATCTGAGCGCCTTGCGCATTCACCCTCCCCTTGATCTCAAGCGGTCGCGGGTGAACCTAGCCGGGTCGATACACCGGCCGCCAGCCCCAGTTGGCCTCAGAGGCTGTCCGAGGCACGGCTCAGCACAGGATCCAGCCGGTCGAGCGCGAGGTTCCGGCGACGGAACCGGTGGCGCGTACACAGCGGTTGAGTGCGTGCACGGTGACGGGACCGGCCTGGCGGACGAACCTCCCGCGGTCCTTGTCCGGCCGGCCACCGCGGGCCTGGAGCGAGACGGCCATGGGGCGCCTGATGCCGGGGCGCTTGGCGAGGGTCACGGCGCAGACGTACTGCCGGTGCTCGTAGACACGCAGCTCGCCGGTGGTGAACGGGACGCTCTTCACCAGCCGCCCGGGACAGCGCGCGACGGCCTCGGCCTGCTGGAGACCGGGACCGGTCAGGGTGAGGGCGGCCACCGCCGTCAGCAGTGCCGTCAGGCGCGAGCAGGCCCGGCGTCGTCGCCCGTTCCTCTTGCCGACCGCCCCATCGAACACGCCCGCTCCTTCTGCCGCTACCCCCGCACATGCGTACGACGCGCGAGGTGCGGGATTGGTTGCGGCGGCTCGAAAACGCCGCCGCAACCACGCGACTGCTAGCTCTGTGCCCGGCGACGGCGCACGACGAGGACGGCGCCTGCACCCACGACCACCGCGGCGGCCGCCGCACCGGCGAGCGGCAGGGCCGAGTCGGAACCGGTGGAGGCCAGGTCGCCGCCGGTCGTTGCCGCACCCGTGCCGCCCGTCGACGACGAGGAACCCGAACCACCGGTGGACGAGGAGCCCGAGCCGCCGGTGGCAGCGGAACCACCGATGGAACCCGAACCACCCGAACCGCCCGTGGAGCCACCCGAACCGCCGGTGGAGCCGCCGGAGCCGCCGGTCGACGACCCGCCGCCCGTCACGTCGAGCGTGATGTCGGCCCTGTCGTTGGCCTTGTTCTTGTCGAAGGTCCGCGCCTCGTCGGAGAGGACGACCGAGCCCTTGGCCCCCGGCACCTTCTTGTCGATCTTCAGCTTGAACGTGTAGGACGCACCCTCGCCCTCGTTCACCCAGCGCTGGCCGACACCGCAGCTGTACGTTCCGGGCTTGTCCTTGTCGTCGCAGGACCCGTGGGGCTTCACGACCGACGTTCCGGCGGGCGGCGTGATCAGGACACGGAAGGGCACGTCCCATGAGCGCAGCACCCAGGCGGGCCCGGCGTTGGTGAACTTCACCTGCATCGTGACCGTGTCGCCGACGCGGCCCTTCAGCTGGGCTCCCGTCACCTGGTAGTCGGCCGTGTTGACGGAGGTGACCGGCACGTCGACGGCGTCCTTGGAGCCCTGGTCCGCGCCGGGCCGCTCGACCAGCTTCACCGCCGGCGCGGTTCCCCGCACGGGCGTCGTGGCGGCGTCGTCCAGCCCGGGGGCGTAGTCCCAGACGGTCACGCGCAGATCGTCGTAGAGCGCACGGTCCAGGGCCTTGACCGACAGCAGCTTCTCGGGCGCATAGACGACGCCGGGCTCCACCGCCTGATCGAACGCGCAGACCGCGTTCCACTTCGCCGTCATCTCGTCGTACGACGTGACCTGGTGAGCCTCACAGTTGGAGGGCAGTTCGGCATAGTCGAGCCCCCGGGTGACGGAGTAGAAGACCCAGACCTTCTCCGCAGCCTTCGTGCCCTTGTTGGTGACCGTGACCGGCACCTCGAAGCTGCTGCCCGGCTTCACGCCGTCGATCGGGGCGATCTTTCCGAGGAGCAGATCCGGTGCGACCTCGTCCGCGACGGCCGCGGGCGTGGTCCCCAGGGCTATGAGCGCCACGGTGCTCAGGGCTCCGACAGCGGTGCGAGAGGTGCGACGGCCGGGCAGGGTGTGGGGCATGTGAACGATTCCTCTGTGAGACACGGGAAATGGACAGCGACATCTCCGCAAACGCTTGCTGAACGGAGACATCCGCCAACGGAAAAAGGTTGCACGGCAACTCCCGTACCTCGGCGAAGCGTTCGCGCCGACGGGGGACACGGCGCCGATTACTGCTGAGCCCGACGGCGGCGCATCACGAGGACGATGCCGCCGCCCACGGCCACCGCTGCGCCCGCCGCACCGGCGAGCGGGAGGGCCGAGTCCGAGCCGGTGGAGGCCAGGTTGCCGCCGGTCGTCGCCGCACCCGTACCGCCGGTCGACGACGAGGAACCCGAACCACCGGTGGACGAGGAGCCCGAGCCGCCGGTCGAGCCGGAACCACCGGTGGAGCCGGATCCGCCCAAGGACGCACCCCCGGAGCCCCCCGTGGCCGAGCCGGAGCCGCCGCCCGTCGTGGTGGCCGCGGAGTTCTCGAACACGATCTTCGCCGTGTCGTTCGCCGCGTTCTTGTCGAACCGCCACGGCGCTCCGATGAGCGACGCCTTGCCCTCGGCGCCCGTCACGAACTTGTCGATTTTCACGCGGAACTTGTACGGCCACCCGCCGTGCTCGTCGACCCAGGCGTCGTACGGACCGCAGGTGTAGTGCCGCGGCTCGTCGGACTTGCAGAATCCAGGCACGGACACCACCGTCGTACCGGCCGGGAACCGTACATCGACCCGCCCCACGGAGATTTCCGACCGTACCCATGCCGGGCCCCCGTTGACGAACTTCACGTCGACGGCGACCGTCTGCCCGACGCGGGCGCGGACCGTGGGTGCCTCGACCCCGAAGTCGGCCGTGTTCGCCACATCCACCCGCATCGAGGTGCGTTCGTTCACCTCGCCGGGGAGGGCTGCATCCGGCTGCTCGACCAGCTTCAGCTCCGGCCCGCTGCCCGGCACGTGAGGGCCTTCCCAGTCGGGCTGGAAGGGGTTGCCGACCGAGACCTCCACTCCGACGGATTCGTAGAGGGCGTTGTCCAGGGCGTCCACCGTCAGCGCCTCCCCGAGCGCGTACACCTTCCCGGGCTCCACCGCCTGGTCGAATCTGCAGTGCACCCCGCTCCGCTCCGGACTCTCGTCGAACGAACCCACCTCGTAGTACCGGCAGTTGGAGTACTTTCGCTCCAGGCCCAGCCCTTGGCTCACGAAGAAGGAGACCCAGACCCCGTCCGCCGCCGCGGTGCCTTTGTTCGTGAGGGTGACCGGCACATCGAAGCCGGTGCCCGGCTTCACTCCCGTGGGCGCGGTGATCCGCCCGACCGCCAGATCCGGCCCGGCCTCTTCGGCGTGGGCCGGCGTGCCGCCCAGCGCGAGCAGGGCAAGGACACCGACGGCACCGACGGTTCTGCGAAGCGTGCGACGGCCGGACGTGGTGTGGGGCATGCGGGTCCCTCGAGGTAAGGCGCGGACGAACGGACGGCGAACTCCGGCCGAACCGGGTTCCGCACGTGAGACACGCGCCCGACTCGAAGGGTTGTACGGCAGCCGCCGCTCACGTCCCAGGTTTCACGCCCGTCACACCGCCGAGCCGTCACACATCCCGCCTGCCCGTCACACCGTCGCGGGCTCGTCCTCCCCCATCCCTATGAACGTCCGCCACAGCGCGGCGTACTGGCCGCCCCGCTCCAGCAGCTCGTCGTGGGTGCCGTCCTCCACCACCCGGCCGTGGTCCATCACCACGACCCGGTCGGCGCGCGCGGCCGTGGTGAGCCGGTGGGCGACGACCAGTGTGGTGCGCCGGCCCGTCAGGCGGTCGGTGGCCTGGTTGACCTGGGCCTCGGTGGCCAGGTCCAGCGCCGCGGTCGCCTCGTCGAGCAGCAGGATGTCCGGGTCGACGAGCTCGGCGCGGGCCAGGGCGATCAGCTGGCGCTGCCCGGCGGAGAGGTTGCGGCCCCGTTCGGCGACCTCGTGCAGATATCCGCCGTCGAGCGTGGCGATCATGTCGTGCGCGCCGACCGCGCGGGCCGCGGCCTCCACCTCCGCGTCGCTCGCGCCGGGGCGGCCGTAGGCGATGGCGTCGCGGACCGTGCCGGGGAAGAGGTACGCCTCCTGGGGGACGACGCCCAGCCGGTGCCGGTACGCCGTCAGGTCCAGCTCGCGCAGGTCGGTGCCGTCCACGGTGACCCGACCGCTCGTCGGGTCGTAGAACCGGGCGACCAGCTTGACCAGGGTCGACTTGCCCGCGCCGGTCTCGCCCACGAAGGCGACCGTCTGGCCGGCCGGGACGCGCAGCTCGATGCCGGTGAGCGCCTCCTCCTCGTCGCCGTAGGAGAAGGACACGGCGTCGAACGCGATCTCTCCCCGCAGCTCCCGTACCTCGCGCGGCTGCCGGGCCGCGGCGGTCGAGGTGGGCTCCTGGAGAAGCTCCTGGACACGTCCGAGCGAGACGGCCGCCTGCTGGTAGCCGTCGAAGACCTGGGAGAGCTGCTGCACGGGGGCGAAGAACAGGTCGATGTAGAGGAGATAGGCGACCAGCGCGCCGGTGGTGAGCGTGCCCGCCTCGATCCGGCCCGCGCCGACGATCATTACGGCCGCGGCGGCGACGGACGCCAGCAGCTGGACGAAGGGGAAGTAGACCGAGATCAGCCACTGGCCGCGTACCCGGGCCTGACGGTAGCTGTCACTGCCGGCGGCGTAGTGGTCGACGCCGTCGTGCTCGCGGCGGAACGCCTGCACGATCCGCAGCCCGGAGACCGACTCCTGGAGGTCGGCGTTGACGGCGCTGATGCGCTCGCGGGCCAGCTCGTACGCCTTCACACTCTGCTTTCGGAAGAAGTAGGTGCCGACGATCAGGACGGGCAGCGTCGCGAAGACCACCAGGGCCAGCTGCACATCGATGACGACGAGGGCGGCCATGATGCCGAAGAAGGTGACGACCGAGACGAAGGCGGTGACCAGGCCCGTCTGCAGGAAGGTGGACAGGGCGTCCACGTCCGTCGTCATCCGGGTCATGATCCGGCCGGTGAGCTCGCGCTCGTAGTAGTCGAGTCCGAGCCGCTGAAGCTGCGCGAAGATCTTCAGGCGCAGGGAGTACAGGACGCGTTCGCCGGTGCGGCCCGTCATCCGCATCGCGCCGATCTGCCCGGCCCACTGGATCACGACCGTGACCAGCGCGAGGACGGATGCCGCCCAGACCGCGCCGAGTGCGGCTTGCTCGACGCCGTCGTCGATGCCGTGCCGGATCAGGATCGGCAGCAACAGGCCCATGCCCGCGTCGACGGCGACCAGCAACAGGCTGAGCAGCAGCGGCATCCCGAAGCCGCGCAGCAGGCGCCGCAGCCGTCCGCCTTCGCCGTGCGCGCCGTCGTGCTCGGGCCGCATGGCGCGGGCCTCGTCGATTTCGGGGGTGTCGGTGGCCGGGGGCAACGCCGCGACCTGGGCGAGCAGTTCGGGGGTGGCGCCGGGCTCCTCGGACTCCTGCGCGTTCTCGTCGCGTACCCACAGGCGTGGGGTGATGCCGCGCTCGACGTCGAACTCGGCCTCGAGCTCGTCTCGTACGGTGCGCTCCTCGTCCGGCTCCGGGGCCGGGCGGGCCGGCAGGTGACCGGGCGACACCCCGCCCAGCTCGTCCGGGTCGGTCAGCAGCCGCCGGTACAGGGCCGAGCGCCGCTCCAGCTCCTCGTGCGTGCCGATGTCGGCGAGCCGGCCGCCGTCCAGGACGGCGATACGGTCGGCGAGCCCGAGGGTGGAGCGCCGGTGCGCGATGAGCAGCGTCGTACGCCCTGCCATCACCTGCTTGAGCGCTTCGTGGATCTCGTGCTCGACGCGGGCGTCCACGGCGGAGGTGGCGTCGTCGAGGAGCAGCAGCCGGGGGTCGGTGAGGATCGCGCGGGCCAGGGCGATGCGCTGGCGCTGGCCGCCGGAGAGAGTGAGGCCGTGCTCGCCGACCTTCGTGTCGTAGCCGCCCGGCAGCTCGGTGATGAAACGGTCCGCCTGGGCTGCGCGGGCGGCGGTCTCGATCTCGTCCTGCGTCGCGCCGGGCTTTCCGTACGCGATGTTGGCGCGCACGGTGTCGGAGAACAGGAAGCTGTCCTCGGGCACCAGCCCGATGGCGGCCCGCAGAGAGTCGAAGGTCAGCTCGCGCACATCGTGGCCGCCGACGAGGACCGCGCCGTGGGTGACGTCGTAGAAGCGCGGCAGCAGCAGCGAGACGGTGGACTTGCCGCTCCCGGAGGAACCGACGACGGCGACGGTCTCGCCGGGCCGGATCTCGAGCGAGAACCCGTCGAGGACGGGGCGGCCGTCCTCGTACGCGAAGCTCACGTCGTCGAACTCGACGGTGGCCTCGGCGTCCGGGGGCAGCTCCTTGGTCCCCTCGCGCAGGGTCGGCTCGGTGTCGATGAGCTCCAGGACACGCTCGACTCCGGCCCGGGCCTGCTGGCCGACGGTGAGCACCACGGCGAGCATGCGGACCGGACCGACGAGCTGCGCGAGATAGGTGGAGAAGGCCACGAACGTACCGAGGGTGATCTCGCCGCGGGTGGCGAGCCAGCCGCCGAGCGCGAGCATGGCGACCTGCCCGAGAGCGGGTACGGCCTGCAGGGCCGGGGTGTAGCGGGCGTTCAGCCGGATGGTCCGAAGCCGTCCCGCGAACAGCTTGCGCCCGACCTCCCTGAGCTTCCCGGTCTCCTGGTCCTCCTGCCCGAACCCCTTGACCACCCGCACGCCGGCGACGGCTCCGTCGACGACACCGGCGACGGCGGCGGCCTGGCTCTGCGCGTACCAGGTGGCGGGATGCAGGCGGGTGCGGCTGCGCCTGGCGATGTACCAGAGGGCGGGGGCGACAGCGATCGCGATCAGGGTCAGCGGCAGGGACAGCCACGCCATGACGATGAGGGAGATGAGGAAGAGCAGGACGTTCCCGATGGTCATCGGGAGCATGAACAGCAGACCCTGGATGAGCTGGAGATCGCTGGTGGCCCGCCCGACGACCTGCCCGGTCGACAGCTCGTCCTGCCGCCGCCCGTCGAGCCGGGTGATGGTCCGGTACATCTCGGTGCGCAGGTCGTGCTGGACGTCGAGCGCGAGACGTCCGCCGTAGTAGCGGCGGACGTAGGTGAGCACGTATATGACCACGGCGGCGGCGACGAGCAGCCCGGTCCACACAGCGAGCGACCGGGTACCGCCCCCGATGACGTCGTCGATGACGACCTTGGTGATCAGCGGCACAAGGGCCATGACGGCCATGCCGACGAGAGACGACCCGAGCGCGAGCAGCACGTTGCGCCGGTACCGCCACGCATAACCGGCCAGCCGCCGCCCCCACCCTTGCTCTGCCGCCACGTGGGCCTCCCCGTCGGATTTCGGACCTGATCTTCCGGAAGGCACCAACGCCGGAGGATGCGGATTTCATCCCTCCGCAACAAACACCGGTCTCAGGTCCGAGGTGGGTCCGCCCGTGGTCCTGGTCCCCCGACCGACAGGCGATCACTGAGCCCACTCACGAACCCCGAGTGCACTGTCGTCCCGAATTGAACCGAGTCTTCACATCATCTCCTCCCGCACCGCCTTTGAGCGCTACGGTTCACTTCGTGCGCACTCAGAGTGCGACTGACGTCACAGAACGACGTGTTGCGGCCGCTTCGGCGTGCCCTGACGCGGCTGCACGGCTGGGGGACTGCATGCACGAAATGGCCAAGGGATCCAATGTCGGCCTGGCGGCCTTGAGTGACGACGCCGGTGCGGTCGTCGTCAGTCTCTGCTGGAGCAGCGCATCGGGTGACGGCGACGCCGATGTGTCCGTACTGCTGCTGGACGACAACGGCAAAGTGCGCGACGACGCGGACTTCTTCTTCTACAACAACCCCGCGGCCCAGGACGGCAGCGTGCAGTTGCTGGGCAAGCAACCGACCGACAACGGCAGCGAGGACCGGATCAGCCTCGACCTGACCGCCGTACCGCAGGACGTGCAGCGCATCGTCGTGGCGGCGAGTCAGTACGGCGGCTCCACGTTCGGGGACTTGGACGATCTGCGAGTGACCGTCACCGACCGCACGGGCGAGGCCCTGCTCGGGTTCTCGATCAGCGACGCAAGCGTGGAGAGCGCGTTCATCTTCGGCGAGCTGTACCGGCGGGCCGAGGAGTGGAAGTTCCGGGCCATCGGGCAGGGATACGAAACCGGACTGGCGGGGCTGGCCACGGACTTCGGTATCGCCGTCGACGACGAGAGCGCGGACGCCGCGGAGGAGGTCGCAGCCGCGCCGCCGGAGTCGGCCGTGCAGGCGCCCTCGGCCGCTGCGGGGCCGGTGGCGATCCCCTCTCAGGCCGACGCCACGAGCCGGACGCCCGATGCGCCAGTGGCGCGCCCACGCGGTCCGCGCACCGCCAAGAAGAAGGTGACGCTGCCCAAGGCGCCCAAGCAGTCTCTCGCCGAGAACGACTCGTGGAAGCATGCTCGGCTCTTCCCCGCGCCATCGCTCAAGAGCGACAAGGAACGTGAACTGCGGGCCACTTCTGTACTGCTCTCGGTGATGACCGAGGTACCCGAGTTCGGGCGCCGGCTCACCGCCGGCTTCGGCGCACCGGCCGGTCGCATGCAGAGCTTCGTCGAGGTCACACTGCCGCACGGCGACGCCCCGAAGCGCCCCGACGGCGTGATCCGCGTGGAGCGTGCGGGCAAGCTGTGGACCGCCCTGATCGAGACGAAGACCAACGGAAACCCGCTCAGGTCCGATCAGGTCCAGAACTACATGGACATCGCAGCCCGCCGTGGGTACGAGGCCGTGATCACCCTGTCCAACGACGTAGCCCTCGAAGGCAGCCCGCTGGTCGACATCAAGACCGACGGACGACGCAAGCACAAGGTCACCCTGTGGCATCTTTCCTGGGCCGAAGTGGCCCATCAGGCCCAGATGCTCATCCGGCACGAGGGCGTCGGCAATGCGGCTCATGCCTGGCTCCTGCACGAACTGCTCCACTACCTCCAGCACGAGAACTCCGGCTGCCATGGCTTCCAGAACATGGGCCCTGCCTGGGTACCCGTACGCAACGGCATCGACACGGAGACGCTGTGCCAGGGCGATCAGCGTGCTGTCGAGGTCGTGGAGAGCTGGGAGCAGCTCATCCGTCAGGTATGTCTGCGCCTCGGCGGCGAACTGGGGCAGAAGGCCCTGCCTGTGCAACGCGCCAAGCGAGGCACGGATCCGCACAGCCGACGCGTCGCGCTGGCCGATCGCCTGTGTGAAGACGGGCGGCTGACCGCCGAGCTGCGCATCGACGGCACGCCGGGCGTCCTCGCGATCGTCGCCGACCTGCGAACCGGCAAGCTGCGTACCTCCATCGACATCGAGCCCCCGGAGGGCAGCTACCCGCTGACCTCGGCCAAGCGCCTCCTACGTTTGCTGAACGAGGCACCGGCGGATCTCCACGTCGAGACTCTTGTCGAGGGCGGCAACGGCCCTCGGGGAACGCTGGAGCGTCTTCGACCCGAGCCTGCCGACCTGCTGCCCAAGGACGGCTCGCGCATCGCGGGCTTCCGTCTGTCTCTCTTCAAGGGCATGGGTGCCACCCGCGGTAGCGCTGAATCGGGATTCATCCGCAGCGTCGACGACGCGGTGGACCGGTTCCACGCGAATGTCGTCGCCCACCTGCCCACCCTCGAACGCCGTCCGGCGAACTGATCGCTCCGGCAGTGAACGACATCCTGTGCGCCCTTCGCGCGGGGAGCACCATGCGCCGCAGCCTAGAGCGGGCGCTCGCTGGGTAGGCACCTACGGCTGTTGTCGGACCGGAGGAGGAGCATGCCTGACGCCCGGCCGAGCCCCGGCCATCTGTGCGGTCAGCTGTACGCCACGCTGCGGGCGCTGCGGGCCGTGGGCGCCGCCCGCTGGAAGCTGGAAGCACTGCGCCCCTACGACAAGGTCCGGGCCAGCCCGTCGAAGTTCCTGCCGGATCTGCTGGACGAAGCGGGTCGGCTTCTGCTCAAAGCGCACGGTCGCGGGAACAAGTACGGTGCAGCCGCCGAGGAGTTGTTCCGGTCGATACCGGACCTCCTACCCCCCAGGGGCCGGCTGCCAGGATATCTCGACGGCCGGCAGCGAACCGCGTTCGACGAGGGCTACGCCCAGCAGATGACCAAGTGCACGGACGCGCACGGTGAGTTGCTGAGGTGACGTCGAGGTGACGTCGGGTTGTCGGTGCCCGGCGGTACGGTCGCGGCATGACGGACAGACCATCGACAGCATGGCGTGCCGAGGCCTCCGGGGACGCGGACGTCGCCGAGCTCTGCACACCTGCCCTGCTGGACGCCACCGATGCCGTCCTTGAGGCGTACGAGGCCGAGATACACGCCCTGAGGCCGGCGTCCGACGCGCAGCTGCTCGCAGCCGTCGAACGGGTCGCGCTCGCCCTCAACGGCATCGACGAGGAGCACGGCGCGTACTGCACCATCGAGCGCGAGGAGCTGTGCGAGTACATCGACGGCGTCCTCACCGGCCACGGCGTGGACGTCGCCGCCCTCGCCGCGCGCAACGGGAAGGATGCCGACGACATCGCGGGCGAATGGCGGGACTGGTGAGCTGCCGGCGATGACTTCCGGTGCGGAGGGGAGTCTTCCCTGTACCCGATCTGGATGAGGAGCCGAGCCATGACCAGCGACGAAGAGCAGATCCGGACCTTGATCGAGCAGTGGGCGGCAGCGGTCCACAAGGGCGACCTGGACGGGGTCCTGGCGGACCACACCGAGGACATCGTGATGTTCGACGTGCCGCCGCCCCACGACGGCGTCCGCGGCCGCGACGCCTACCGCCGGACATGGCCGCCCTTCTTCGAGTGGCAGGCGAAGGGCGCGGTGTTCGACATCCTGTCCCTCGACGTCACCGCCGGCGAGGACACCGCCTTCGCGTACGCCCTGCTGCGCTGCGGGACCCCTCAGGAGCTCGCGGAGCACCCCGAGTACCGCCTCCGCCTCACCGTCGGGCTCCGCAAGGAGCAGGGCCGCTGGGTCGTCTCGCACGAGCACCACTCGTTCGCCGACACCACCGTCACGGCGGAAGGCTGATGCGGACGGCGGAAGCGAGGCAAAAGGGCCCGGCCCCGCCGCCCCGGGGGAGGGGAACGGCGGGGCCGGGTGGTCACCGAGGCCTGGGCCGGGACTACGCGTGCGTCGGGGCGAACATCCGCAGGACTGCGGGGAGTACGACCACCGACGGGCCCGGCTCCGCGAAGGCCTTCTCCAGGTCCTCCGTCAGCGTTTCGACGCTTGTGCGCGTCGCCGGGACGCCGAAGGACTCCGCCAGCGCCACGAAGTCCGGCCGGGACAGCTCCGTCGCCGTCGCCTCACCGAAGGCGTCGGTCATGTACTCGCGCAGGATGCCGTAGCCGCCGTCGTCCACGATCAGCCAGGTGACGGGGAAGTCGTACTGGCGGGCCGTCGCCAGCTCCGCGATCGAGTACATCGCGCCGCCGTCGCCGGAAACGGCGAGGACCGGACGGGTGGGGTCGGCCGCCGCCGCGCCGAGGGCGGCCGGGAAGCCGTAGCCGAGGCCGCCCGCACCCTGGGCCGAATGCATCGTGTTCGGGTGGCGGGCGTCGAACGCCGACCAGGCCCAGTACGCCAGGATCGTCATGTCCCAGAAGCTGGGAGACGTGTCCGGCAGCGCGTCGCGGACCGAGGCCAGCACCCGCTGCTCCAGCGTGAGCTCCTGGGACGCGATCCGCTCGCGCACTCGGGAGAGCACGTCGCGCACGGCGTCGGCCGCCGACGGGTCCTCGCGCTCGGTCACGGTCTCCAGCAGCACGGAGAGCGCGAGTCGCGCGTCCGCGTGGATACCGAGGCCCGCATGGTTGGACTCCAGCTTGCCGAGGTCCGCCTCGATCTGGACGACCCTGCCGCGCGGGGCGAACGTGTGGTAGTTCGAGGACAGTTCGCCGAGGCCCGAGCCCACCACCAGCAGCACGTCGGCGGCCTCGAGGAAGTCCGTCGTGTGCCGGTCCTCGAGCCACGACTGCAGCGACAGCGGGTGCTCCCAGGGGAACGCGCCCTTGCCGCCGAAGGTCGTCACGACCGGGGCGTCCAGCTTCTCCGCCAGCGCCAGCAGCTTGCCGGACGCGTCGGAGCGTACGACGCCACCGCCCGCGATGATCACGGGGCGCACGGCGCGCGACAGCAGGTCGGCCGCCACGGCGGTCAGTTCGGGGCGCGGGAGGACATCGTCCGGGGTCGCGTCGAGCGCCGTGACCACCGGAAGCATCGTCTCGGCCAGCAGCACGTCCTGCGGGATCTCCACCCACACCGGGCCGTGCGGGGCCGTCAGCGCCGACTCCCAGGCCGCGGCGATCGCGGAGGGTATCTGGGATGCGGCGCGCACGGTGTGCACGGACTTCACGATGTCGCGGAACGAGGCCTGCTGATCGCGCAGTTCGTGCAGATAGCCGTGCCGGCCGCCGCCGAGCCCGGCGGTGGGGACCTGGCTGCCGATGGCGAGCACGGGCGCGGAGGCGGCGGCCGCCTCCTGCAGTGCGGCCAGCGACATGAGCGCGCCCGGTCCGGTGGACAGCAGCAGAGGGGCGGCCTGGCCGGTGACGCGGCCGTAGGCGTCGGCGGCGAAGCCCGCGTTGTTCTCCACCCGCAGGCCCACGTAGTCGAGCTTCGAGCGGCGCAGGGCGTCGAACATGCCGAGCGCGTGCTGGCCGGGCAGACCGAAGACGGTGGTCGCGCCGAGGCCCTCGAGGGTCTCGACGACCAGGTCACCGCCGTTGCGGCCGGCCGGCGGGTTCAGCGCGGCCGCCGTCTGCGCCTTTGTGGGGCGCAGATCGAGGTCGTGGTCGTGCGTCACTTGGCCCCGCCCGTCTCACGCGCCTTCGCGATCTGGCGGGACATGATCGTGGTCAGCTCGTACGCGGTGTGGGACGCGGCGACCGAGGTGATCTCGGCGTGGTCGTACGCCGGGGCGACCTCGACGACGTCCGCGGAGACGAGGTTGCAGGAGGCGAGCCCGCGCAGGATCTCCAGCAGCTCGCGGGAGGTCATGCCGCCCGCTTCCGGGGTGCCGGTACCCGGGGCGTGGGCCGGGTCGAGGCAGTCGATGTCGATGGAGATGTAGAGCGGCCGGTCGCCGATGCGCTGGCGCAGCTGATCGGCGACCTCGTCGGCGCCACGGCGGTAGACGTCGGCGGAGGTGACGATGCCGAAGCCCATCTTCTCGTCGTCGGTCAGGTCCTGCTTGCCGTACAGCGGCCCGCGGATACCGACGTGGGAGAGCGCCTCGGTGTCGAGGATGCCCTCCTCGACGGCCCGGCGGAACGGCGTGCCGTGGGTGTACTCGGCTCCGAAGTAGGTGTCCCAGGTGTCCAGGTGCGCGTCGAAGTGGAGCAGCGCGACCGGGCCGTGCTTCTTGGCGACCGACCGCAGCAGCGGCAGCGCGATGGTGTGGTCGCCGCCGAGCGTCATCATGCGGGCGCCGGTGCCGAGCAGATCGTCGGCCGCGGCCTCGATCGTCTCCACGGCCTCGTTGATGTTGAACGGGTTGGCCGCGATGTCGCCCGCGTCCGCGACCTGGGCGAGTGCGAAGGGCGAGGCGTCCTGCGCCGGGTTGTAGGGGCGCAGGAGCCTCGACGCCTCACGGATTGCGTTGCCGCCGAAGCGCGCGCCGGGACGGTAGGAGACCCCGGCGTCGAAGGGAACGCCGACCACGGCGACATCGGTGGTGCCGACCTCGTCGAGCCGGGGCAGCCGGGCGAACGTCGCGGGTCCGGCGTACCGCGGGACACGGGACGAGTCGATCGGGCCGCGCGGCGTGTCGTTGCTGCTCATGAGAATTGCCTTCTTTCCTGCACTTCAATGCGCTTCGATGCGGTTTTAAGACTTTAACTCTGTACGGCTGCGGGACTGCCCGCCTCCTCCAGCGGAGCCTCCGCCTCGGAGTCCTCCTCGGACCCGCCGCGTCCCGCCAGGCGCTCGCGCCAGTTGGCCAGGACCGCCTGGTCCGTCGGAGGCGTGGCCAGGCTGACGATCAGGTAGGCGGCGAGGGAGGCCAGCAGGCCGTAGTAGACGGGCTCGTTGGCGAGGATGCCGTACTTCCACATCAGGGTGATGACCGCGAGGCCACCGACGACGACGGAGGACAGTGCGCCGTACACGGTGCCGCGCTTCCAGAGCAGCCCGCCGAGGATCGGGACCAGCAGTCCGCCGACGAGCAGGTTGTAGGCGACGGTCAGCGCCTCGATCACGTTGTTGAGCGCGATCGCGATGCAGATGACGGCGATGCCCATCACCAGGATGAAGATCCGGTTGCCCTTGACCTCGTCGTGCGCCTCGCCGTCGGCGCGGGGGGTGACGGCGCCGCGCAGCCGCGACCAGATGTCGTTGTTGGCGACGGTGGCACACGCGATCAGGGCACCCGACGAGGTGGACATCACCGCGGCGAGCGCGGCGGCGAGGACCAGGCCCCGCACACCGAGGGGCAGTTCGTCCTTGACGATGGTGGCGAAGGCGTCGTCCGCGTTGGGCAGCTTCGGGTAGAGGACCTTGGCCGCGGTGCCGATCACGGCGCCGGCGAGCGCGTACACCAGGCAGTACGTACCGGCGACGGTGCCGCCCCACTTGGCCGTGCGGTCGCTGCGCGCGGTGAAGACGCGCTGCCAGATGTCCTGTCCGATCAGCATGCCGAAGGTGTAGATGAGGACGTAGGTGAAGATCGTCTCACCGCCGATACCGAGCGGTGCGAAGTACTCGGTGGGCAGCTGCGCCTTCATCTCGGCGAATCCGCCGGCCTTGATCACGGCGATGGGCAGCAGCAGGAGCAGCACACCGATCGTCTTGACGACGAACTGCACCATGTCGGTGAGGGTGATCGACCACATGCCGCCGAGGGTGGAGTAGGCGACGACGATCGAGCCGCCGAGGATGATCGCGACGGTCCGGTTCATGTCGAAGAGGACGTCGAAGATCGTGGCGTACGCGATGGTCGAGGTGACCGCGAGCATCAGCGTGTAGGCCCACATCACGACACCGGTGATCAGACCGGCCTTGCCGCCGTAGCGGAGGTCGAGCATCTCGGAGACGGTGTAGACCTTCAGCCGCGCGATGCGCGCGGAGAAGAAGATGGAGAGGGCGAGAAGGCCGAGGCCGATGGTGAAGACCATCCAGGCGCCCGAGAGCCCGTACTTGTAGCCGAGGCCGACGCCGCCGATGGTGGATGCGCCGCCGAGCACGATGGCGGCCATGGTGCCGGAGTACATCGAGGGGCCGAGCCGGCGGCCCGCCACCAGAAACTCGCTCTTGGACTTGGCGCGGCGCATGCCCCACCAGCCCATGCCGAGCATGCCGGCCAGATAGACGACGATCACTGCATAGTCGACAGCCATCGGCATTCCTTTCGTCTCGTCCCCCGCGGTCTCCGGGTCAGTGCGCGGCACTGCTGTTGGGAGTCGACGGTAGGTGGCTGGAAAGGGACGCAGAAGTGTACGTTTTATCTATTCTTCATCCCGCCGATGGATGGACTGTCCATGCCGGAGCCCGCAGCAGCCCCGCCCAACCCACCCATCTCGCTGGCCTCACTGCTGGCCGACCCGGAGCTGGGGCTCCGCCGGATCGCCGGGCCGGACGACGAGGACGCCATCGCCATTCACATGGTGCACACGTCCGAGATGGCGGACCCCTATCCCTATCTCCTCGGCGGCGAGCTGCTGATGAGCGCGGGTGTCCTGCTGAAGGATCCCGACCGCTATGTGTCCCGGATCGTCGAGGCGGGCGCGGCGGCGCTCGGCTTCGGGGTCGCTCCGGTGTACGACACGGTGCCCCCCGACCTGATCGAGGCGTGCGACCGGCACGGTCTGCCGCTGGTCGAGGTGCCGCCGCAGACGACGTTCACGGCGGTCGCGCGAGCGGTGTGGCGGCTGATGGCGGAGGCCCGCCACCGTGAGCTGCGCCGGGTGACCCAGGCCCAGCAGGGCCTGGCCGCGGCGGCGGCCCGCCCCGACCCGGTCCCGGCGGTGCTGCACCAGCTGGCGGCGCGGCTGGGGGGCTGGGCGGTCCTGCTCGGCCCGGACGGCACCCAGCTTCACGCCGCGGGCCGCACGCCCGCCCCGGAGGCGGTGGCGGGCATCACGCGGCTGGCGCGCGTGGTCAATCCCCCGCAGCCGGCCGATACGACGGCTTCGGCGGGCACGTCCCGCACGGCCCCGTCGTCGGCGACGGACACGGTGACCTCACCGTCACCGGGGGCGTCCGGCGGGGAGGGCTCTTCGGCCGCGGCCGAGCCCGCCGCCGGCGAGACCCGCCCCGGACGGGGCGCCTCCGGGGCAGGGGCTGCTTCCGAAGCCGCGACTGCTGCGCCCGGCGCCGGTGCCGCCGCCGCGCGCGACACGTCCGGTCCCCGTCCCGGAAGGACCGGCACCGCCTCAGGCGCAGAGGCCACCACCGGGAGCGGCACCCGCGCAGCGGGGGGCGCGGCGGGCGCACCCTCCGCCACCCGGGCCTCCTCGGGGGTCCCCGTAGGCGCTGCCGGGCCCGGGGGCCCCTCCGACACGCATCTGTCCGCCTACGCCCTCGGCGGCAGCCAAGGCCTCGTGCTGGGACTTGCCGCGCCTGCCCGGGAGGCCGGCGATCACACCGTCGCCGGTGTGGCCGTGGTGCTGCTCTCGCTGCTCACCGCCCCGCACCAGGGCGCCGCCGCCACCGACCGGAGCACCGCGCTCGTACGGCTGCTGCTCGGCGCGAGCCCCGCCGAAGCTGCCGGGCTGCTCGGCCCCGGACCGTGGACGGTGGTCCGCGCGCGGGGCGGCCGGGGCACGCCCTTCGCCGCATCCGCGCTCGGTGCCGCACTCGGCAGCTCCCTCGTCGACCCGGACGCGGACGGTGACGTGCGGATCCTGCTCCGGGCCGGCCGCGAGGTGACACCCCGGCCCGGCTGGACGCTCGGAGTCAGCGCGCCCGCGGGACCCGACGAGCTGGCGGCCGCCGACACCCAGGCCGCACGGGCGGTGCGCCGGGCGATCGCCACGCGGGCCGCGCTCGTCAGGCACCGGGAGACCACCCTGGCCGGGCTGCCGTCGCCGGACGAGGCCCTGCAGCGTCTCGCTCCCCTCGGCGACTCCCCCGCGCTCGTCGAGACCCTGCGCACCTGGCTGTCCCTGCACGGCAGCTGGGACCGTACGGCCGCTGCGCTGGAGGTCCACCGCAACACGGTGCGCCAGCGCATCGCGCGCTGCGCGGCGCTGCTGGACGACGACCTGGACGACCCGGATGTACGGATGGAGCTCTGGTTCGCGCTTCGCCACAGCTGACGCCGAGACGTACGGCTGCGCCCCTTTCGGCATCCACGCTCGCGGCGGCTTCACCGTCCACGGTGGCGACCCGTCGGGGAACCCGCGCGGCCGGCCATCTCAGGCATACGGCAGCGGATCCACGCCGCTGTCCGCGACCACAGTGGGTTGTCCGGACGTCCGGCCATCTGGCGGGAGCCCACCACGGAGGCGTGACAAGGCTGTCGAGAAAAGCCAAGTCCCTTGACCAACAGCTGTGTTGGAATCCAGGTATGACGACCACCACTGTCGGGCCGGCGCAACTCCCCCCGGACGAACCGGCCCACCGCCTGCGGGCCGAGCTCGAGCGGCTACGCGGCGAGGCGACCCGGCAGAAGGACCTCGCCCACCGGCGGGCGGAGTTCTGGGCCAAGGCCGACGTCGTCCTCGGCTTCCCCGCGGCCCTGCTGGCCGGCACGGCAGGAGCGACAGGACTGGCCACGGCAGACGCGCGCATTCCGGCTGCCCTGCTCGCCCTGGCCTCCGCCGGGTTCACCGCCGGGGCGGGATTCCTCCGGAGCGCGACCAGGTGCAGGGCCAACAAACGCGCCCGGCATGCGTGGGCCGCGCTGGAAGGGAGGGCCACGGTGAAGCTGGCACAGGAGCACGTGACCGCCGAGGATCTGGGTGAGCTGCTGGAATGCCGCCAGTCAGCACTCGCGGCCTACGACGGCGAGGACCCGCAGCCGGGGCAGCCGCCGCTCGCCCCGGGCTGAGCCGGAAGACGACGCGACCCCGGCTCTGCGCGATCCGGCATACGTCACGCCGCGTCCCGGCCGTGCGGACCACCACGCGGCGTGGCCGGGCGTGGGTGACCGTGCGAGCGGGAGCATGCCGGAGACACGGCCGATCAGGTCGGCGGCCGTACCGGGCTGGACGGCTTCGGCGTCGCCTGCGACGCGGGACACGGTTGCGGCCCCGCCGCCGATGGGACAGCGGAGCCTGCCCTCCCGTCCGGCCCCAGGGGAGCAGTCGCACCATGCCTGCCGCCCGGGCCGGTCACGCGGCCACCCCGATGCCGCGGATCGGGCGCATCGAGGCCCCGCGCCACACCGCCGGCGCCGGGGGACGTGCTCATCCTCACTCTGGACAGGCCTGCGAACCGCCGGGTAACTTAGGACTGAGCAAGCGCTTAGACATCCAGGGTAACCACACAGTCACGAGGAGGCGTCCGTGCGCCGTACCGTTTTCAACGAGGACCACGAGGCGTTCCGGGAGACCATCCGGGCCTTCATCGAGGCTGAGGTCGTGCCCGTCTACGACGAGTGGTTCGCGGCCGGCCAGGCGCCTCGCGACTTCTACTACAAGCTCGGTGAGCTGGGTGTCTTCGGCATCAACGTCCCCGAGGAGTTCGGCGGCGCAGGCCTGGACACGCACAAGTTCGAGGCCGTGCTCTACGAGGAGACCTCGCGTGCGGGCGTGAACTTCGGCGGCTCCGGCGTGCATGTGCTGCTCGCCCTGCCCTACATCAAGATGCTCGCCAATGACGAGCAGAAGAAGCGCTACCTGACGAAGTTCGTCACCGGCGAGGAGATGTGGGCGCTGGCGATGACCGAGCCGGGCACCGGCTCCGACGTCGCGGGCATGAAGACCACCGCGAAGCTCTCGGAGGACGGCACGCACTACGTCCTCAACGGCGCCAAGACCTTCATCACCGGCGGCGTGCACGCCGACCGCGTGATCGTGTGCGCGCGCACCTCCGCCCCGCGCGAGGACGACCGCCGCTTCGGCATCTCCCTGTTCGCGGTGGACACCAAGTCCGAGGGCTACTCCGTCGGCCGCAAGCTGGACAAGCTCGGCCTGCGCACCTCCGACACCGCGGAGCTGGCCTTCGTCGACGTGAAGGTCCCGGTCGAGGACCTGCTCGGCGAGGAGAACAAGGGCTTCTACTACCTCGGCGCGAACCTGCCCTCCGAGCGCTGGGGCATCGCCTTCGGCGCGTACGCGCAGGCCAAGGCCGCCGTCCGGTTCGCCCAGCAGTACGTGCAGGAGCGCACCGTCTTCGGCAAGACCGTCGCGTCCTTCCAGAACACCAAGTTCGAACTGGCCGCCTGCCAGGCCGAGGTGGACGCCGCCGAGGCGGTCGCCGACCGTTCCCTGGAGGCCCTCGACGCCGGTGAGCTCACGCCCGCAGAGGCCGCCTCCGCGAAGCTGTTCTGCACCGAGGTGGCCCACCGCGTCATCGACCGCTGCCTCCAGCTGCACGGCGGCTACGGCTACATGAACGAGTACCCGATCGCCCGCCTCTACGCCGACAACCGCGTCAACCGCATCTACGGCGGCACCAGCGAGGTCATGAAGTCGATCATCGCCAAGGACATGGGTCTGTAAGCAAGCTCTGTACGTTCCTTCCATGAGCTCAGCACTTGACGATCTGCTCGATCTGCTCGACCTGGAGCAGATCGAGCAGAACATCTTCCGGGGCCGGTCACGCTCGGCAATCGTGCCCCGTGTCTTCGGCGGACAGGTCGCGGCCCAGGCGCTCGTCGCCGCGGGCCGCACCGTGCCCGACGACCGCACGGCCCACTCGCTGCACGCGTACTTCCTGCGCATGGGCGACCCGGGCGCACCGATCGTCTACACGGTCGACCGCATCCGGGACGGCCGGTCCTTCACCACGCGCCGGGTCGTCGCCGTGCAGCACGGTGCGCCGATCTTCCATCTCTCGGCGTCGTTCCAGACGTACGAGGAAGGACTCGAGCACCAGGCCGCGATGCCGCCCGCCCCGGCCCCGGAGACGCTGCCGACGGCGGAGGAGATCCTGCCGCGGTACAAGGACAGGTTCGTCCACCCCGACACGGTGCAGCGGATGATCGAGGCACGCGCCGCGGTCGACCTGCGGTACGTGGACGAGCCGCCGTACGGCGAGTTCGGGCAGCCCCGCGAGCCCCGCTCCCAGGTGTGGTTCCGCGCGAACGGCAAGCTTGCCGACGATCCGCTGCTGCACGTCTGCCTCGCGACGTACGTCTCCGACATGACCCTGCTGGACTCTGTGCTGCTCGCGCACGGCCGCGGCGGCTGGGCGGTCGGTGACGTGGTGGGCGCGTCCCTGGACCACGCGATGTGGTTCCACCGGCCGTTCCGCGCGGACGAATGGCTGCTGTACGACCAGGAGTCGCCGTCGTCGTCCGGCGGCCGTGGCCTGGGCCAGGCGCGGATCTACACCCAGGACGGACGGCTCGCGATCTCGGTGATCCAGGAAGGCGTGGTCCGCGTTCCGCACACCTCGTCCTGACGCTCGGACGACTGACCGTGTGGACACGTCCGTCCAGGCGAGCGCACCGGAGAGAGGGCCGAGCACGTGCTTGCCGACTACGCCCCCGACGACATCGGGGCGGACGACGGCTCCGAGCGGATGAAGGCACCCGCGACCCGTACGGCCCGCATCCTGTGGGTCACGGGCGGCATCGCGCTGATCGTGCTGACCTTCGCCGTGCTCGCCGCCGAGCAGATGGAGGTCGCGGGCCTCGGGGACGATACGCCGCTGTACGGCACGATCGCGCTGCGGTGCGCGGAGTTCGGCCTGCTGTCGGCCGGCGCGTACGGCCTCGTACGCGGCCGGTGGCGCGGCTGAGAGACCGGGCGGGGATCAGGCGGCAGGCGGGTGCGCGGTGATCACCACGAGGCCGGCGCCGGCAACGGCAGCACCGCGTCGAGGGCGAAGCCGCCGTCCGGCGCGGCGGCCGTGGTGAGAGTGCCGCCGAGGGCCGCCGTGCGCGCTCTCAGACCCGGCAGCCCCTGACCGCCGCCCGGCTCGGAGCGCAGGCCGGGCACGGACGGTGGACCGTTGCGGACGGAGATGCGCAGGGTGCCGGGTGCGCGGTGGACCGCGACGTCGGTCCGGGCACCCGGCGCATGGCGGCGCACGTTCGTCAGTGCCTCCTGGACGATGCGGTAGGCGGTGTGCTGGATCTCCGGCGGGCAGCCCGTGAGGTCCGCTCGGGCCAGGTCCGCGCGTACGCCCTCGCCCGCGGCTGCGACAAGTTCGGGGAGCTGTGCCAGGCCCGGGTTCTCGTGGCGGATCGCCTGGCGCAGGTCGGCCGCCGCGTGTCTGCTCAGCTCGCCCAGCGCCTCGGCCTCCACGCGGAAGCCGGGGGAGTCCGCCGCGGCGGCGAGTACGGTGCAGCGAAGGCTGATCAGGCTCAGGTGGTGGGCGGCGGTGTCGTGGACGTCCCGGGCCAGCCGCTCCCGTTCCCGCAGTGCCGCCTGCTCGGCGGCGTACCGGTGCTCGCGCTCCCGGGACAGGGCCAGTTCGGCGAGACGGGCGGCGAGTTCGCGGCGGGCTCGGCCGAGCAGGCCCAGCGCGGCGGGCGCGACCGCCAGCAGCCCGGAGAGCAGCAGGCCCAGGGTGATGTCCGGCATCGACCACGGGTAGCTGTCGAGGTACCGCCACGGCACGAACGACACCACGGCGACCGCCGCCGCGGCGGCGGCCACCTCGCGGCGGCGCCGTTCGGACATGGCGAGGGCGTGCAGCGCGGCCAGCGCCGGGATCCACAGCACACCGGTGGCCAGGGTCGGCAGGGCGAGGAGCATGATCGTGCGGGGGAAGCGGCGCCGCATGGGCAGTACGCCCGCCACGGTCAGCGCGGCGGGGAAGATCCAGCCGGGGAGCGCGGACCGTGTCGCCAGCGCCTCGGCCACGGCGGCGGCAACGACCAGGCCTTCGACGGCCCACGTCCGGAAGGAGCCCGGCCTCATGGCGCGGCCGACCGGTGGACCACGGAGGCGAGTCCGACGCGGCTGTCGACGGCGAGCTTCCGCTTCAGCGCGCCGATGTGCGTCTTCACCGTCGTCACGCCCATGCCGAGATGCGCCGCGATGTCGGCGTTCGACAGCCCGGCGGCGATCAGTGCCAGCACTTCCCGCTCCCGCTCGGTGAGGGTGTCCAGGTGGCCGGGAAGGACGGGCGGGTCCGGCAGCAGGGCCTTCGCCGCGTATCCGGCCAGCACGGCCGCGCTGCCGGGCGGCGTGCACATCACGCCGCCCGCGACGAGCAGCCGCACGGCGTCGGCGAACAGACGTGGCTCCATCGTCTTGAGCAGAAAGCCGGACGCACCGCCCCGCAGGGCCCGGTCGAGGTGGTCTGCGGTGTCGAGGGCGGTGAGCATCGCGACGGCGGGCGGGGTGGGCAGGGCCTTGAGCGTGCGCAGCACGTCGAGGCCGTGGGCGGACGGCATGTCGATGTCCAGCAGGACCAGGTCGGGTGCCAGGGCGCGGACCGTGTCGAGGGCGTCGGGCCCGTCGCAGGTGCCCACGACGGTGACCTGGTCGTCTAGATCCAGGACCTGCTGCAGTGCGGTGCGTACGAGTTCCTCGTCGTCGACGACCAGGACGTGAACCGGCCTCAAGTCGTAGTGCAAAGGTCGTCCTGTGGTCTGAGCGATGTGGCGGCGACGGCTGCGAGCCTGGTTGCAGATCCTAGAACGCCACAAGCGCCACGGGGATCCCCCGGGGGCTTCGACCAACCCCCCGGGACCACGCACACCCGGGAACGCCGTCCGGCCGCCGAGCCGGCCGCCGAAGGGAAACGGTCCGGTGAGCGCAGAGCGGACGGCCGAGGAGGAACCGTTGTACGGCGAGTTGTCGTACGACGCGGCCGGGACCGCCGCCCGGGGCGAAGGCCCCGGAAGGTGAGCGCGCACTGTGGATCGCCGGCGGGACGGCACGCCAGGGCGCGGGGCGCGATGGTCGCGGTGCTGCTGGGGAGCACGTACCGCGTGGTGCGCGGCAGCCGGCGCGAGTGGCGGCCCGGGCCGCATCACCGCGCGCGGCGCTGCCCCGCGTCGGGGCCGCCGTCGAACGCCCCCGCCGGTCACCCGGCGGGGCTGAGCCCTTCCGAGTGACGTCCCCCATGGGTCACTCGGAGGAGCTGAGTCCCGCCGCGTCCAGCAGGTAGGCGGTCATGGGGTCGTAGAAGCGCGGGTCCGTGACGTGGTCGTCGAGCGGGACCGTCACCTGAAGGGTGCCCTCCGCCTCACCGATGAACAGGGCGGGGTCGTTGCTGTCGGCGTACCCGACGGCGTCCAGGCCGCGCTGGCCTGCGCAGCCCGCCCAGCCGTGGTCGGCGACGACAAGATCGGGCTGCGGTCTGCCCTCACGCTCCAGTCCGTCCAGGATCGCGGCCATCGGTGCGGGCGAGTGGGTGTGCCACAGGGTCGCGCCGCGCTCCAGCACGGCGACGTCCGCGAACTGGAACACCATGCCTTCGTCCGCCATCAGGCCGCTCGGGATCCGTACGATCTCGCACCCGGCGGCCCGCAGCGCGGCGGCGGTCTCGCGGTGCACGTCCAGCAGCCCGCCGGGGTGCCCGGTCGCGAACAGCACGCGCTCCTGCCCGGCGGCGGCCTTGCGCAGCCGGGCCGCCATCCGCTCCAGTGCGTCGACGGTCAGCTCGGGGTCGATGGTGTCCTGACCATGCCGGTGCCCGGGGTCGTCGCTGACCCCGCACCGCTCGGCCATCACTGCCAGTACGTCCTGCTCGTCGCTCCACCGGTCGCCGAGCTCCAGCCCGAGCCAGTAGTGACGGTCGCCGTTGGCGAGCTTGCGGTAGTGGGAGAGGTTGTTGTCGCGGGGTGTGGCGACGTCACCGGCGATACGGGTGCGGACGAGATGTTCGACGAGGGCGGCACGGCTGGGTATCGGCATGAGCCCATTGTGCCGTCAGGTGCGCGCACAGTACGCATCATCCCGAACGGTGGGACGTGTCACGCCCGCCGCGCTGCCGCTCGCGGCACCTTCGGCGGCGATGTCGCGGCCCGGGTGGGGGGCCGGTCAGAGCACGACGCGGTAGTGGGTGGTCAGGCGCCGGTCGTTGTCGAGGACGTGGAAGGCGAGTCCGGGCGGCTGGTCGCGGTCGGCCGGGTCGTCGCCCTCCCAGGGCATGCGCAGGGTCCAGGTGACGGCCGGTCCGACGATCAGCGGGCGTCCGGCGAAGGTGGAGGCGGCCGCCGTGTGGGCGTGGCCGGTGAGCACCGCGACGACACGGGGGTGTGCGTCGAGCAGCTCGGCCAGCTGCCCGGGCTGTTCGAGCCGGGAGCCGTCGGCCAGCGGGTGGTGCAGGTCGACCGGCGGCTGGTGGAAGGCGATCAGGGCGGGGGTGTCCTGCGGCAGGTCGGCGAGGCGGGCCTCGATCCAGGCGAGGGTCTGTGGGTCGAGGCGCCCTTCGTCGCGCCCGGGGATCGTGGAGTCGCACATCAGGATCGCGGTGCCGGCGATGTGGTGGACCTCGTTGACCGGGTCCTGGGCGGGTGCCCTGCCGAGCAGGACCTTGCGGTAGGCCGCACGCGCGTCGTGGTTGCCGGGGCAGGTGAGCACCGGGAAGGGGGCGGACAGGATCCGGGCCGCTTCCTCGTACTCGGCCTCGTCGCCGTGGTCGGCGATGTCGCCGGTGACCAGGAGCGCGTCGACCTGGCGTGGCAGAGCCCTGAGGTGGTCCATGACGCGGGTGGCGCGTCGGGTGGCCCTGTCGGTGCCGTCCAGGTGCAGATCACTGATGTGGGCGAGCAGTGCCGCCATGGTCCCCCCAGAATGTCTAACGGTAAATTACGTGCTATCCGTTAGATGACTTTAGGGCGCACGGGCGGATGTGATCAAGTGGCTGCCGTCCGGGGACCGGGAAGAAGGAAGGGGACGCCTCATGGAGAGCCGGCCGGCACTGGAGCTGGCGAGCACGATCCGCCACGACGGCAGCGGCGGCGTCGCCGACGACCTGACCACGGTTCAGGGGACGACACGGTGGATCCGGGAGCAGGCCGGCCTGCCGGACAGCGTCGTCCCCGCCGGCTTCGAGGCCGACGAGGAACTCCGGCGGCGGGTCACCGGTGTGCGGCGGGCGGTCCGGGCGTTGTTCGCACGCGCGGTGAGCCCCGCCCCGGCCAGTCCTGCGGATGCACGCGCCCTGATGCCGATGGAGGAGGCCCTGGCCCACCTCAATGCGGCCGCCGCGCTGGAGTCCGTCGCACCGCAGCTGGACTGGCCGCCCGGAGGGGCGCCCACGGTCCGGCTGCGGTCGGGCGAGGGCGATCCGGCCGTGCGGCTCGTGGCCGCGCTGGCCCGTGCCGCCATCGAGTTCCTGACCGGACCCGACCGGGAGCAGCTGCGGGCCTGTACGGCACCGCGGTGCGTGCGCTATTTCGTCAAGGGCCACGGACGGCAGGAGTGGTGCAAGCCGTCATGCGGAAACCGCGCCCGGGCGGCGCGCCACTACCGGCGCCGGCACACCGTGACCGACGGCGGTCCCGGGTCCTGAGCGCCGGGGTGAGCGCGGCGGACGCCGGCAGGAGCGAGTGGGCGGCGACCACCCGCCTCCGTACGGGGCGGTCGACGCAGCCGGCCCGTCGAACCGTGAGGCGTCAGCGCGCCAGGGCCGCGAACGCTCCGTGCGCCAGGCGGCGCAGCAGCGCCTCCGCCGCCGCCCGGCCGGAGAGGCCGTCTCCCGTCGAGCCCAGGTGCGGCGTCGAGTTCAGCAGGCCGAACACCGCGTGGACCGCCGCGCGGGCCTCCGATTCGGGGACCTGCGGGTGCAGGTCGCGCACCACCGTGACCCACAGCTCCACGTACTGCCGCTGCAGCTGACGCACCAGTTTGCGGTCGCTGTCCCGCAGGCGGTCCAGCTCGCGGTCGTGCAGAGTGATCAGCGGGCGGTCGTCGAGCGCGAAGTCGATGTGGCCGTCGATGAGGGACGCCAGCACCGCCTCCGGGCCCGTCGCCGCCTCCGCCACCCGCAGCCGGCCGCCGCTCAGGAGCCGCTCACTGATGCCGACCAGCAGCTCCGCCAGCATCGCGTCCTTGCCCGCGAAGTGGCGGTACAGCCCCGGGCCGCTGATCCCGACGGCCGCCCCTATCTCGTCGACGCCCACCCCATGGAATCCGCGCTCGGCGAAGAGGCGCGCGGCCTCCTTGAGGATCTGCTCGCGGCGCGTCGGGGCCGAGGTCCTGGTGCTCATGAGGATTCATTCTAGACAGGGCGGTTAGCGGTCGTTAACCTAAGGGAAACACGTTAACGCTCATTAACCGAGCAAGGGAGCTCGAGCGATGCAGCAGGCACCAGTGCTGGCGAGCGCCGCAGACCCGGCGTCCCAGGCCTGGCAGGCCAACGAGGCGGCTCATCAGGAGCTGGCCGACGGCCTGCGGTCCCGTCTTGCGGCGGCGCGCCTCGGCGGTGGCGAGAAGGCCCGCGCCCGGCACACCGCACGCGGGAAGCTTCTGCCGCGCGACCGGGTGGACACCCTCCTCGACCCCGGCTCGCCGTTCCTGGAGCTCGCCCCCCTCGCCGCCGAGGGGATGTACGAGGGGCAGGCCCCGGCCGCCGGCGTGATCGCCGGTATCGGCCGGGTCAGCGGCCGCGAGGTCGTCGTCGTCGCGAACGACGCCACCGTCAAGGGCGGCACGTACTACCCGATGACGGTCAAGAAGCATCTGCGGGCCCAGGAGGTGGCACTGGAGAACCGCCTGCCGTGCGTCTACCTCGTCGACTCCGGCGGCGCCTTCCTGCCCATGCAGGACGAGGTCTTCCCGGACCGCGAGCACTTCGGCCGGATCTTCTACAACCAGGCCCGGATGTCCGGCGCCGGCATCCCTCAGATCGCCGCGGTCCTCGGCTCCTGCACCGCCGGCGGGGCGTATGTCCCGGCGATGAGTGACGAGGCGGTGATCGTGCGCAACCAGGGCACGATCTTCCTCGGCGGCCCGCCGCTGGTGAAGGCCGCGACCGGCGAGGTCGTCACCGCCGAGGAACTCGGCGGCGGCGAGGTCCACTCCCGGGTCTCCGGTGTCACGGACCACCTCGCCGAGGACGACGCCCATGCGCTGAGGATCGTCAGGAACATCGTCGCCACCCTGCCCGAGCGCGGGCCCCTCCCCTGGTCCGTCGAGCCCGCCGAGGAGCCCAAGGTCGACCCCGCCGGGCTGTACGGAGCGGTGCCGGTGGACTCCCGCACGCCCTACGACGTGCGCGAGGTGATCGCCCGGATCACCGACGGCTCCCGGTTCGCCGAGTTCAAGGCGGAGTTCGGGCAGACCCTGATCACCGGCTTCGCCCGGATCCACGGCCACCCCGTCGGCATCGTCGCCAACAACGGCATCCTGTTCTCCGAATCCGCCCAGAAGGGCGCGCACTTCATCGAGCTGTGCGACCAGCGCGGCATCCCCCTCCTCTTCCTGCAGAACATCTCCGGCTTCATGGTCGGCAAGGACTACGAGGCGGGCGGCATCGCCAAGCACGGCGCCAAGATGGTCACCGCGGTCGCCTGCACCCGCGTGCCGAAGCTCACCGTCGTCGTCGGCGGTTCGTACGGCGCGGGGAACTACTCGATGTGCGGCCGGGCCTACAGCCCCCGGTTCCTGTGGATGTGGCCGAACGCCAAGATCTCGGTGATGGGCGGCGAGCAGGCCGCATCCGTGCTGGCCACCGTCAAGCGCGACCAGTTGGAGGGCCGCGGTGAGCAGTGGCCCACCGAGGCGGAAGAAGCCTTCAAGGACCCCATCCGCGCCCAGTACGACACCCAGGGCAACGCCTACTACGCGACCGCGCGGCTGTGGGACGACGGCGTCATCGACCCGCTGGAGACCCGGCAGGTGCTGGGCCTGGCTCTGACCGCTTGTGCCAACGCCCCGCTGAACGACCGCGGCTTCGGCGTCTTCCGGATGTAAGGGACTGCTGTGACATTCAAAGGACAGCCGATGTTCGACACCGTTCTGGTCGCCAACCGTGGCGAGATCGCCGTACGGGTCATCCGCACCCTGCGGACGCTGGGCGTCCGTTCCGTCGCCGTGTTCAGCGACGCGGACGCCGGTGCGCGCCATGTCCGCGAGGCGGACACCGCCGTCCGCATCGGCCCCGCTCCGGCCGCCGAGAGCTATCTGTCCGTCGAGCGGCTGCTGGACGCGGCGGTGCGCACCGGCGCGCAGGCCGTCCACCCCGGTTACGGCTTCCTCGCCGAGAACGCGGGCTTCGCCCAGGCGTGCGCCGAGGCCGGGCTGGTGTTCATCGGCCCGCCCGCCTCAGCCATCTCGCTGATGGGCGACAAGATCCGCGCCAAGGAGACGGTGAAGGCGGCCGGCGTCCCGGTCGTCCCCGGCTCCTCCGGCAGCGGACTGACCGACGACGAACTGGCCGCGGCGGCCCGGGAGATCGGTATGCCGGTGCTGCTCAAGCCCTCCGCGGGCGGCGGCGGCAAGGGCATGCGGCTCACGCGCGTGGAGTCGGCGCTCCTGGACGAGATCGCGGCCGCCCGGCGCGAGGCACGGGCGTCCTTCGGCGACGACACGCTCCTCGTGGAGCGCTGGATCGACCGCCCCCGCCACATCGAGATCCAGGTGCTGGCCGACGGCCACGGCAATGTGGTCCACCTCGGCGAACGCGAGTGCTCCCTCCAGCGCCGCCACCAGAAGATCATCGAGGAGGCGCCGAGCGTCCTGCTGGACGACGCGACGCGCGCCGCGATGGGTGAGGCGGCCGTCCAGGCGGCCCGCTCCTGCGGCTACCGCGGCGCGGGCACGGTGGAGTTCATCGTCCCCGGCAAGGACCCGTCCCAGTACTACTTCATGGAGATGAACACCCGCCTGCAGGTGGAGCACCCGGTCACCGAGCTCGCCGTGTCGATCGCGGGGGGCGGCCTGGACCTGGTGGAGTGGCAGCTGCGCGTCGCGGCCGGTGAGCAACTGTCCTTCACCCAGGACGACATCGCGATCACGGGTCACGCGATCGAGGCCCGTATCTGCGCCGAAGACCCTTCCCGCGGTTTCCTGCCCTCCGGCGGCACCGTCGTGCGGCTCCACGAGCCGCAGGGCGATGGTGTGCGCACCGACTCGGGCCTGACCGAGGGCTCGGAGGTCGGCAGTCTGTACGACCCGATGCTGTCGAAGGTCATCGCGTACGGCCCCGATCGCGCGACCGCCCTGCGCCGGCTGCGCGCGGCCCTGTCGGACACCGTCACGCTCGGCGTCCCGACGAACGCGGGCTTCCTGCGACGGCTGCTGGCCCATCCGGCGGTCGTGGCGGGCGACCTGGACACCGGCCTGGTCGAGCGCGAGGCGGACGCCCTGGTCCCCGCCGGGGTCCCGGACGAGGTGTACGAAGCGGCGGCGGCGGTCCGGCAGGCGGACCTCGAGCCGGAAACGGCCGGCGGCTGGACGGACCCCTTCTCGGTGCCGAGCGGCTGGCGGATGGGCGGCGAGGCTGCCCCGCTCGCCTTCCCGCTGCGTGTCCCGGGACTCGAACCCGTGACGCACACGGCCCGGCCGGGCGCCGCCCGTGTCACGGACGACCGTGTCTCCGTCGAACTGCACGGGGTCACCCACACGTTCCACCGGGCCGGTCACTGGCTCGGCCGGGACGGCGACAGCTGGCACGTCATGGACTTCGACCCGGTCGAGGCCGCCCTCAGCGGCGCCGCGCGCTCGGGCGTCGACACGTTGGCGGCACCCATGCCGGGGACGGTCACCGTCGTCAAGGTGGCAGTCGGGGACGTGGTGGCCGCCGGACAGAGTCTGCTGGTCGTGGAGGCGATGAAGATGGAGCACGTCATCTCCGCCCCGCACGCCGGGACCGTCACCGAGCTCGATGTGACCGCCGGGACCACGGTCGCCATGGACCAGGTGCTCGCCGTGGTCACCCCGGACGAGCCTGAGCAGGAGGGGCAGGAATGACCGGCATCGAAGGACTGCCGATGGCCGTGCGGGAGCCCGGACTGCCTCAGCGCGTCCGTATCCACGAGGTGGGCGCCCGCGACGGCCTGCAGAACGAGAAGTCGGTCGTGCCGGTGGAGGTGAAGGCCGAGTTCGTCCGCCGCCTCGCCGACGCCGGACTGACCACCATCGAGGCGACCAGCTTCGTGCACCCCAAGTGGGTGCCCCAACTGGCCGACGCCGAGCAGCTGTTCCCGCTCGTGCGCGGCCTCGGGGTCCGCCTTCCCGTGCTGGTGCCGAACGATCGGGGCCTGGACCGGGCCCTGGCGCTGGGCGCCCGCGAGGTCGCCGTGTTCGCCAGTGCCACCGAGTCGTTCGCCAAGGCCAATCTCAACCGCACCGTCGACGAGGCGCTCGCCATGTTCGAGCCGGTCGTCATAAGAGCGGTCGAGCAGGGCCTGAAGGTGCGCGGCTATCTGAGCATGTGCTTCGGCGACCCCTGGGAGGGCGCCGTCCCGATCGAGCAGGTCGTCCGGGTCTCCAGGCAGTTGGTGGACATGGGCTGCGACGAGCTGAGCCTCGGCGACACGATCGGTGTCGCCACCCCCGGCCATGTCTCGGCCCTGCTCACCGCGCTGAACGAGGCGGGCGTGCCGACGGGCACGATCGCCGTGCACTTCCACGACACCTACGGTCAGGCGCTCTCGAACACACTCGCCGCACTGCGGCACGGCGTGAGCGTCGTCGACGCATCCGCGGGCGGCCTCGGCGGCTGCCCGTACGCGAAGAGCGCGACCGGAAACCTCGCCACCGAAGACCTCGTGTGGATGCTTCACGGCCTCGGCATCGAAACCGGGGTCGACCTCGGCCGGCTCACCGCCACGAGCGCGTGGATGGCCGACCAGCTGGGCCGTCCCAGCCCCTCCCGTACCGTCCGTGCCCTCTCCCACAAGGAGTGACCCCCATGTCCCTTGACCACCGGCTCTCCGCCGAACACGAGGAACTCCGCCGTACGGTCGAGGAGTTCGCGCAGGAAGTGGTCGCCCCGAAGATCGGCGACTTCTATGAGCGCCACGAGTTCCCGTACGAGATCGTCCGCGAGATGGGCCGGATGGGTCTGTTCGGACTGCCCTTCCCCGAGGAGTACGGCGGCATGGGCGGCGACTATCTCGCCCTCGGCATCGCCCTCGAGGAGCTGGCCCGCGTCGACTCGTCCGTCGCCATCACGCTGGAGGCGGGTGTCTCCCTCGGCGCGATGCCGATCTACCGCTTCGGCACCGAGGAGCAGAAGCAGGAGTGGCTGCCGCGGCTGTGCTCGGGCGAGATGCTGGGCGCGTTCGGGCTGACCGAGCCGGACTGCGGCTCGGACGCCGGCGGCACCCGCACCACGGCCGTCCGCGACGGCGACGAGTGGGTCATCAACGGCTCGAAGTCCTTCATCACCAACTCCGGTACGGACATCACCGGACTGGTCACGGTCACCGCCGTCACCGGCCGCACCCCCGAGGGCAAGCCGCTGATCTCCTCGATCATCGTCCCGTCCGGCACGCCGGGCTTCACCGTGGCCGCCCCCTACTCCAAGGTGGGGTGGAACGCCTCGGACACCCGTGAGCTCGCCTTCTCCGACGTCCGGGTGCCGGTGAGCAACCTGGTGGGCGAAGAGGGCCGCGGATACGCGCAGTTCCTGCGGATCCTGGACGAGGGCCGGATCGCGATCGCCGCGCTCGCCACGGGCCTCGCGCAGGGCTGTGTGGACGAATCGGTCAAGTACGCGAAGGAACGTCACGCCTTCGGCCGCCCGATCGGTGACAACCAGGCCATCCAGTTCAAGATCGCCGACATGGAGATGAACGCGTACACCGCCCGGCTCGCCTGGCGGGACGCGGCCTCCCGGCTGGTGGCCGGCGAGCCGTTCAAGAAGGAGGCGGCGCTCGCCAAGCTGCACTCCTCCACGGTCGCGGTGGACAACGCCCGTGAGGCGACCCAGATCCACGGCGGCTACGGCTTCATGAACGAGTACCCGGTGGCCCGGATGTGGCGGGACTCCAAGATCCTGGAGATCGGCGAGGGTACGAGCGAGGTCCAGAGGATGCTGATCGCCCGGGAGTTGGGGCTCACCGGCTGAGCCGTACCCCTACTGCACCCCACTACTGCGCGCGGCCTCCTGACGGGGCCGCGCGCAGTCGCGTGTCCCGAAGAGCGCAGCGCCGCAGTGCCCTGACACAGCCCCCTCCGGACTGAAGATGAGGTTAGGCTAACCTAGCCTCGAATCCGGCCAGCGGCCGAATCGGCACGTACGAAAGCGGACACCATCATGCCCAACGCCCGAGCTTCCCACCTCACTCGCCGCGGCCTGCTCGCCGCGGGCGGCGCACTCGGGCTGGGAGCCGCGCTCGCCGCCTGCGGCAAGGACGACCCCAGGACCGACGCCGCGGACAAGGGCGCCGGCAAGACGAAGTCCGGCCCCTGGTCGTTCACCGACGACCGCGGCCAGAAGGCCAAGTCGAAGACCACCCCGAAGAACATCGTGGCCTTCACCGGCACCGCGGCCGCACTGTTCGACTACGGCATCGAGGTCAAGGGCGTCTTCGGTCCGACGAAAACGGCCGACGGCAAGCCCGACGTCCAGGCCGGCGACCTCGACATCAGCAAGGTCGAGATCCTCGGCAACGTCTGGGGCGAGTTCAACGTGGAGAAGTACGCGGCGCTCGCACCGGAGCTGCTGGTCACCGCCATGTGGGAGAAGAACGCCCTGTGGTACGTGCCGGACCAGTCCAAGGACAAGATCCTCACGCTGGCCCCGAGCGTCGCCCTGTGGGCCGCGCAGACCAACGTCCCGAAGGCGATCCAGCGTCACGCCGAGCTGGCCGAGTCCCTCGGCGCCGATCTGAAGGCCAAGAAGGTCACCGACGCAAAGGCCCGCTTCGAGAAGGCCGCCGAGCGTCTGCGCCAGGCGGCCAAGTCCAAGCCGGAGATCAGGGTCCTCATCGGCTCCGGCAGCCAGGACCTCTTCTACGTCTCCGTCCCGAAGATGTCCGCGGACACGCTCTACTTCCAGGAGCTGGGCGTGAAGTTCGTCGAGCCGAAGCCCAACGCGCAAGGCTTCTTCGAGGAGCTCAGCTGGGAGAACGCCGACAAGTACAAGGCCGACGTCATCATCCTGGACAACCGCACCGGCACCCTGCAGCCCGACACCCTCAAGTCCAAGCCGACCTGGGCCAAGCTCCCCGCCGTCAAGGCCGGCCAGGTCTTCCCGCGCGTCACCGAGCCGATCTACTCCTACGACAAGTGCGCGCCCGTCCTCGAGGACCTCGCCAAGGCCATCGAGAACGCGAAGAAGGTCGCCTGACCATGACGACGCCGGCCGGGACCGCCCCGTTCGGATTCTTCGACCTGCAGGTTGTGCGGACGAGGCGGCTCGGCCCTTCGCTTGTCCGGGCCACCTTCACCGGGGACGGCCTGACGGACTTCGCCGCCGGCGGCCGCGACCAGTCCCTCTCGCTGTTCCTGCCTCACCCCGGCCAGGACGCTCCCGTGGTCCCTGTCGACGCCGGTGACATGTACGCCGTCCTCGGGGCCTGGCGGGCCCTGCCCGACGACGTGCGGGCGGTGATGCGGTCCTACACGGTGCGGGAGCAGCGTGCAGAGGCGGGCGAGATCGACATCGACTTCGCCGTACATGAGGACGGCGGGCCGGCCTGCCGCTGGGCGCTGGCCGCCGAACCCGGCCACCGTGTGACGGTGCTCGGCCCGGCCGTCGCCGACAACACGGGGGTTCGCTGCCGTCCGCCCGAGGACACCGACTGGGTACTGATCTGGGCGGACGAGACGGCGCTGCCCGCCGCCGCGGCCGTACTGGAGTGGCTGCCCGCGGGCCGCAAGGCCAGGGTCTGGCTCGAAGTGCCGCATGCCGGGGACCGGTTGCCCCTGGACACCAAGGCCGACGCCGAGGTCACCTGGCTGGTCCGGGACGAGGATGCCCCGTCGGCCGTGGAGGCCGTCGCGGCGGCCGAGTTCCCCGACGGCACCGGGTACGCCTGGATCGCGGGCGAGTCCGGCAGCGTCAAGGCGCTGCGCCGCCATCTGGTGAACGAGCGCCGGTTCGACCGCCGACGGGTCACGTTCGTCGGGTACTGGAAGCGGGGCCTGAGCGAGGACGGCCTGCGCGAGCAGGCGTCGGACGACGAGTGACCGAAGGTGTCGGGCAGCGGGTGGCGAAACGAATCGACACCCGCCGCCCGTGCACCGGAGTGAGTCCCGACGGCACTCCCCCGTGATCTTTGCCGTGGACCTCGCAGGGGCGCGCGGCACCACCTCGGCCGCACCCGACGAACCGGAGGACGTGTAGCTGCGGGACGCCGTCCACCTCCCCGACCGGCTCCGGCTGCGCCACAACCAGCAGTGGGTGGATCCGGCCGGCGCGTCGGGCGCACTGCGGCCGGCCGGCACCCGGGAGAACCCGATCGCGCGGTTCGCCGGCCCCGCCTGGCCGGGGGCAACGCCCGGCGGCAGCAGCGGACGGGGGTCGACGACCCGGGGGCGGGATCCCAGGGTCCGTTTCGGCACGGGCCACCCGCGCATACCGGCGGGCTGCCTTCCCGGGGTCCCGCGGCCGAAAGGCCGGAGGACCCCGGACCTGGGCTACCCGGCGGGCCAGGGCACCTGCGGCGAGCGGTAGTAGTCGATCCCCAGCGCCTCCATTCGCGGCCCCTGCGCCGCGAGACGCACCTTGTACTTCTCCCAGTCGTGCGTCGACGCGGGTGACCAGCCGAGCTCCGCGACCCCAGGCAGTCTCGGGAAGGCCATGTACTCGATGTGGTCGCTGGTGGAGATGGTCTCCGACCACAGCGGCGCCTCGACACCCTCGATCGCCGACGCGGGCGCGCCCGGCAGATAGGCCGCCGGGTCCCAGTCGTAGGACCGCTGCACCTCGACATAGCCGGCCCAGGCCAGGCCCAGCGGGGTGTCCTTGGTGTACTTCATGTCGAGATAGACCCGGTCGGCGGGCGACAGAATCAGCCGGGTGCCGTTCTGCGCGGCCCTCGCGACCTGTGCCTTCTCCGCCGGGCTGGTGCCGTCGAGCCCCCAGTACTGGGCGAGTGCGCCCTCGGCCGGGGTCGCGCCGGTCAGCTGGTGCCAGCCGATCACCGTCTTGCCGTACTTGGCGACGGTGGCCTGTGCCCTGTCCATGAAGGCGACGTAGTCCTCATGGCTGGTGGAGTGCGCCTCGTCGCCGCCGATGTGGAGGTACTTCCCGGGGGTGAGCGCAGCCACCTCCCGGATCACGTCGTCGATGAAGTCGTACGTGATCGCCTTGGGCACGCACAGCGAGCTGAAGCCGACGGAGGTGCCCGTGTACAGGGGCGGCGCGATGCCTGAGCAGTTCAGCTCGGCGTAGGAGGCCAGCGCGGCATTGGTGTGTCCCGGCATGTCGATCTCGGGCACGACCTCCATGTGGCGGGCGGCGGCGTACCGCAGGATCTCCTTGTACTGGGCCTTGGTGTAGTAGCCGCCCGGACCGCCGCCGACCTGGGTCGAGCCGCCGTGGGTGGCCAGGCGCGGCCAGGAGTCGACGGCGATCCGCCAGCCCTGGTCGTCGGAGAGATGGAGATGCAGCTTGTTGATCTTGTACAGGGCCAGCTGGTCGACGTAGCGCTTGACCTGGTCGACGGTGAAGAAGTGCCGGGAGACGTCCAGCATCGCGCCGCGGTGGCCGTAGCGCGGGGTGTCCGTGATCGTGCCGCCCGCGACCTGCCACGGCCCGGGCTGCCGGGTGTCCTTCTCCACGGCCGCGGGAAGCTGCTGGCGCAGCGTCTGTACGGCGTGGAAGAGCCCGGCGGGCCCTCGCGCGGTCAGGGTGAGGGCGCCCTGCGAGGACTGCAGCCGGTAGCCCTCGTCGCCGAGCTCCCGCTCGGCGGAGCGCAGCCGCAGCCGGATGCCGCCCGGACCCCGGGCCTCGGTGACGGGCAGGGCGTAGCCGGTGGAGGGCCGCAGCACGCCGGCCAGATACTCCCCGACGGCGCGCACCCCCGGTGAGCCGTCGACCTGGATGGTGGTTTGCGGGGTGAGGGTGTAGGGCGGGCCGCCGGGGAGTACGGAGGCGGGCGCGGGGACGATCTGGCCGAGCGGCCGGACCGGGTGGGCCCGGGCGGTAGCTGGTTCGGCGGCGTCGTCGGCATCGGCGGCCACCGCGCACGAGAGCGTGGCGGCCGCGGCGAGGAGCAGCGATCCGAGCAGTCGGGAAAACGGTCTGGGCTGACTCACGGCTGGGGTCCCTTCGACGGGGGCACAACTGTGGTGCAGAGCAACCGATCGGTCACCATGCGTACCGTGCACCTCAACTGCGGTCAAGGTGTAGACCACTTACTCGTTCATGCGATGACGTGTGCCCACCCGGGGGACGCCCCCCGGACCACCGGACGGAACTGCCCCCGCTTGGCCCTACCCCCGCCGGCCGCTGCGAGAATCCCTCCATGGCGGAAATCATCCAGAAGGACGGGACCTGGACGTTCGACGGTGACACGGTGCGCATCGTGCCCGGCAGCGACAAGAGCGTGGGCCTGCTGCGCCGGTCCCTCGGCGAAGTCGCCGTACCGCTGCGGGCGTTGGGCGGCATATCGTTCGAACCCGGCAAGAAGGCGGGACGACTGCGGCTGCGGCTGCGCGACGGCGCGGACCCTCTGCTGCAGATCACCGGGGGCCGACTGGACGACGGCTCCGACCCGTACCGGCTGAGCGTGGAGAGCGACCGCTCCGGGGTCGCCGAGTACTTCGTGGACGAGGTACGCCACGCGCTGCTGCTGGAGCAGGTGGAGGCAGGTCCGCTGGACGCCTATCTGCTGCCGGGCCCCGCTCTGCCGATCACCGTGGGAGCCGGCGACGGCACGGCCACCTTCGACGGGGACCGCATCCGCCTGGAGTGGAACTGGAAGACGGACGAGTCCAAGGCGTCCGGTGGCTCGCGCACCCTGGCGCTGGCGGATGTGCAGGCGGTGGAGTGGCTGCCCGCGGCCGGGCTGGAGAACGGCTATGTCCGCTTCGTGCTGTCCAAGGGCGCGGGACGCGTTCCGCCGAAGTACGACCCGCACGCGGTGGAGCTGTGGGGCTTCCGCAAGGACCCGTTGATGGCGCTGGTGGCGGCGGCGGTGGTGGCCCGCTTGCCGCATCCGTACGCCGCCGGTGACAGCGCCGCCGTGACCGGCGCCGCATCCGCGCCGGCGCCCCCGGCTGCCCTCCCTCCGGGCGGTGACGATCACGACGCGCTGCTGCGCCGACTGCGCGAGCTGGGCGAGCTGCATCAGGCCGGAATACTGACGGACGACGAGTTCAGCACCGCCAAAGCAGCCGTCCTGAAACGAATGTGACCAGTCTCCTGCCCGGATTCGGGCAGGATTCTTGCAAAGCCGAGGACTCGCCCCGCAATATCTACGGGTGCTCGAACACCGTCCGTCGTCGCACGACGACCTCGTCGACCATCTGGTGCGCAGCACCGCGCTGCGGCGCGGTGAGGCGGCCCGGGTGGTGCTCGACGTGCTGGCGTACTTCGACGAGACGACCGAGGAATTCGTCCGGCGGCGCCATCGCGAGCTGCAGTCCGGCGGCCATCCGAACACCGTGATCTTCGAGCGCATCGCGGCAGAGCTGCCGCACCGCGCCGTGGCGCCGCCGGAGCTCTCGCTCCGCCAGCTGCGCCGCATGATCTACGGCTGACCGGATTGCGGCCGAGCTGCCACGGACAGCGAGTACACACCTGATCTACGGAGGGGCAAGACTTTATGTGCGGAATTGTCGGATACATCGGCAAGCGTGATGTGGCTCCGCTGCTGCTGGAAGGCCTGCAGCGGCTGGAGTACCGGGGATACGACTCGGCGGGCGTGGTGATCAACAGCCCCAAGTCCGCCGCGCTGAAGATGGTCAAGGCCAAGGGCCGCGTCCGCGACCTCGAGGCCCGCGTCCCCAAGCGCTTCGCCGGGACCACCGGCATCGCCCACACCCGCTGGGCGACCCACGGCGCCCCGAGCGACGAGAACGCCCACCCCCACCTGTCCCCCGACAACCTGGTCGCCGTCGTCCACAACGGCATCATCGACAACGCTTCCGAGCTGCGCGCCAAGCTGGTGGCCGACGGGGTCGTCTTCGCCTCCGAGACCGACACCGAGGTGATCACCCACCTCGTGGCCCGCTCCCAGGCCGAGAGCCTGGAGGAGAAGGTCCGCGAGGCCCTCCGTGCGATCGAGGGCACGTACGGCATCGCCGTCATGCACGCCGACTTCCCCGACCGCATCGTCGTCGCCCGCAACGGCTCGCCGGTCGTCCTCGGCATCGGCGAGAAGGAGATGTTCGTCGCCTCGGACGTCGCCGCCCTCGTCGCCCACACCCGCCAGGTCGTCACCCTCGACGACGGCGAGATGGCCACCCTCAAGGCCGACGACTTCCGCACGTACACCACCGAGGGCTCCCGCACGACGGCGACGCCGACCACCGTGGAGTGGGAGGCCGAGTCGTACGACATGGCCGGCCACGACACGTACATGCACAAGGAGATCTGCGAGCAGCCCGACGCGGTCGACCGGGTGCTGCGCGGCCGTATCGACGACCGGTTCAACACGGTGCACCTGGGCGGACTGAACCTGGACGCCCGGGAGGCCCGTGGCATCCGCCGGGTCAAGATCCTCGGTTGCGGCACCTCGTACCACGCGGGTCTCATCGGCGCGGGTCTGATCGAGTCGCTGGCCCGGATCCCCGCGGACGCCGAACCGGCCTCCGAGTTCCGCTACCGCAACCCGGTCGTGGACCCCGACACCCTCTACGTGGCCGTCTCCCAGTCCGGTGAGACGTACGACGTGCTGGCCGCCGTCCAGGAGCTCAAGCGCAAGGGCGCCCGCGTCCTCGGCGTCGTGAACGTCGTCGGCTCGGCGATCGCCCGCGAGGCCGACGGCGGCACCTATGTGCACGCCGGCCCCGAGGTCTGCGTCGTGTCCACCAAGTGCTTCACCAACACGGTCGTCGCCTTCGCGCTGCTCGCCCTGCACCTGGGCCGCATCCGCGACCTGTCGGTGTCGGACGGCAGGCGGATCATCGAGGGTCTGCGCAAGCTGCCCGCACAGATCAGCGAGATCCTGGAGACCGAGGACGAGATCAAGAAGCTGGCCGAGCAGTACGCGGACGCCAAGTCGATGATGTTCATCGGCCGGGTGCGCGGCTACCCGGTGGCCCTGGAGGCCTCCCTGAAGCTCAAGGAGATCTCCTACATCCACGCCGAGGCCTACCCCGCCTCCGAGCTCAAGCACGGCCCGCTCGCGCTCATCGAGCCCGCGCTGCCGACGGTCGCGATCGTCCCCGACGACGACCTGCTGGAGAAGAACCGCGCCGCCCTGGAGGAGATCAAGGCCCGCAGCGGCCGGATCCTCGCGGTCGCGCACCGCGAGCAGGAGAAGGCCGACCACACCATCGTGGTACCGAAGAACGAGGACGAGCTGGACCCGATCCTGATGGGCATCCCGCTGCAACTCCTCGCCTACCACACGGCGTTGGCGCTGGGCCGGGACATCGACAAGCCCAGGAACCTCGCAAAGTCGGTCACGGTGGAGTAGTTCCACCGATGATCACGGCAGCGATCACCGAGCAACCTCCACGGCGGACAGCCGCCTCCGCGAGAGCAGGGGGTACCTCCTGGGGGTCCCCGGCCTGAGGCCGGCGTAGTAGCTCCGGGAAGGCTCAGCCGCAAAGAACAGCCCCCTGTGCATGCCACCGAGCACACAGGGGGCGTTCCTTGTTCCGGCCGGCGACACCCGATCCGCCGGCCTCAGAGGCTGCCTCGAGACCTCACCCGAGCCCGGGTGGCGCGGCCTCAGCCGGTGGCCGTCACTCCCCGGCCGGCAGCACGACCGGTGAAGGTCGGCCACTTGGCGAGCGCCGCCGTCGCGCCGTACCAGGCCACGAGGCCTGCCACCGCGCCGACCCAGCCGCCCGCCTTGGCGAGCCCGTCGTTCTCCGCGAAGGCCGCTATACCGCCGAGCAGCAACGACAGGGTCAGGAGCCCGTACACGCCCTGCCCCAGCACACCGCTCCCCGCGGACGCGGCGGTCAGGGTCAGCGCGAGCAAGGCCCACAGCAGCATGAACAGACCTGCCGCCTCGGCCGAGACCTCGCTGCCGGCGCTCGTGCCCCAGGTGAACCAGAAGGCACCGAGTCCGGCGAAGGCCGTGCCGCTGCCGCTGTCGCCCGCCCGGAACTCGAGCAGACCGACGATGAAGAGGGCGACCCCGCCGACCCACGTCGCGAGGGCGGCTGCGTCGCCCGCCGTGACGTTGTCGATCACTCCGGTGCTGCCGACGCCGAAGGCCAGCAGCGTCAGTCCGAGTGCGAGGTTGCCGAGAGTCGAAGTACCAGCGCTTCCCGCAGAGACATCCTTGTCCACGGCGGGCTCCCTTCCCTGTCCTGTGCAGTTGTGCTGCATCCCAGCCACCCTTATCTACCCTTCACAAGCGCACAATCCACTTCGTACCGATGGGTAGATTTCCGTACGTACAGGGAGAGTTGACGCCGCCTCATCCGCACGAACCAATGAGGCGGCAGGGGTTGGCGGGGCAGAGGAGGCGGCCAGGGGACATGGCCGCGGCCTGGAGGAAAGCCAGGGGATACGGCTGGGCAGCCTGCCGGACAGGGCCTAAGGGATCACGACGACCGGGCGCTGCGCGCGCCGTGCGAGCCTTCCGGCGACCGAGCCGAAGATCCGCCCGACGATGCCGTGAGTGGAACCGACCACGATCGCGTCGGCGGAGTACTCGCGGCCGACCTCTTCGAGCTCATGGCAGATGTCGCCGCCGCGCTCCACCAGGATCCACGGCACCTCGGCGAGATAGTCCGCGCAGGCCAGCTCCAGCCCGAGCACCTCGGTACGGTGATCGGGGACGTCCACGAAGACCGGCGGCTCGCAGCCCGCCCAGACCGTGGTCGGCAGCCTATTGGCGACATGGACGATGATCAGGCCCGAACCGGAGCGCCTCGCCATTCCGATCGCATAGGCGAGCGCCCGCTCACTGGAGGTCGATCCGTCGAAGCCGACGACGACTCCGTGCCGGAACGCGGGATCGCAGGAGTGGCATGACTCTTCGGCCGCTTGCAGGTCCGACAGAGGGTCGGCCACCTGCTTGCGGTCGGCGGGTTCGGGGATTTCGTGACCGGCCATCGGTGTCTCGGCGAAGAAGGTCCTCTTGGAGGTCGTCTGAGGAAGGTGCGTCGGGTTGGCGTGGCGGTGGAGCTGTGTCCGGGAATCATCTTCCCAAGCCCATACCCCAAGGGTACGGCGACACTCCTCTCCTGCCCAGGGCCCGCCGCGCCATGCGCGGCGTTCCAGGGAGCATGCCCGAGCCCGTCCCGGATGGCAATGCCGCTTGGCCCCTACAGCGGTCTTCCGGCCGCCGGCCGCGGCACAGTGACCGGATGACTGCGCCCCTCGTTGGCCCCGGCATGCCCGCACGACCCGCCACCCCTGCCGCCGCCCCACGCCGCGCCTCGGCGTCCGCCTCCCCCGCCAGGCGCGCACGCAGCCGCCGCCGGCCCTCGCGCCCGCGGCGGGGCGCGTACGCCGCCACCGCGCACGCCCCCGCATCCGGCCCCCGCCACGCATGCGCGCCGGCGCCTTCCCGCGCACCGGCGCCCACTGCCACACGCTCCCCGGATTCGGCGGGCGCGGTGGTGCGCTGGGGGGCGTTCAGCTGCCTGCTCGTTCCCGTGGTGCTGGTCGCGTACGGGAGCTCCGCCGGGGAAGCCGCCTCGGTGGCGCTCGGCCTCGCCGCCGTCACCGCGGCGTGCCGGGTCCTGCTGCGCCGGTCCGAGCGGACGGCAGCCCTCTCGCGCACGGACGGGCACCGCGGCGCCCGTCCGGGGGCCCGGCGTGCACCAGGTGACTGACGGGTTCGTACACTCACACCCATATGTTTTCAGCCAACTTCGCACCAGGAGCCGTTCCTTGGGGAAATGGCCTGCCAACCCCCTTGCCACCAGGGAAGAAAGGGCCAATCGCGGCGTTCGGACCCTACGGGGACGGGCCATGCACGGGAGACCCACTTCCCTGCGGGGCTCGCGAGTGGAACGCTTCGTGATCGAATGCTTCGCGCCAAGTTGCCATGTCGACATACCAGTGCATGCCGAACTTGTCACGACGGCACCACGGGACGCAGTAGATTCGATCATGAGTATCGAAGGCTGGGGACTCGTGCAAAACCGAGGGGAAACGTGCAGGAGCGAAAGGCCCGAAACGAACGGGGAGACGCGAACACCGAGGGGGGCTTAGCGTCATGAGTCAGGACTCCGCCGCACCGGAGGCAGCACGGAAACTCTCCGGCCGCCGGCGCCGGGAAGTCGTCGCAGTGCTGCTGTTCAGCGGCGGCCCTATCTTTGAGAGTTCCATCCCACTTTCGGTGTTCGGGATTGACCGCCAGGACGCCGGAGTTCCCCGCTACCGCCTGCTTGTCTGCGGTGGCGAGGACGGACCACTGAGGACCACGGGCGGTCTGGAACTGACCGCACCGTACGGCCTCGAGGCGATCAGCAGGGCGGGCACGGTCGTCGTGCCGGCCTGGCGCTCGATCACCTCGCCGCCACCGCCCGAGGCGCTCGACGCGCTGCGCCGGGCACATGAAGAGGGCGCCCGCATCGTCGGACTGTGCACCGGGGCGTTCGTCCTCGCCGCAGCCGGTCTGCTGGACGGCCGCCCGGCCACCACCCACTGGATGTACGCGCCGACGCTCGCCAAGCGTTATCCGTCCGTCCATGTCGATCCGCGCGAGCTCTTCGTCGACGACGGCGATGTGCTCACCTCCGCCGGTACGGCGGCCGGGATCGATCTCTGCCTCCACATAGTGCGCACCGACCACGGCACGGAGGCTGCGGGGGCGCTCGCGCGCAGGCTGGTCGTACCTCCTCGGCGCAGCGGCGGTCAGGAGCGCTATCTCGACAGGTCTTTACCAGAGGAAATCGGCTCGGATCCGCTGGCCGAGGTCGTCTCCTGGGCCCTGGAGCATCTCCACGAGCAGTTCGACGTGGAGACGCTGGCGGCACGGGCGTACATGAGCCGGCGCACCTTCGACCGCCGCTTCCGGTCACTGACGGGCTCGGCCCCGCTCCAGTGGCTCATCACCCAGCGGGTGCTGCAGGCGCAGCGGCTGCTCGAGACCTCCGACTACTCGGTCGACGAGGTTGCGGGCCGGTGCGGCTTCCGCTCCCCGGTGGCACTGCGCGGCCATTTCCGGCGGCAGCTGGGCTCGTCCCCGGCCGCGTACCGGGCCGCGTACCGGGCTCGCAGGCCCCAGAGCGACCCGGGGCCGTCCTCGGTGGTGGACGCCGTCGTACCGGCCCAGGCGACCCCTGGGGCGAGACGGGCAGCGGCGGCCGCAGCGGGGCTGACGGGCCACTCGGCCGCGACGGCGACGGAGCTGGGCAAACCCCATTCCGACGTGTACGCGGCAGGTCATGGCCGTCCGAGTCTGCCCGGCCAGCGGAGTGCGCCATAAAGTAGGACGCATGAACGATCGCATGGTGTGGATCGACTGCGAGATGACCGGGCTCTCGTTGGCGGATGACGCACTCATCGAGGTGGCCGCGCTGGTCACCGACTCGGAACTGAACGTGCTCGGTGAAGGGGTGGACATCGTGATCCGCCCGCCGGACGCAGCGCTCGAGACAATGCCCGAGGTGGTGCGCCAGATGCACACCGCCTCGGGCCTCCTCGACGAGCTGGCGGGCGGCACCACGCTCGCCGCCGCCGAGGAGCAGGTCCTGGCGTACGTACGCGAGCACGTCAAGGAGCCCGGCAAGGCCCCGCTGTGCGGAAACTCGGTCGGCACCGACCGCGGCTTCCTGCTGCGCGACATGCCGACGCTGGAGGACTACCTCCACTATCGGATCGTCGATGTCTCCTCGGTGAAGGAGCTGGCCAGGCGCTGGTATCCGAGGGCGTACTTCAACAGTCCGGAGAAGAGCGGCAACCACAGGGCACTGGCGGACATCCGCGAATCCATCGCGGAGCTGCGCTACTACCGCGAGGCCGTCTTCGTGGCCCAGCCGGGCCCCGACACGGAAACCGCCAGAACCATCGCCGCCAGGCACGTACTGCCCGCACAGTAGGCCGCAGAAAACCGTGGCGCGAGCACCCTCCGGGACCATGTACACTTTTTCTCGGCCGGTCGGGAAAACGACCGGTCATGGTGGGTGTAGCTCAGCTGGTAGAGCACCTGGTTGTGGTCCAGGATGCCGCGGGTTCGAGTCCCGTCACTCACCCTGATCGTCAAGGGCCCCGGTCTTCGGACCGGGGCCCTTGACGTTGCCGGGGAGCCCGGCGCCCGCGGCCGCCTGCGACGACCCGCGGATCACCTGTTCCGTCGGGAGCGCCCTCCGCAGCCGGCCCACCAGGACTGCCGCCGGTCTGCCGGTCCTCTTGGGGCAGGCCGCCGGAGCGAGGTCCCCCGCAGAACCGGGCCGATACCCGGCCGATCCACGACCGAGACCGCGAAGACCGCGTCCAGGTTCTCGCAGCGTTCCGGCGACAGAGGCACCGCCCGGCGGCGGCCCTCGGCCGTGAAGCCGTCGCGGCGGTCAGCCGGGCGTCCGGGGGCCGCTCCGGTGGCCGCCGCGCGGCAGCCGTCCGAGCAGCGCTCCGCGAGCGCCCGGCCGGGTACGCGGCCCGCCCGGCGACGCCCGCCCGGCCCACGGCGGGGCCTCGTCGTCGACCCGCGACGCCGTTGATCCCGCGCGAAACGATCCGGGGCACGGCGTCCCCGCACCCCCTGCCGGTCAGCCCGGGAACATAACGTGCCGGGTGCCTTGACACCCTCTCGGGGAGCGGCCAACCTTCAACCACATCCCAAATGGGAGCGCTCCCACAGCACTTGACCCGCACTCACCACACCACCCGCACGTTCCCCGCCCGCGCCGCGGTGCAGCAATGCCCGTGTGCCACACGCCAGTTGGCCGCGGGGTGGCACGTCAGGGCACTAGGAGGACGCAATGCGCAGGACCGTAATCCTCGCGGTCGTCGCCGCGCTCGGCGCCGGGCTGCTGGCCGGCTGTGCCGAGGACGGCGAGGAACCCGCCGGCCGTGCCTCGAACGGCGGGGGTGACGCCAAGGGGAAGACCACGATCACCGTGGGCGTCTTCGGGGCCTTCGGGCTCCAAGAGGCCGGGCTCTACGACGAGTACATGAAGCTCCACAAGAACATCGTCATCAAGCAGACCTCGATCGAGCGGAACGAGAACTACTACCCGCAGCTGCTCACCCACCTCGGCAGCGGCAGCGGCCTCGCCGACATCCAGGCCGTCGAGGTCAACAACATCGCCGAGATCACCGCCACCCAGGCCGGCAAGCTCGTCGACCTCGGCAAGACCGAAGGCGTGGACAAGAACGCGTTCCTGGACTGGAAATGGGCACAGGCCACCACCAAGGACGGCAGGACCGTCGGACTCGGCACCGACATCGGACCGCAGGGCATCTGCTACCGCAAGGACCTGTTCGCCGAGGCGGGGCTGCCCACCGACCGCGAGGAGGTCGGCAAGCTGTGGTCGGGCGACTGGAGCAAGTACCTGGACGCGGGCAAGAAGTTCAAGGCCAAGGCCTCCAAGGGCACCGCGTTCGTCGACTCCGCGTCCGGAGTGCTCAACGCCATCAACGGCAGCAGCAACAAGCGCTTCTACGACGAGAACGGGAAGGTCGTCTACAAGACCAACCCGGCCGTCAGGAAGGCCTGGGACATCGCCGCCGCGTTCGCCACCGAGGGCCTCACGGGCAAACTCCAGCAGTTCACGCCCGCTTGGGACCAGGGCTATGCGAACGGCACCTTCGCCACGGTTTCCTGCCCTGCCTGGATGCTCGGCTACATCCAGGACAAGGCCGGTGAGGCGGGCAAGGACAAATGGGACGTGGCGCCGGCTCCGAAGCCCAGCAACTGGGGCGGCTCGTTCCTGATCGTCCCCGAGGCGGGGAAGAACAAGACCGAGGCGGCCAAGCTCGCCGCCTGGCTCACCGCCCCCGAGCAGCAGGCGAAGCTGTTCACCGAGCGCGGCAGCTTCCCGAGCGCCAAGGCCGCGTACGCGCTGCCCGCCGTCTCCGGCGCCAAGCACACCTACTTCGCGGGGGCACCCATAGGCCAGATCTTCTCGCAGGCCGCCGAGGGAGTGCCGGTCCAGATCGTCGGCCCGAAGGACCTGGTCATCGCGCAGAACCTGTCCGACATCGGCATGCTCCAGGTCGACCAGAAGGGCCGCTCCTCCAAGGAGGGATGGGACGCCGCGGTCAAGGCGATCGACAACGCCCTGGACCAGTGACCGTGACGGACATGGCATCCGACGCTCCGGCCGCGCCCTCGAAGGAAGGGGGCGCGGCCCCGGCCACCGGCGTCGCCGGCGCGGCCGAGGAGCGCCGAAGCGCGCGGCGCAGCCGCCGCTACCGGCTCGACATGAAGTGGAGCCCGTACGCCTTCGTCGCACCGTTCTTCCTCTTCTTCCTCGCCTTCGGGCTCTTCCCGCTGCTCTGGACGGGCTGGGCGTCACTGCACCGCGTGGAGCTGACCGCGCCCACCGACATGGAGTGGGTGGGGCTGCGCAACTTCACCCGGCTCCTCAAGGACGAGTTCTTCTGGAACGCGCTGCGGAACACGGTCACCATCGGCCTGATGTCCACCGTGCCGCAGCTGCTCGTCGCGCTGGGCATCGCCCATCTGCTCAACTACCGGCTGCGCGGCTCGATGTTCTTCCGGGTGGCCGTCCTGACTCCGTACGCCACCTCCGTCGCCGCGGCCACCCTGGTCTTCGTGCTGCTCTTCGGGCGGGACTACGGAATGATCAACTGGGTGCTCGGCCTGGCCGGCCTCGACCACGTCGACTGGCAGAACGGCGAGTGGACCTCGCAGCTGGCGGTCTCCACGATCGTGATCTGGCGCTGGACCGGCTACAACGCGCTGATCTATCTGGCGGCCATGCAGGCCGTTCCGAGCGATCTGTACGAGTCGGCCGCGCTCGACGGCGCCTCGCGCTGGCAGCAGTTCCGCCATGTCACGGTGCCGTCCCTACGACCCACGATCCTGTTCACGTGTGTCGTCTCGACGATCGGCGCGACCCAGCTGTTCGGTGAGCCGCTGCTGTTCAACGGCGGCGCGGGGGCGACCGGCGGACCCGACCACCAGTACCAGACGCTCGGGCTGTACCTGTACGAGCAGGGCTGGGTGAATCTGCATCTGGGCCGGGCCTCGGCGATCGCCTGGGCGATGTTCCTGATCCTGTTGATCGTCGGCGCGGTGAACTGGCTGCTCGCCCGCCGGCTGAGCAAGAGCGCGTAGGGGGACGACATGCCCAATGCCCGATCTACCGAGCACTCCGAGCATGCGGGTCACGCCGAGCAGGCCCGTCCCGCCGGTCCCGCCGGTCCCGCCGGTCGCGCGGCTCGCCCCGGACTCACCGGTCGTACTCGTCGCACCGGTCACGCCGGACGGCATCTGTACGGCGGGAAACTCACCTATGCGGTGCTGATCCTGTTCACGGCCGGTTCGCTGTTCCCGCTGGTGTGGACGGCGGTCGCGGCCTCCCGCAACAACACACGGCTCGCCCAGACCCCGCCGCCCTTCTGGTTCGGCGGCAATCTCCTCAAGAACCTCGAGATCGCCTGGACCGACGCCAACATGGGCACCGCGCTGCTCAACACCACCATCGTGGCCGGCTCGGTCGCGGCAGGCACGGTGGTCTTCTCCACCCTCGCCGGCTTCGCCTTCGCCAAGCTGCGCTTCAGGCTCAAGAACCTGCTGCTCCTGCTGGTCATCGGCACGATGATGGTGCCGCCGCAACTCAGCGTCGTACCCCTGTACATGATGATCGCCAAGTTGTCGTGGACCGACCAGTTGCAGTCCGTCGTCCTGCCCACCCTGGTCAGCGCCTTCGGGGTGTTCTTCATGCGGCAGTACCTCACCGAGGCGCTGCCGTCCGAGCTGATCGAGGCTGCCCGGGTCGACGGCGCGAACAGCTGGCGGGTGGTGTGGCATGTCGTCTTTCCGGCGGCGCGGCCCGCGATGGCCGTCCTCGGCATGCTCACCTTCGTCATGGCCTGGAACGACTTCTTCTGGCCGATCATCGCGCTGACCCAGACCGGCAGTCCGACCGTCCAGGTGGCGCTCACCGGGCTCGGCCGCGGCTACATCCCGGACCAGTCCGTGATCATGGCGGGCGCACTGCTGGGCACGCTGCCCCTGCTGCTCGCCTTCGTCTTCTTCGGCAAGCAGATCGTCGGCGGCATCATGCAGGGCGCGATCAAGGGCTGAGCCGCCCGGGCACCCGGGACTGACGCATCGTCACCCATCCAGTCGTTGTCACGTACATGTGGGGAGTTCACCATGCCCGTCAGCTTTCCGCCCGGCTTCCTGTGGGGCACCGCCACTGCCGCGTACCAGATCGAGGGCGCCGCGGCCGAGGGCGGCCGCACCCCGTCGATCTGGGACACCTTCAGCCGTACGCCGGGCAAGGTGGAGAACGGGGACACCGGCGACATCGCCGTCGACCACTTTCACCGCCGCGCCGAGGACGTGCGGCTCATGGGGGACCTCGGGCTGGGCGCCTACCGCTTCTCGGTCTCCTGGCCCCGCGTACAGCCCACCGGTCGCGGGCCCGCCCTCCAGTGCGGCCTCGACTTCTACCGGGCCCTTGTCGACGATCTGCTGGCCCACGGCATCCGCCCCGTCCTGACCCTCTACCACTGGGATCTCCCCCAGGAGCTGGAGTCGGCGGGCGGCTGGCCGGCCCGGGAGACCGCGCAGCGCTTCGCCGAGTACGCAGGGATCGTCGCGGACGCGCTCGGCGACCGCGTCGAGCTGTGGACGACGCTCAACGAGCCTTGGTGCAGCGCATTCCTGGGGTACGGCTCCGGTGTGCACGCCCCTGGCCGCACCGACCCGGTGGCCGCCCTGCGTGCCGCCCACCACCTCAATCTCGGGCACGGACTGGCCGTACAGGCGCTGCGCAGTGCGCTGCCCGCCCGGGCGCAGATCTCGGTCAGCCTCAACCCGAGTGTGGTGAGGGCGGCGAGCGACGCACCCGGCGACCATGACGCCCGGCGCCGTATCGACGCGCTGGCGAACCGGATCTTCGCGGGGCCGCTGCTGAAGGGCGCCTACCCCCAGGACCTGATCGCCGACACCGCGTCGCTGACCGACTGGTCCTTCGTCCAGGGCTCCGATCCGTCCGTGATCCGGCAGCGCCTGGACTGGCTCGGACTGAACTACTACGCACCGGCGGTGGTCTCGGCCCCGGACCCGGACCGCCGGGCGGGCCCGCGCCGGGACGGACATGCCCCCAGCGACCACTCGCCCTGGCCCGCCTCCGAGCGGGTCGTCTTCCACCAACCGCCCGGCGAGCGCACCGCGCTGGGCTGGTCCGTCGATCCGAGCGGCCTGTACGACCTGCTGCTGCACTACGCACGCGAGGCCCCCGGGCTGCCGCTGATGATCACCGAGAACGGCGCGGCGTACGACGACAAGCCGGCCGCCGACGGCACGGTCCACGACCCCGACCGCATCCGCTATCTGCACAGCCATCTCGCCGCGGTGCAGCGGGCGATCGCCGACGGGGCGGACGTACGCGGCTACTTCCTCTGGTCGCTGATGGACAACTTCGAGTGGTCGTACGGCTACGGCAAGCGCTTCGGCGCGGTGTACGTCGACTACGAGACCCAGGCGCGTGTCCCGAAGTCCAGCGCCCACTGGTACGGGCAGCTGGCGCGTACGGGCGAGCTGCCGCCACCGGTGGCCTGACCGGCGGCGGAGCCCCGAAACGAAGGTCCGTGCCCAGGGGCACCGGTGCCCCGGTCGTCGGCGCGGGACGAGTTCGACCAGCACTGTCGCCGGCACCTCCGATGTGCCGGTGGCACGGTGCCGCAGAGGACAGGGACGCGCCCCGGCCGGGGGTGGGGGAAGCCCGGCCGGGGCGCGCGCGGTGGGGGTGCGGGGAAGGAGTGCTTGCGGGGCCTTGCGCGCAGAGAGCTGCTTGCAGGCGCTACTTGTAGGCGGAGAACGCCTTCGTGAAGGCCAGCGGCTCCTGGAGGATCGAGCTGCAGGTGGCGTCGGCGTGGCCGACAGCGCCCGACGCGCACTGCTTGTCACGGGTCGATGACCACATCGACAGCCAGCCGATGCCCTTGGACCTGGCGAAGTCCACCAGCTGCGTGGCGTCGTCGACCTTGAAGATCTCGGAGGTCACGTCGTTGACGCCGATCATCGGGGTGACGGCGACGGTCTTCCACGCGGCCGCGTCCGTCACGCCGAGCACGCCCTTGATCTGCGCCTGGGTGGCGGTGGCGGCCTGGACCGCGTAGGTGCCCATGTCCCCGCTGTACGCCGGGCCGTAGTCCATCGCCATGATGTTGACCGCGCCGATCTTCACGCCGCTCTTCTTGGCGTCGGCGATCAGGTCCACGCCGGGCTGGGTGAGGCCCTCGGGCATCACGGGCAGGGTGAAGGACACGTCGAGGCCCGGGTGCTCCTTCTGGAGCTGGGCGATGGCCTGTGAGCGGCGCGTGTTGGCGGCGGTGTCCGGCAGGGCGGCGCCCTCGACGTCGAAGTCGACCTTGGTGAGCTTGTAGGTGTCGATGACCTTGCCGTACGCCTTGGCCAGCTCACCCGCGGAGGAGCAGTTCAGGGCCAGCTCGTGGCCGGCCGCACCGCCGAAGGAGACCCGGACGTCGCCGCCCTTGGCGCGCAGGGCGCCGATCTGGGAGGCGACCTTGTCGTCGGCGAGGCCGGTGACGCCGCCCCACAGCGGGGCGCAGCTGCCGCCGGAGGTGATGAAGGCGAGGTTGAACTCCTTGACGCCCGTCTTGGCGGCGGTGTCCAGCAGGTCGTACGCCGGGTAGAGCGAGGTGTCGACGTACGGCGCGTAACGGGCACCCGTGCCGGGCTCGGGGGTCGCCGTGGCCGTGGCCGTCGGAGTCGGGGTCGGCGTCGGCGTCGGGGTCGAGGCGGTGGGTGTGGGCTTCGGGGTGGCGGTCGCCGACGGCGTGGGCGTGGGCTGTTCGGTGGGCCGGCCGGTCGGCTGCGGCGTGGCCCCGTCGTCGACCGAGCACTTGATCCGGTTGATGAGACAGGACGTCGGGTCGGCAGCGGTGCCGCTCGCGGAGGTGACGAACCCGACGGTCACCGATGCACCGGGGGCGAGGCTCTTGTTCCAGCTCGCGGGCTTCACGGTGATGTGCCCGTCCTTGACCGTGTGCTCCCCGTTCCACAGCGAACTGATCGTGGTCCCGGCGGGCAGGTCGAACTCGAGCGTCCAGTCCGACTGCGCCGCGCCGGTCGCGTTGGTGATGACGTACTGCCCGGTGTAGCCGCCGCTCCAGGCGCTGGTCTTGGTGTACGCGGCGCCGACGGCCGCCGCCTGGGCGGTGCCGGTGAGCACGAGCGCCGCGCCGGTGATCACCGTGCTCACCACGGCCGCGCCGATCGCCTTGGTCTTGCCGCTCGCCCTGCGCCGGTGCGTACTGCTGCCCATCGGGTGCCTGCCTCTGCATTGCGGGGGGTGGGTGCCGAGGCAGCACGCTAGCGACAGCGAATCGGACAAACAGCCGGTTCTGGACAGGGGTTCCGCTTCTTAGGGCGGCCTTAAGGAAGGCATCGGAGCGGATTAATGGTAGAGACCTCTGCCCGGCCCGCGCAGGGGTACGCATCCGCGCCGGGCCGTGTTCAGACCGAGGCCCTGCGGCGGCCCGCGACCCTCCCCCGGTGCCCGCGGCGGCGCTCGACGCGCCCGGCCTCGCGCGGGTCGAGGCCGATCCACACCCGCACCTCCGTGCCGCCGAGCACCGAGCGGCCGATGCGGACGTCGCCGCCCGTCGACTCCGCGACCCGGCGCACGATGTCCAGGCCGAGTCCGGTCGAGCCGTCCCTGGCACCGCTGTTGCCACGGGCCATCGCCGCGTCCGGATCGGCGATGCCGGGGCCGGCGTCCGAGACGAGCACGATGACGGCGTCGTCGCTGTTGTGCACGTCCACCGAGAAAGCGGTGCCCTCCGGTGTGTGGCGGAAGACATTGCCGAGCAACGCGTCCAGCGCGGCGATCAGTTCGGGGCGGGCGACCGGGATACGTACCGGACGCTCGACGCCCGCGACCCGCACCTTGCGGTCCTCGTCCTCGGCGAGCGCCGACCAGAACTCCATCCGTTCCCGGACCACTTCGGCCGCGTCGCAGCCCGCGCCCGGCCCGGTCGCCGCGGTCTGCGGCTTCGACTCCCGCGCGGTGCGGATGATCGTGTCGACCTCGCGCTCCAGCTGGGCGACGGCGGCCCTGGTCTGCTCGGCGACCGAACCCTCCCCGAGCGAGGCGGCGTTGAGCCGCAGCACGGTCAGCGGAGTGCGCAGCCGGTGCGAGAGGTCCGCGGCCAGTTCGCGCTCGTTGGCCAGGAGCTGGACCACCTGGTCGGCCATGGAGTTGAACGCGATGGCGGCGGAGCGCAGTTCGGCAGGACCTTCCTCGGGAACGCGCGCCCCCAGCTTGCCCTCCCCCAGCTCGTGCGCCGCGCCTGCGAGCCGCTGAGCGGGCTGCACCATCCGCGCGCCGAGCCGGTCCGCGACCGCAACCGAGCCGAGGACCAGGGCGATACCGACGCCGGCGAGGACCAGCCAGGCAGTGCTGACGCCGTTGGTGACCTCGCCTTCGGGCACGAAGATCTCGATGACCGCGATCTGTCCGGTGCCGATCGCGGTGGGCTGGAGCAGCGCGGAGCCGCCGGTCACCTCGGTGATGGAGGCCTTTCCGATCCGCTGCGTGGTCGCCAGGTCCTCGGCCGCCGCGCGCCGCATGCCGATCTCCAGGGGCACGCTGTCCGGTTCACCGGTCGACGGGATGTGCACGGCCATCCGCCCGGCCGAGCCGGCCGGCGTGGACTTCACGGCACGCTCCAGCAGCCGGCGCTCGGTGGTGACGGTGAGGGTGGGGCCGATGGTCGCGGCCTGCCGCTCGGCGTTGGAGAACGCGCGGTCACTGGCCATCTCCTTGATGACCATGCCGAGGGGGATGGCGAAGGCCAGCACCACCATCACGGTGACGGCCAGCGAAACCTTGACGAGCGCCCATCTCATGACCGTTGTCCGTTTCTCAAGGCCGGTGTCCGATTCTCAGCCGGAGTCCACTGTTCATGGCCGGTGACCGTTTCCGGGCGTCCGGTGGCTGCCCGGAGGCTCGAGCTTCACCCCGACCCCCCGCAGCGTGTGCAGATAGCGGGGCCGAGCGGCCGTCTCGCCGAGCTTGCGCCGCAGCCAGCTCAAGTGCACGTCGATGGTCTGGTCGTCGCCGTAGCTCTGCTGCCAGACCTCGGCGAGCAGTTCCCTGCGCGGGACCACCACTCCGGGTCGCCCGGCGAGGAACGCCAGCAGGTCGAACTCCCGTCGGGTGAGGTCGAGTTGAGCCCCGTCCAGCTCGGCCTGGCGACGCAGCGGGTCGATGGACAGCCCGCCGACCTGGATCACCCGCGAGGGCTGCGCCTCCCCGGCGCTCGCGCGCGCCCGGCGCAGCACCGCCGACATGCGCGCCGACAAGTGTTCCACCGAGAAGGGCTTGGTGAGGTAGTCGTCCGCGCCGTCGTTGAGCAGGCGGACGATTTCCGTCTCGTCGTCCCGCGCGGTCGCGATGATCACCGGTACGTCGGTGATGCCGCGGAGCATCTTCAGGGCCTCGGCCCCGTCCAGATCGGGCAGGCCGAGGTCGAGGATGACCACGTCGAAACGGAAATGAGCCACTTCGCGCAACGCCTCGAGGGCCGTACCGACACTTCGTACGGTGTGCGAGGCGTCGGTCAGGTGCCGGATGAGGGCGGAGCGCACGAACTGGTCGTCCTCGACCACGAGCACACTTGCCATGGGCGGCACCGTACGCCATCCGGGGGACCGCGGTCCCGTGCGGGAGGAACCCTGGGACGCGCGACACGCACGGGGTGCGTGGTGCACTATGGCCCGCGTGAGCAGAGGACTCGTACATGCGGTGGCGTGGTCGCTGTCCACCGGCGCGGCGGTGACGCTGTCCTGGTGGGGCGTTCACACGGTCATGGCCGGAACCGCGTACGACCGGCCGCGCGCACTCCCGATCACCGCGCAGAGCTCGACGACCCAGGCGGTCGGGCCGCAGGCGTCCTCCACCCGTCGCCCGCCGAGCCCGTCGCCCTCGAAGTCGCCGGAGCCCACCAAGCGGCCGACCGGCAAGCCGAGCGGCGGCACATCGCCCACCACGTCCCCCTCCCCGTCAGATACGGGAGGTTCGGACGGCTACGGCGATCCGGGCACGGTGAAGAGCCATACCGTCACCGGCGGCATGGCCGTGTTCGACGTCGGCAAGACCTCGGCGGAACTGGTGTCGGCGACCCCGGCCGCGGGCTGGCAGATGCAGGTGTGGACCCAGCCGACCTGGATCCGGGTGACGTTCACCAAGGACGGCCGCGAGAGTTCGGTCTTCTACACCTGGAACGGCCATCCGCCGATGGCCCAGTTCGACGAGCGATGAGCGCGCTTGGCCACAGGGGACACGTCCGGGCCGAAGCCGAAGCGCCTGACGACCACCGGCATCGGCTCGTACGAGCGAGGCTCGGTCACCCGGAACGCCGAGGCGGCCGCGGCGCGCCGGGCGGCGTCCGGCTCGTCGCGTCGCGCACCCCACGCCCCTAACGGAAGACCGCGGGCGGTGGCACCGGCGACGGCTTGGCGCTCGCATCGGTGACCGGGGCCGCGCCGCCGGTGAAGTCGACCAGCTCGCGGCCGTGTTCGACCCGGCCTGCGTGCGGGTCGCCCGCGACACGGCGGGTCAGCTCGGCCACCGGCAGCACACGGTCGGACGCGAGCAGCACCGCGTTGCCGAAGCGCCGGCCGCGCAGCACGGTCGGATCCGCGGCGAGGGCGAGCTCGGCGAACATCGCGGCGGCGGTCGCGACCTGCGCGCGCAGATGGGCCAGGGGCGGTCCGTCGGCGAGGTTCGCCGCATAGAGACCGCCCGGCCGCAGTGCCCGGCGCACCTCGCCGAGGAATTCGGTGCTGGTCAGATGCGCGGGGGTACGGGCTCCACTGAAGACATCGGCGATCACCAGGTCCGCCCAGCCGTCGGGCACCTTGGCGAGTCCGGCGCGGGCATCGGCCGACCGCACCCGTATCCGCGCCCCGGGATCCAACGGCAGCTCCGCGCGCACCAGTTGCACGAGTGCCGCGTCCAACTCGACCACCTGCTGGGTGGAACGGGGACGGGTGGCGGCGACATAGCGGGCGAGCGTGAAGGCACCGCCGCCGAGGTGCACGACCTGGAGCGGCCGTCCCGGCTCGGCGGCGAGATCGGCGACATGGCCCAGTCGGCGCTGGTACTCGAAGGAGAGATACGTCGGATCGTCCAGGTCCACATGGGACTGCGGCGCACCGTCGACGAGCAGGGTCCAGGCACGCGGCCGCTCCCGGTCGGGTATCAGCTCCGCCAGCCCGCCGTCCACCGACGCGACGACCGGGTCGGGACTTCCGCCCCCGCCCGTACGTCCTCGCCTCTTGCTCTTCGCCACCCTGCCCATTATCCGCGCCCGGCGGACAGGGTGCCCCCGCGCGCACTCGCAGCGGCCGGTGCCCTCGCGGATCAGCGGCAGTTGTCGGCGGCCTCGATGAGCCGGGCGGCCTCGCCCAGCGCCTCGCGCAGCACCTCCGGGTCGGTGACGGCGTCCGTGTCGTCGGGCGGCAGCAGCCAGCCCGAGCCGCTGCCCGGCGGCTCGGCCGGGATGCGCAGCCCGCGGCCCGACGTCTGCGTACAGGCGCTGCCCGGCATGTCCCAGCCGTCGGCGGTGCCGGGCGGGACGAGAAAGCCGAGGGTGTCGCATGCTCCGTCGTGCATGACCGGTCCGACGGCGGGCTCGGCGGCGCGGCGCAGGATGTCCACCGCTTCGAGGCCCTGCCGGGCAGGGACGGTGACCAGGTCCAGGGGCTCGGCCACATCACTGTTCGGTGGTGCGCTGCTGTCCTGCGTGGGCCGGTGCCGGGCCGTCGTCGCGATGGTGTGTGCGTCGTCCGGGGCGCTGGTCTCCATGCCGACCTCCAACAAGGGGATCGCCTCCTCGCTCGAGTGGAGACACATGACGGTCTCCGTACGGTTCAACGCCCGTCGGCGTCAACGGCTACGGCGGCACGCCGCCGCAAAGGATGGCAGTTCATGGCAGATCGCCGACGAGATGTCCCTTTTGTAGTCAAACCCTGGGTGAGCGGTCTGTCACAGCAGGTACGTTCTTGCTCCGCCGGAACACGGCAGCACCGAGAGAGGGCTCGGCCATGGCGTCATCGTCACAGGCATCACGGGCGGTTCCCAACCTGGCGTTCCGCCGGCTGCGCGGACAGCGCTCGCCGGGCGAGTTCGCCACGGCGGTGCGCAGGGCGGCGCGGGAGATCGGGGAGCAGGTCTCGTGCGACCCGCGGTACATCGGGCGCGTCGAGTCCGGCGAGATCCGATGTCCCAACTACGCGTACGAGCGGGTGTTCCTGCACATGTTCCCCGGCCTGACACTGGCCGACCTCGGCTTCGTGCCGAGGGAACGTGTGCGCGGACGGGGCGCGGGCACGCGGACGAAAGACGGCCCACAGGCCGGCCCGGTCCTGCCGTGCAGCCCCCTCGGCCTCCGCGACAGCGACCGGCACAGCAGTCACAGCAACAGCGACGAGGAGAGCGACGTGCTGCGTCGCGCATTCATCACGAGCGGCCCCACCACGGTGGCGGCCGCATCCCTCGGGTTCGGGCCCGGTCCCGCACCCGACCGTGCGGGACCGGCCGGCGAAGCCCGGGCAAGAGTCGGCGAGAGCGAGGTCAGAGCCGTCGAGGAGGCGGTACGCCGGATCCGGCTGCTCGACGACCGGCACGGCGCGGACGGGCTCTACCGGCGCGCCGCCCAGCCGTTGCGGGCCGCCTACGCGCTGCTCGACGCGAGCACCACCGCCCGCAGATCGACGGCGGAGCGGCTCCACGCGGGCGCCGGTGAACTGGCCATCTCGGTGGGCTGGCTGGCCCACGACTCGGGCAGGTTCGACGAAGCCCGCTCGCACTACGCGGAGGCTCTGGCGACGGCCCGGGTGGCGGACGACCCGGCGCTGGAGGCGCACGCCTTCTGCAATACGTCGTTCCTGGCCAGGGACGCGGGGCGGCACCGGGAGGCGGTGCGCACCGCGCAGGCGGGCCAGCAGGCCGCCCGGCAGATCACGTCGCCGCGACTGCTGTCCCTGCTGGCCCTGCGCGAGGCGGGCGGCTGGGCCGGGCTCGGGGACCGTACGACCTGCGAGCAGTCGCTGGCACGGGCGCACGCGCACTTCGACCGGGGCTCGTCGGACGCGGACCCCGAGTGGATGTCCTTCTTCGGGGAGCCGGAGCTCGAGGCGCTGCAGGCACAGTGCTGGTCGGCCCTGGGCGACTGGCCCCGCGCGGCCCGCCACGCCCGCCGCGCCGCGACCCTCCAGGACCGCCGCTTCACCCGCAACCTGGCGCTGTACCGCGCGGAACTGGCCGCGGACCTGGCGCGGGCGGGATCCCCCGACGAGGCAGCGGCCGCGGGCGGCCAGGTACTGGACCTGATGGACGAGGTCCGCTCGTCACGCATCCAGACGATGCTGGCGGACACGGCCCGCGTCCTGCTCCCGCACCGCCGCACGGCGGGCGTCGGCGCCTTCCTGGACCGTCACGCGGCGTCGACCCGCCGGGTGTGACACCGCGCCCCGTACGGCCGGGGGTCCAGGGACGGCGCCCGCGGACCTGACCCGTTCCGCCCCGGGTCTCAGCCCTCCAGGTGCCCCATGTCGTTCCAGCGCTCGATCGCCGGGGCGCCGTACTGCCAGGACAGGATCGACAGGCTCGTCGGGTCGAGCCTGACCCGTGCGCCGAAGGAGATGTCCTCGCCCAGCCAGCGGGCCACGATCGAGCGCAGGATGTGGCCGTGGGCGAAGACCAGCACATCGCGGTCGGCCGAGCGCGCCCAGGCCACGATCTCGTCCGCGCGGGCCGAGACATCGGCGAGGGTCTCGCCCTCGGGGGCGCCGTCGTTCCACAGGAGCCAGCCCGGCTCGACCGCGTGGATCTCCGCCGGGGTCAGGCCCTCGTACGCACCGTAGTCCCATTCCATCAGCGCGTCCCAGGGCTGCGCCCGCTCCCCGAAGCCGGCGAGCGCGCAGGTCTCGCTCGCCCGGATCAGCGGGCTGGTGCGCACCTCGACGCCCTCGAGACCCGACCACGGCGGGCGATGGAGCCGCTCACCGAGGAGCTTGGCGCCGCGCCTGCCCTCCTCGAGCAGCGGGATGTCCGTCCTGCCGGTGTGTTTTCCGGACAGCGACCACTCCGTCTGGCCGTGCCGGGCGAGGAGGATCCGCGGTGCCATGAGGCAGCTCCCTGAGTTCACGATCCGATGGACTTTCATCATCGCGCACCTGAACGCCAGGCAACCTCCGGAGAGATCTCGACGTCCCCTTCCAGGACGGGTACCACCGCCTGAACCGAAGACGGAGAAACGTTCGGATGCCGCATACCGCGCCGCGCCATCGACCACGCTGGTGGACCGAACTGCTGCTGCTCGCTGTCGTGTACGCCGCGTACTCGGCGGGACGGCTGCTGGCCCGCGGCGATGTGACGACCGCGGTCGACAACGGCCTCGCGATACTCCGGGCCGAGAAGGCACTCCGGCTCAACGCGGAACACCCGCTGAACCGTCTCTTCACCGATGTTCCGGCCCTCGGCATCCCCGCCGACTTCGCCTACGCCACCCTGCACTACCTCGTCACCCCCGCGATCCTCGTCTGGCTCTTCCGCCGCCGTCCCGCCCGCTACCGGGCCGCCCGCACCTGGCTGATGTGCTCCACACTCCTCGGCCTGGCCGGCTTCACGCTGATGCCGACCTGCCCGCCCCGGCTCCTCGAGGCCGGGCACGGCTTCGTCGACACGATGGCCCAGTACAGCTCGTACGGCTGGTGGGGTGGCGAGGCGAGCGCGCCACGCGGGCTCGGCAGCATGACCAACCAGTACGCGGCGATGCCGAGCCTGCACGTCGGCTGGGCACTGTGGTGCGGAGTGATGCTGTGGCGGCACGGCCGTACGCCGCTGATGAAGACGCTCGCCGTCGCCTACCCGCTGCTCACCACGATCGTGGTGATGGGAACCGCCAACCACTACTTCCTGGACGCGGCCGCCGGTGTCGCCGTGATGGGCATCGGCGCCCTGCTGACCCGGCCCGCCATGCGCCTCGCCGACCGGGTGCGGGAGCGCCTGGAAGGCTCCCCCGCACCCTCGAAGTCCCCCGTTGTCGGTGGCGGATGCGACACTTCCGCGGGTGAGCGAATCCCTGGACAGCGGACCTCCTCCGCAGGCGCCGACGACAGCACTCCGGCAGCGGCTCGCTGAGCTGCGCGGCCCCGCCGCGCAGCCCCATCCGCTCGACGCCCGCGCACTGGCCGCGCTCGCCGCCAACCCCGGATGCAAGCGCCGTGCGCTGCTGGACGGCGCCGGGGTGGACAAGGGAGCGCTCGCCTCCGCCCTCGGATCGCCGGCCACGTTCGGGCAGTCCCAGTTCGCGTTCATGCGGGGCAATGCCTTCGAGGCCAGGGTCAAGGCCGACGGCGGCCGGGAACTCCTGAAGCTGCTCGGCCTGGAGCGTCCCGCCGAGGTCGCGGTGCCCGAGCTGGCGGCGGCCGGGCCCGAGGGCCGTACGGCACGTACGTCCCTCGCCCTGCGCGAGGCCACCGCCACCGGCGGATGGACACTGCTCGACCATCCGCTGCTCGTCCTGGAGGTGGCGGGCTCGGCTGCCTATCTGGAGCCGGACGCGGTGGTCGTGCACCCCGACGGCCGGTGGACGGTCGTCGAGATCAAGTCCTTCCCGATGATCGACGGCTCGGCGGACGCGGCGAAGGTGGGCGCGGCCGCCCGCCAGGCCGCCGTCTACGTGCTCGCCCTGGAACGGGTCGCGGCGCTGACGGACGGGGCGTCGGTCGCCCACTCCGTGCTGCTGGTGTGCCCCAAGGACTTCTCCAACCTCCCCACCGCCTCCGTGGTGGACGTACGCAAGCAACTCTCGGTCACCCGGCGCCAGCTGACCCGGCTCACCCGGATCGAGGACATCGCGGCCGCACTGCCCGAGGACCTCAGCTTCGACCTCGAGACCTGCTCGGCCGAGGAGCTGACGACCGCGGTCGAATCGGTCCCCCACGCCTACGCGCCCGAGTGCCTGGCCGCCTGCGAGCTGGCCTTCCACTGCCGTGACCGGGCGCGGGAAGCGGGCGCCGTGGAGACCCTGGGCCGCCCGGTGCGCGGCGAACTGGGCGGGCTGACCACGGTCGGCGACGTCCTGGCCGCGGCGCGCGGCGAGGCGGGCGACCCGGACGATCCGACGGTGGCGGCACTGCGCCGGGCCGCGGCGCTGCGGGCCGAGTCCCTGGAGGCGGCGGCGCACCGCGGGGCGGAGGCTCTCGCATGCTGAGGCTCTGTGAACCCCGTCGCCGGTGCGGCCGGAGTGCGAAGCAGCCCCGCCCCGGACCCGTTCTGCGGTCGCAAGGAGGCCGGTCGTGTCGCTGATCTCCACACTGGCGCGCCTGGAGGCCGTCGAGTCGGGCCGGGCCCAGCCGCTGGCCACCGTGCGTCACCGCAGGGTGTCGCAGCGGCCGCTGGTCCTCGTACCGCTGACCACGGCGGGCGAGGCGGGCGCACCGCTGGGCGCGCTGGTCGGCACGGACCCCGAGGAGCCGCGGCTGCTGATCGTGGCCCAGCCGCGCGACCGCGATCTGCGCTCGGCGTTCCTGACGGAGCTCGCCGATGCGGTGCTGCCGTATCTCGACGCGTACGGGGACGACGTGGAGCCGGCCGAGCGCTCCGAGACCGACCCGGAGACCGGAAAGAAGGTCAAGGTCGAGGTCGAACTGTGCGCGGACGCACCCCAGTTGATCGTGCCGAGCCGGGCCGGTGTGGAGTTCGTGCGCCTGCTGGGCCGCTCGATGCGGTTCCGGCGTACGGCAGAGCAGGACCCGGACACGCCCCATCCCGCACCGCCGCGGGTGCCGCTGCTCGGCCGGTGGCTGACGCACTACGGCGAGCGCGCCCGGGTGCCCGGGTCCTCGCTGCTGCTCGCTGCGACCGATCTGCTCAACCGGCACTGGGCGAGCGGCCAGTCCTCGCTGGAGGACCAGCATCTCGGCGCGCTGCTCGCATGGGTCGACCCTCCGGAGGGAGAGTCGGGTGCCCAGGCGGCACTGCGGGCGGAGCTGGGGCGGAACCGGGACGGGCAGCTGCTGTGCCCGCCGGCCGGTCCCGCGACCGACCCGGCGTTCGACAACAGGCTGCTCGCACCGGCGATGGAGCGCTACGACCTGGCGCGCACGACACTGGCCGCAGCCCAGGACGGCGAGAGCGCCGACCGGCTCCTCGGCGAGCTCCACCGGGCCGAGGGAGAGGTCCGGAGGCTGATCGCGGGTCAGTTGGAGCCCACCTGGCGTGCCGTGTGGCGCGCCGTGGACCTGCTGCGGGAACTGCCCGAGGGCGCCCGCGTCGAGGACCGCTGGACCCGCGACCGCTGGTCGTTCACGGCCCATCGCGACCGGGTACGGGCCGGGGAGCCGCCGCAGCCCAGGCGGGACGACGCGGTGACCGCCGCGCAGAAGCTCGCCGCCCGGGAGACCGCCCAGGCCCAACTGGAGGCGCAGGAAGCGCTGGACGATCCGCTGGTGCTGGCGGGCCGCCGCCTCGCGGGCGAGGCGTTCGCCTCGGAGGTGACGGAGGTGGTGATGGCCTGGTCGGAGTCGAAGCGGCCGAGCCCCCGCCCGCTGGTCACCGTGCGCACGGACGACCACCCGCATCTGGGCGAGAGGGTCAAGGTCTACCGCTCACTGGACGGCAAGCCGCAGACGGCCCAGTGTGTACGGGCCGACGGCGACGGCACGTTCGTCCTGCAGATCACCGACCGGATGGGGCGCGCCAAGGACCCGGCGGAGGGCTCGGTACCGGACAAGGGCGACCGGATCGTGTGGACCCTGTTCGAGCACGACCAGCGGGGCGGGCCGAAGCTGCCCGACCCGGAGGAGACCCCCTGGACGCACGGAGGCCCGCCCGGCGGCGCCGCCGAGCACCCCGACCTCACCACGCCGGAGGACCTGCTGTGACCCTCGAAGCGCCGGCCCTCGATCCTTCCGCCGCGGCCGCCCGGGCCACCGCGGACATCCTGGCGGACACGCTGCACGGCGACGCCCGCGGCGTCGTCGTGGACTCGCCGCCCGGTGCGGGGAAATCGACGCTCGTGGTGCGCGCGGCGCTCGAACTGGCTGCGGCGGGACGGCCCTTGATGGTCGTCGCGCAGACCAACGCGCAGGTCGACGATCTGGTGCTGCGGCTCGCCGGCAAGGAGCCGGACCTGCCGGTCGGACGGCTGCACTCGAACGATTCGGACCCGTACGACAAGGCGCTCGACGACCTCGACCACGTCCGCAAGTCGTCGAAAGCGGCCGACCTGGCGGGACTGGACATCGTCATCTCGACGGCCGCGAAGTGGGCTCATGTGCAGGGCGTGGAGCCCTGGCGGCACGCGATCGTCGACGAGGCGTACCAGATGCGTTCGGATGCGCTGCTTGCCGTCGCCGGCCTGTTCGAGCAAGCGCTGTTCGTGGGCGACCCGGGCCAGTTGGACCCGTTCTCGCTGGTGGGCTCCGAGCAGTGGGCGGGACTGTCGTACGACCCGTCGGCGAGCGCGGTCTCGACGCTGCTCGCCCACAATCCGGAGCTGCCGCAGCACCGGCTGCCGGTCTCCTGGCGGCTCCCGGCGTCGGCGGCGCCGCTGGTGTCCGACGCGTTCTACCCGTACACGCCGTTCCGCAGCGGTACGGGACCGGGCGATCGGCGGCTGGACTTCAAGGTCGCCTCGGACGGCTCGGCCCACGACCGCGTGCTCGACGAGGCCGCGGAATCGGGCTGGGGCCTGCTGGAACTGCCCGCGCGGCACACCCCGCGTACGGACCCGGAGGCGGTCCGGGCGGTGGCACTGGTGGTGCGCCGGCTGCTGGACCGCGGCGGCGTGGCGAGCAGCGGCGATGCGGACCCGGCCCCGCTCACCGCCGACCGGATCGCGGTCGGCACGGCCCACCGCGACCAGGCGGCCGCCATTCGCGCGGCGCTGGCGGAACTGGGCGTGCCCGACGTGACCGTGGACACGGCCAACCGGCTCCAGGGCCGGGAGTACGACGTGACGGTGGTGCTTCACCCGCTCTCGGGCCGCCCGGACGCGACGGCGTTCCACCTGGAGACGGGCCGCCTGTGCGTGCTGGCGTCGCGCCACCGGCATGCGTGCATCGTGGTGTGCCGGGCGGGCGTCGGCGACCTGCTGGACGAACACCCGTCGACGGAACCGGTCCAGTTGGGCGTCACGGTCAAATTCCCCGACGGCTGGGAGGCGAACCACGCGGTGCTGGCGCACCTGTCGGAGCACCGGGTGGCGTGGCGGCCGTAGGGCCCGCCGCAAGTGACAGGGGAGGCCCCTCACGCCTGCTTCACGTCACTTTCGGCCCAACACATCTGCCGGCTCGGAGACTTGGCGCATTTGCCCGCCGTCAGATGCCACTCATTCGCGCCGATCGGCGACCCGGGGCAAGATTGAGCGGTGCCAAACGAGTCGGACAAGATCGAGCTGAGCGAACACGAACTTCGTGAGATCGCGGGCTACGCGGCCGATTGTGCGCGCAGGGCGCTGTCGATCTTCGAACAGAGTCTTCCTGCTGACACACGCCCTCGCGATGCCATCGATGCAGCACAGGCTTTCGCTGGCGGCGGCCGGCGCACGGGGGCTCTGCGGCAGAGCGCATGGGCGGCGTACAGAGCGGCGCAAGAAGCCGCTTCACCCGCTGCGGCCGACGCGGCACGAGCGGCAAGCCATGCGGCCGCTGCTGCGTACCTGCATCCCAAGGCAAGCGCTCATCAGGTGAAACACATTCTCGGTGCGGCAGCACATGCGGCACGAGCCGAAGAGTTGGCATCCGGAGAAGACCAGAGTGTCGCTTCTGCGGGGACCCTTGAATGGGCGCGCCTTCACGCACCGGCAGCGGTCACCGCGGTGCTCGGCCGTCTGCCCGCCGCACCTCCCGGAGGCGGGCGCGTGGGCGAGTTCATTCGCGGTCTCGACGCCGCACTCCGGGCCTGAGGCGCGATCAGATACCAGAGGCCCGCAGAGGGACCCGTTGAGGCGGAGACAATGCCGCGCGGCATCTCCAGGTCCGACGGCGGCTTACGACCCGCCGCCGGAAGCTACGTTTCCCCCACCGCTGTCACGCCGACCGCGTCATCGGCTCGACGTGCGCCTGTCCTGCCACAGGGCACGAGTGCCGCGACAGCACCCGGCGGCGGACAGAGATGGACTACCGGGTCTCCCGCTCGGGTGGATCGAGCCTTTCCGGCGCGACCTACCTGATGCCTCCCGCACCCGCGAGCCCCGCAGACCTGGGGCGGGTGCCGGGAAGGGCCGCGCCGACACCTGCGCTGAGGGACGACGCGCCTTTCGGATCCAGCTACTCCGCCCGCCCCTCAGCGGGTCCGTGGCCGTCTCACACGTTCGCACTGCGTAGCCAGCGCTCCGCCCAATCCCGTTGCGCAGCCTCCACATGGTCGTAGGACGTGATGCGCTCCGCGCGTTCCCGGAGTTTCGCAATCCTCTCCGGATGCGGGGCGAATCCGATGCCGATGCCGATCTGCCAGTACCCGGCGATCATCACCACATCGCCGCTCACCGACGTCATGACGAAAGTCGGATTGTTGCGGCCCATTCCAAGGAGGCCACTCTCGCAGCCTGCACCGGCGATGTCCCAGTCCTCGGCCAGTGATACACGGACCCAACGATGGGACTCGAATTCCGGCTCGTCCGGCACATCGACCGCGGTGTCAATACCGATCAGGAACTCACACCGACCATCACTCGCCAAGGAGAACAGGCCGCATTCACGTGCCAACCGCTCCCATTCCTCGTTGATCCTGGAACCGAGGTCCGGCTCGTCATGGCCGATGTTGACATCCCGCCGCCCGTCCTCCCGATACAGCTGCGTCACCCCCCGCGCCACGAGAACCGGAACGAGATCGTCACGAGTCCCGGTCAATTCATGAAATCTGAAGCCGGTGGATGAAATCTTGTCCAGGATCTCTGGATGCAGCTCGTCCATACCCACTCACCCTCACCTTCCTTGCACGAAAATACAGGCGGGCCGCCACACCCGACGACCCGCCCGTACACATTCACCACAGCAATCAGCGCACGGCTACTTATGACCGCTTGGCATACTTGTAGAAGACCGGATTGTTGTAGTCATGGACACCGTTCTTGAGCGGGAACCAGGCTATTTCCCCGGTGGTCTTATGGACCATCACCCGGATCTGACTGACCATGTCGAGACCAGGACCTTCCATGTCAAAGATCGGCGAGTCCTTCCAGTCTCCCCAACCCTTGGCGTTTCCGGAATTCTTCCAGTAGTCGAGTTGCTGATTCGAGATCCGCTGAGGGTAGTTCGGGTTCGACGCTACCGTCCGGGCGAGCAGGTCGTGCTTCTTCGTCAGACCCGACTGTGCCTTCCACTCCGCGCTTCGTTCTTCGATCGCCTTCTTCGAGTAGTTCTCATCGGGCGTCCAGTCGCCTCCGTCGGCTTCCCCACAGTTGTGGACCAGGACGGGAGCCGACCCCACCACCACGTAGTAGGTGTGGATGTCCGTGACCGTCAGGTTGCGGACCGTCGCCTGCTGGGTCCAGCGCTTGACCTGGGTGATCTGGACCTTCGCGCCAGCGCCGGTGCGCAGCCAGTCGCCGGACTTGAGGTCCGTCGCCTTGATCCACTCACGCAGTTCCGGGATCCAGAACGGGTGGCCGTCCGTCGCCGTGGCCTTCGCCGTGGCGTCGCCCTTCTCGCCGTCCGTGTCGACGGTGATCTCGACGAGCTTCTTCGACCCCTTGCCGATGATGGTGGCAGCGACGTCCTTGACCGCCGTCTCACCGGTCTTCGGATCCGTCGCGACGACCTTGTCACCCGGCTTGATGTCCTTGATGGCCTTGGACTTGCCGTCGGCCATCAGGACCTTGGTCTCGGGCGTGAAGCTGTTGACCCGGCAGGATTCGCCTGCGCCGCTGTCGCCGCCTCCACCGCCGTCGCTATCGCTGTCGGCCTTCTTGGCCGCCGCCGCTTCGGCTTCGTCGGCCTTGGCCTTCTTCGCTTTCTTGGCCGCGTCCGCCTGTTTCTTCCAATTGGCCATGTCCTCCGTGTACTTGGCCATGGCCGCCGCGTCGTCGTCCATCCGGCGGATGATGCCGGTGGCCCACTTGACCTCGTCCTCCCACTTCCGGTACGCGCTCCAGGCCTTCTCCAGCGCCTTCAGCAGACGCTTTGCCTTGCCGGCGAACGGGACCGCGGCTTCCAGGGCGAGCATCGCGCAGGTGCCGACGGCTCCGCCCAGACAGTCGACGATGTCGTTGTAGCCGCTGGCCTCCTTCACCGCCTCCTTGGCCACATGCGCGACCATGTCCATCTTGCTCTGCTGCTTCAGCCACTTGGCGCGCTCCACGTCCTTCTTGCTGACGCTGGGTGTCGGCCTGGACGGGGCCGGCGGGGTGCCGCCGGAGAGCGACGCCATCGCCTTCTTGTACTGGTTCATCGCCCACGTGAAGACGCGGAAGATGCCCCAGAACTGGCCCGACGGGTCGCTGAAGGTGACGGGGCTGTTGTTGGCGTACGCGTACGGGTTCATCGTCTGCGACTCGGCCATGTCCATCATCGGGTCGACCGAGATGAACCGTCCGAGCGCCGGGTCGTACTCACGCGCCCCGAGATGGGTGAGCCCGGTGGACTCGTCCATCGTGCCGCCGACGAACCCCTTCTCACCCGGCCACATCGACGGCTTCTCGCCGCGCGCCTCGCCGAACGGGGTGAACGTGCGCCGGGTGACCGCCTGGGTGGCGGCGTCGACGGACGTGGTCGCCGTTCCGTTGTGGTCGGCGAGCAGGTAGGACGTGGTGATCTTGCCTGCCTGCGCCGTGCGGACCATGGACGGGCCCGCGGGGTGCTGGTAGTAGCGCGTCCCCTTGGAGACGTTGCCGGCCTTGTCGAGCTGCACCTCGGTACCCGGCAGGTACAGCGTGGTGCCGGACGGGTCGCGGCGGATGAGTCGGCTGCCGCCCGCGTCGTAGACGTACTCGGTGGTCTTGGCCTTGTCCCCGGTGCCTTCCGTCACCTTCTCCAGGTGTCCCTCGACGTTCCACTCGAGGTCCTGGGTGTTGCCCTGGACGGTGCGCTTGGTGGTGTTGCCGACCTTGTCGTACTCGAAGCGGTCCTCGCGCTCGCCCTCGGGCCCCTTGGTGTGGACCTTGTCCAGCTTGCTGGTGGTCGAGGGGTCGTCGGCGTACGAGTACGTGCGGGTGACGTCCTTCGTGAGGTCACCGGCGACGTCGTGCTTGACCTCGGTCTTGCGGTTTCCGACGGCGTCGAAGGTGTACGACGACCAGTACGCGTCCGGGCCGCCGACCTTCGGCGCGGAACCGGGTCCCGAGCCGCCCGGCTTGGCGGCGCAGTCGTCGGTGGCCGTCCACGCGTCCGTCATCCGGCGCAGATAGTCGTAGGCGAAGCACTGCGTGTCGGTCGTGGCCGCGGTGGGGTTGGGGCCCTTCGCGTCCGTGATCTTCAGGATGTTGCCGACCTGGTCGTAGGTCGTGCGGACATCGCTGATCCTGGCCGTTCCGGTCGCCCCGACCTCCTGGTCGTGGACGGTCCGCAGCGGGCGGCGGGTCTGCTCGTCGAACTCGCGGCTCGTGATGAGCTGCTTACCGGCAGGCCCGACACGGGTGCGCAGGAAGTCGCCGAGCGGCGAGTACTCGGTCTTGGCCACGAACGCCTTGCCCGCGACCGCCATCGTGTTGATCTGGTCGAGGCCGTTGTAGCCGACGGTGACCCGCTCGCGGGCCAGGCCGCCCACCTCGGGATGCGTCACCGTCTGCGGCAGACCGACCGTTTTGGTGTACGTGTTGGTGTACTCGTACTCGCCGGCGAGCTTGCCCTCGGAGGCCGGGATGGTGATCTTGGTGCCGAGCGGGCGGTATTCGGTGTCGTACCCGGTGACCGCCTGGGTGTAGGCGTTGCCGTCCTCGTAGCGGGTCGACGAGACCGGCATGCCGAGCGCCCCGGGCAGCTTGTCGAAGACCTGCTCGGTGAGCTTCCTGCCCGTGAGCGAACCCTCGTACGTGGCGGTGCCGCGCCCGAGCTTGTCGTACTCGTAGGCAATGGTCTTGGCCGGGTCACGGCCGTCCGTGGTCGTGAGGACGCGGTCGCCCTTGTCGTACGTGGTCTTCGACGTGCCCTTGTCCGGGTCCGTGACCTCGTACGGACGCCCCCGCAGGTCGTACTTGTACGACCACGTGTTGCCGGACTGGTCGGTGACCGACTCCAGCATGCCGCGGCGCTCGTAGGTGTAGTCGATCTTGTCGAAGGCGCCGGTCGGACCGTCGCCCTTGAACTGCTGGAGCTGGGTCTTGCGGCCCTGCGCATCGACCAGCGACTTGGTCGGGGTGTCACCCTTCGGCGGGTCGACCGCCACCCAGTCGCCGCCGTACGTGGTCGTCGTCCGCCAGGTCTCCTCGCCGAACTTGCGCGCGATCGAGGCGACCGGACGGCCCTGACCGTCGTACATCATGCGCGTGGAGGCCGGAACCTTGTTGTCGTCCGACGTCCACAGCCCCGGGGACGGGTCCTTGTCGTTGAAGTGGGCCCCGTTCTCCTTCCAGATCAGCCCGCGGCTGTCGTAGAACGTGTCGGTGATGACACGGCCGCCGTCGAGGGCCTGCTGCTGGGTCTGCCGCAGGCGCAGGGCGCCGTCGTAGATGTCGTAACCGGTGCGGTAACCACCGTTCTCCAGCAGCTTTTTGGTGGTGATGACGACCGGGCCGTCGGGACTGACGGTGTAACTGAACTCCGCATCCGGAATCATGGTCGCGGGATCACGGTCCGGCGACCACGACTTCACGAGCCGGCCCAGTGCGTCGTACTGCAGAACGCTGCGCCGCTTGTTCGCGTCCTCCTTCGCGAGGGCGAGGCCGCGGGCCGGGTCCAGTTCGGTCGTGTCCGTGTGGCCCAAGGCGTTCGTGGTGACCGTCTTGGTGACGAGCGCTCCGGACGCCGGGATGTACTCGGTGCCGGTGGTGTTGCCGTAGACATCCGTCGACGACGTGGGGCGGCCGTACGCGTCGAACTTCTGTGACGCGTCCAGCTTGTAGACGGGCTTGCCGTCCTTGTAGTCCGACAGCGACTCGACCTTCACCACGTTGCCGACGGCGTCGTAGTGCATCACCTTGTCGCTGCCGACGTCCGCCGGACGCGCGATGTCCTTCGCGTCACAGGCCTTCGTCAGGCTCTCGACCCGCTTCTGGGCGGAGAACTCCTCGGTGTACTCGTAGCGCAGGCAGGACTCGTCACCCTGCTTGGCCAGGTCGCCGCGGTCCGTGGTGTGCGAGAGCCTTCCCTGGCTGTCGTACTCGTGCTCCACGGCCGTACGCCGCATGCCCCGGTTGTCCGACAGGACCGTGCGGGAGGCGACCTTGGCGGTGCCACCGCGCCATGCCTGCAGGGGCTCGGCCCCGTCGGTCCGCTTACGGGTGGCGGTGGGACCGTCGACCCGCGGCGTGTACAGGGTGGCCGACTGGAGCGGGCCGCCCTCGCCGTCGAAGTACAGCGATTCGCGGACCTGACCGGCGAACAGGCGGTGGTCGGCGACCTTGCCGCCCTCGCTGTCCTCGATCTGCACCGAGCGCTTGTCGCCGGCCTTGGCGGACTGCTTGTCGCCGTCCAGGCCGCGGAAGTACAGGTTTTCCACCTGCGAGCGCTTGTCCGGTGCGACACCGACGAGGGTGCGGACCTTCGCGTAGCCACGCCACTGCGACCAGGTGCGGGCCTTCTCGCTCAGCAGTTCGCTGTCGTCGTCGTAGGCCCAGGCCGGGGCGCCGAGGTACTGGAAGTTGGTCTCCTTGGTCGGCGAGGTGCCGTTCTTGTCCTCCTCACGGACCTGGTCGACGCGGTGCTTGTGGAACCAGTCGGTCGAGTGCTTCTTCTTGATGCCCGTCGGGTCCGTCGGGTCGGGGACCTCGATGATGACCGGGTAGCACCGCAGGGTGTTCGTCTCCGGAGAGGCGGGCAGCTTCTTGGGCGCCTCGGTGGAGCACTCCGTCGGGGCGTACTTGACCGCGATCCGGGCGCCGGTCTCGGTCTGGATGGTCTCCACGCGCCAGCGCAGGAACGGCGGGTTGCCGTCCTCGTTGTTGTCGACGCGGTTCGGGAGCTGCTTGCCCTCGAAGACGACCGGCGGCAGCGAGACCGGGGTGCCGTTCTTTCCGGTGTGCTGGACCGAGTTGAGCCAGAGCGGGTACTCGCCCGCCACGCCGCCGTCACCGGTGGACTTGAAGTCCTGGTTCAGCGTCCAGGTGTCGACGGGCTCGTGCTTGCCCGCCTTGAGGATCTGCGTGGTGATCGCGGTCAGGCGCTTGCGGGTGAAGAACGTCGGGGAGTAGCGGTCCTTGCACTCCTTGCCCGATGCGCACAGTTGGTCGGCCGGGACGTCGGGCCAGTTGCGGGTGACCTCCCACTTGGCCTCGGAGGTCAGCTTGGACTCGGCGCAGTCGAACGAGGTCGTCTTGATGCAGCGTTCGGCGACGTCGAAGACGATCTGGGCCGGGGCCGCCGCGAAGAGGTTGTCGTCCCGCAGGCCGTACGAGATGCGCTTGAGCCAGCCGCCGCGGTCGTAGCCGCGAGCGGTGGACTTGCCCATCTCGGTGACGTTGGAGCCGTAGTGGTTGCGCTCCTTCTCGTACCAGTACGTCATCGCGTTGCCGCGCGGGTCCACGACGTAGTCGAGGTTCCAGCGCCAGGCCTGGTCGCAGACCGAGTCGGCGTAGGCGGCCTTGTGGCACGGCTCGCCGGAGTGGTTGCCGTACACCGGCACGGTCCAGGTGGAGTTGGTCTCCGCCTTTCCGTCCGCCCAGCCGGGCAGTCGCTCCTTGCCGAAGTAGTACTGCACGCCCTGCATGGTGGTGACGCGCCAGTACTCCTTCTCCGTGTCACCGTTGGCGGCACCTTTGAGGAGCTCGACACGGGAGCCGTCGTCGTTGGACGGGCGCCACTTCTTGTCCTTGTCGTCCAGGACGAGCTGGGTGGACGAGCCGTTCAGTGACAGCGTCACCATCGGCGGACCCTGGCACAGGTCACCGGTCGGGTTCTTCGGGTTGTTGTAACCCGAGCCCTCCTTCCGGTCGTTGGAGCAGGGAACGTACGTGCGCTCGACGTAGTTCGCTCCCGTGTCCCAGCCGTCGCCGACCCAGGAGGGCTGCTGCGAGGAGGCCGAGGACCGGCCGTCGACGCTGGACGAGGAGTAGCTCAGGCCCAGGTTCGGGCCGGGTCCGCCAAGGGACGACGGGATCTCCATCGGGTACTGCCAGGAGAAGTCGCCCGAGGAGCCACCGCCCTGCCAGGAGCCGGACGGGCTCAGCGAGGTGGCGCGGTAGTCACCGGTGGGACCGGACGGCGCGGCAGCGGCGGCCAGCACCATGGCGCGCGGCGCGGCTGCCGCCGCACGTGACGCCGGGGCGGCCCCCTTGGCCTTGGCGGTGGCACCCGCCGGCGGCGCCTGCACGGTCGCCGTCACGGTGCCCTTGGCCGGGTCATTGGCCGTGGTCACCGGCGTACGCTGCTGGCATTCGGCCTTCTGTGGCGTGGTCAGCGCACAGGCGGGCAGGGCGACGAACGTCAGGCGCGAACCCCAGTTGCCGCCATAGGCGTTGCGGAAGCCCTTGTAGTCCAGCTCCACCGAGACCGGGGCCGGCCCGGACGCCTTGTCGGTGCGCTGCACCTTCAGCAGGACGCCGTCCAGGCCCGCCTTCTGCGCTGCCGTACGGTCCGCCAGCTCGACCTCGGCGGTGACCTGCTGAGGCTTCTCGTCCGGGGCGTTCCGGCTCTGCGCCTTCCGGCCCTTCGGTCCGTGCTCCGGCGCGGACAGGCGCACCGGCAGCGAGCCGGCCTTCACCCGCGCGGCATCCTCGACCGGAACGGTTACTTCCGCGGCGCCGGCCTTCGGCCAGACCACCGCGGGATTGCCGTTCCAAGTGCGCTTCGGAATCCGGTTCTTCGCACCGGTCCCGGCCTTGCCGCCCTTTGCCGGTTTGCCCGGCACATTCACGAGTTTCTGCAGCTCGGGCAGGGAGCCGCCGGCCGCCTGCGCGTCCGGCGTCATCGCCGGAAGTCCGGTCAGCAGCAGAGACGTGGCGAGCGCGGGCAGTGACCAGCGCATTGCCTTACGTATTCGTCTGTGGACATAGGTGTGCCCACCCCGTTTTGGCATAGAGATTTCCCCACTCCATCCCCCGTAAATCAAAAACAGTCGTTACAAAGTTACCACCGGGTTCCCACACTTTCCGACGAGGCCACCTGTTATGGGGCGGGGTCGCGTTCGTCCGGTCGGGCCTGCTAGAAAGCACGGAGGGGGTGCGCGCTCGCCATTCGTCACACTGAGCGACGGGGCGCGATCCGGGGGAAAAGCGGAATGCTCCGCTCCGACATGTTCGTGCGCCGCCCTGCGCCTATTGACCACTGCACGTAAAGAAACGGGCGGGAAAGAATCCATATGAGCAGTACACCGAGAGGGGTCGTCAACGGCCCCGGGGGGACCGGGAGAAGAGCGATATCGGCTGCCCTGCTGATCGCCCTCTCCGCAGGAATGGTGACCCTTCCATCTTTTGACGCCGCCGCTGCGGATCGGACCGGATCAGCAAACCGGCCCGATTCCTCACATAGCCTTGCAGAAAAGCAGCGCACGGAAAGCGATCTGGCCGCAAAGAAGGCCGCCGAGACCGGAAAGCGCGTCGAAATTGTTTCCCGGCGGACCGAGACCGACGAGGTGTTCGCCAATCCGGACGGAACATTCACCGTGGACCGGGCGCTCATTCCGGTCCGGGTACGACAGAGCGGAAATCTGGTATCCGTCGATCCGCGCCTTTCCGTCCGGGAGGACGGACGGGTGGCGCCCAAGGCAACCGGAATGTCCGTCTCGTTCTCCGGCGGCGGCGACGGGGCCTTCGCCACGATGGTCAAGGACGGCCGTGAGCTGTCCCTGTCCTGGCCGGGCAAGCTCCCCGAGCCGAACGTCTCCGGCGACACGGCGACGTACACGAACGTGCTTCCCGGCGTCGACCTGACCGCCAAGGCCGATGTGGACTCCTTCTCCCACGCCTTGGTGGTGAAGAACGCGGAGGCCGCGAAGAACCCCGCGCTCGAGAACATCACCTTCGGCATCGGGCAGAAGGGGCTCGACGTGAAGACGGGTGAGAACGGCGAGCTCCAGGCCCTCGACCCCACCGGCACGGCCGTCTTCTCGGCTCCGCAGCCGCGGATGTGGGACTCGGCGGGATCCGAGGACGTGCGTCCCGTCGCCGGCGCGGCGAAGGCAGCGAAGACCTCGAGCAAGGTCCGGTCGGCACGATCGGCCGCCGCAGGGGACGCCGACCCCCGTCCGCTCGCCGAAACGCTCGGCGGCGCGACGGAGGGCTCCCGTCAGGCCGCGATCGGCGTCGGTCTGACGGACCGGACGCTCACCCTGCGGCCGGACAAAGAGCTGCTGCGAGGCCAGGACACCGTCTTCCCCGTCGTCATCGACCCGATGTGGGCCAAGGACGCCTGGAAGAACGCCTGGTCGATCGCGTACAAGCACAGCGCGTACCCCAGCTCCGACGACACGGTCTACTGGAACGGCGGAACGATCTCCGATTTCGCCCGGGTCGGTGTGGCCGAGGACACCCAGCGCGGCGGAACCGTACGCGCCCACACGTATTTCCGTGTCGCCACGGGCAATGTGTGGGGCAAGCAGATCATCAAATCGACGCTGCGCATCAAGCAGACCCACGCCGGTTCGTGGTCGTGCAAGTCGGGTGAGCTTCTCGTTCGCGACATCGGCAAATCCCTTCCCACGAACATCACTTGGAACAAGCAGCCCAGTTGGGGCAGCGTCGTCGACTCCTCGGGCGAGTCCTTCGGCGGCCGCAACTGCCCTGCCGACAGCGCCGGTCTCGTCGAGTTCGACGTGACGTCCGCGATCAGCAAGGCCGCCAAGGGGAAATGGGGTTCCTGGGCCTTCGTGCTGACTTCCAAGAGCAGCGCGGTCGACACTTCCTGGCGGAAGTTCGACCCCAACTCGGTGCGGGTCTCGACGTATCTGAACACCCTCCCGGACAGGCCGAAGGACCAGTCCACCGACCCGTCCGTCCCCTGCACGGGCGGCACCTTCGGCACCACGGACTACGTCACGCTGCGTGCAAAGGTCAACGATGCCGAGGACAAGAACCTCTCGGTGGAGTTCAACTACGCCCCGGCCGGGGACGACACACCGGTCAAGGCGAGGCGTGACTTCAGCCGCGGCACGGTCGCCAGCCTCCGTATCGATGCCAAGACGCTGAATTCCGGCACCTACTGGTGGAACGTCAGGGTCCACGACGGGGCGGGCAGCGGCCCGTGGGGCAGCAAGTGCTCCTTCACCCTCGACAAGACGCGGCCGTCGAAGCTGCCGGGCGTCACCTCGGACGAGTTCCCGGCCGAGAAGGACGGCAACCCGGCCCGTACGGACGGCAAGTTCATGTTCACGGCGGGCGGCGTCACCGACGTCACGCGCTATGTGTGGTGGACCGACTCGGACACCAAGGAGCACTTCGTGGACGCCACCAGGCCCGGTGGCCCCGCGAAGGAGCCGGTGACCTACAAGCCGCTGAACGCAGGTCCCCAGTTCATGTACGTCCGCAGCCTCGACGCCGCCGGCAACCGCTCGGACCTCAGGACCTACCTCTTCTACCCGACCCGGGCACCGGAGCGGGACAAGCCCGGTGACCTCAACGGCGACACCACCGTCGACCTGTGGACCGTCGATCCGGGCAGCAACGCGCTGTGGATCCACCCGGGTCAGGGCAACGGCAAGTTCGGCGTGGGACGGCAGGCCGACGAGGCGTCCTTCCCGAACAGCGTCCTCACCCACCGCGGCAGCTGGAACGAGGACTACTACGAGGACCTCGTCGCCCTGCGCCCCGGCCAGGAGGACCCGATGCTCAAGGAGCTGTGGGTCTACGGCAACCGCGGCGATGGCGAGCTCGGCGGCGAGGACACCGAGCGCTGGGAGCTGGGCGTCGCCTCCGAGGAGGACAACCACTGGCGCAACGCCGATCAGGTGCTCTCCATCGGCAGCGTCAGCGACGACAACGGCGACGGCAAGGTCGACGACAACGACACCCCCGACCTACTCGTCAAGACCGGCGGTGAGCTGTGGCTCTACCTCGGCTACCAGGGCAGCCCGCTGCTCGACGAGGTCGCGCCCGTCTCGCTGGGCAACGCCGACTGGCAGAACATGACCATGCTCGCGCCCGGCGACCTCAACAAGGACGGCCTGCCCGAGCTGTGGGCCCGGGACACCAAGTCCGGCAAGATCCACCAGTACACCAGCCGCAAGAACCCGGTCGACGGCGACGTCACGTTCGCCGACCTGACCGTGTACGCCGACGCCTCGGTGCGCTCGACGTCCATCGGCTCCGGCTTCACGGCCGCGGCCTACCCGCACCTGTCCACCAACGGCGACTTCGAGAAGGACGGCTTCGCGGACCTCTGGGCGCGCAACGCCGAGGGCAGCACCGTCGAGTTCCCCGGCCAGGCGCTCAAGGACGGTTCCGCCTTCGGTGCCGCCCGCCCGCTCGTCACCGCCGGCACCCCCTGGGGCACCTGCGAGACCTTCGAGTCGAAGGACACCGGCAAGCGCAGCCTGTGCGGGCCGATCCTGGCCAAGTACAAGGCCCTCGGCGGGCCGGCCAAGTGGGGCTATCCCAGCACGGACGTCGTGACGGCCCCCGACAAGAACGGTCGCTACACCCACTTCCGCGCGCCCGGTTCCTCGGCCGACAACCGTTCGATCTACTGGAGCCCGGACACCGGTGCCTGGTCGGTCGCCGGATCGCTGTGGGTCAAGTGGACGGCGATCGCGCGTGAGGGCGGCATTCTCGGCTATCCGACCTCGGACGAGCGGCACACCAGTGACGGTGTGGGCTGGTACCAGACCTTCAGCAAGACCGGCCGTGCGGGAGCCATCTACTACTCCCGCGAAACCGGATCGTTCGCCATGATCGGCGGCATCTACGCGAAGTACCGCGCGCTCGGCGGTCCGGCCGTCCTCGGCTACCCGACCACCGACGAGCGGCCCACCAACCCCAACCCCGGCCGCTTCCAGAAGTTCCGGTTCCGCAACGAGACCGAGGACAGCTCCGCGATCTTCTGGACCAGCTCCACCGGTGCCTGGCATGTGCGGGGCGGTATCTACGACAAGTGGGCCTCGCTCAAGTACGAGAACAGTGCCCTGGGCTTCCCCACCTCCGACGAGTACGAGGTCACCGGCGGTGTCCGCGCGGACTTCCAGCACGGCTACATCCGCTGGAACCGCACCAGCGGCACCACCGTCGAGCACAAGCCCGACGACCGGACGGCCCACCTGCGCACCGACCTCGCCGGCGACTACAACGGCGACGGCCGCACCGACATGATCACCGTCTACAACTACGGGAACGCCTCGACGGGCATCCATGTCCTCACCGCGGACACCGACGGCGGGGTCCGCCCGCCGAAGGAGGAGTGGACCAGTGGACGGGGCAGCTTCGACGCCGGCCGGGCCAAGTGGACCTCGGGCGACTTCAACGGCGACGGGCTCGCCGACGTCGCCGCCTTCTACGGGTACGCGGACGGCTCCGTGGCCATGTGGTCCTTCATCGCCCAGAAGGACGGTGGCTTCAAGCCGCTCAAGAGCGCCGCGCTGCCCAAGGGCACCTGGTCCATGGACCGGGTCGTCTCGATCCAGGCCGGTGATCTCAACGGCGACAAGAAGGACGACCTGACGGCCGTCTACGACTACTCCGACGGCCTCACGGGCACCCACAAGTTCCTCGCCAGGGCCGACGGCGGTTTCGACGACCCCGTCCGCGGCTGGATGTCCGGCGAGGGCAACTGGTGGGCGACGAACGCCCGGTACACGATGGGTGACTCCAACGGCGACGGCCGCGACGATCTGATCGCCTTCTACGGCTACGCCAACGGGGAAGCGGCCCTGTGGACGTTCCTCGCCAAGGCCGACGGCACCCTCGACAAGCCGTTCAAGTCGTGGAGCGCGGCCGCCGGCGCCTGGGAGCGGGACCGGATCGAGCTCACGAGCGGCGACTACAACGGCGACAAGCGCGCCGACGCTGCGGTGATGTACCGGTACGACGACGGCGTGACCTCGATGAACACCTTCCTCGCGAAGGTGGACGGCGGCTTCGGCGCTCCGCTGACGAGCTGGAAGTCCCAGCCGGGCGGCTGGTTCGCGAGCAGTTCCGGCACTCCGGTCACCGGGGATGCGGACGGCGACGGCCGGGCGGATGTCCTGGTCATGTACAACTACGCCACCGGCGCCACCCGGGCCTTCACCTTCCCGGGCCGGGCAGACGGCGGATTCGAGAACCCGCAGCGGTCCTGGCACGCCGAACCCGGCACCTGGTGACCGGTTCGGCGTAACGCATCCCACACATCCGTGCTGACAGCCGCCCGGGCACCGTAAGGTGCCCGGGCGGCTGGTTCATGCGCCGGACGGCCCCGGCAGCGAGGCCCTCTTGCGAGGCGCGGGACAATGGATGGCGGCCCCCGGAGCGCGGGCCACGGTGCGAGGAGGAACGGACATGGCGGAACCCGAGCGGACCGAGCGCAGGCTGCGGCCGTCCCCGCTCCTGTTCGAGCCGTCGGAGGCTGCCGCCGACCCTGAGCACTTCTTCGACCTGGAGTCGATCGAGGACCCCCGGGAGCTCCTGTCCAGGGCCACGGAACTGACGCTGGCGTTCCGTGCGGCGACGGACCGGGCGGTGGAGTACCAGGCGATCGCGGCCGCCCAGCTCGCGGACCCGCGCCGCTTCGACCGGCTGACGCCACAGGACATCGGCGAGCGGGCGGGCTGGTCCGAGGACTACGCCAAGAAAATGATCGAGTTCGGCCGCGATCTGCTGCGCGGCACCGCACCCTCGTAGCTCGACCGCTCCCTCGTAGCCGGTCCGGCTGTGGTTCCGGAACAGGACCGGACCAGGTCCGGATCAGATCCGAGACTGATCCGGGTGCAGCTGTGGACCGCGGTCCGACCGGCCACCGTCAATGGTCAGGACCACTCCCCCATGGCATATGACGGGACAAGATACTCCCCCGAAGCCCGACCTGTCCTCGTTTCGTCCAACCCGGGGAAACCAAATGGTTACTCCGGGTAGATGTTGTCGACATGAGCGCATGGCTGGACGAAACCCTGCTGACCACCTCCGAGCCGGAGCGTCGGACTCGGACGGACATCTTCGCCCTGCTGCGCGAGGAGAGCTGTCATCACGCGGCCGAGGTCACCGCACCCGGAGCCGGCTGGCTCGTCTCCTCGGAGGCGTATCCCCGCTCCGCCCTGGCCCTGTGGGAGACCACCCCCACCTCCCCCGCGGTGCTCCCCTGCGGCACCGCCTTCGACGTCGTGAACGTGCCCGACATCTTCGGCCGCCGGATGCTCGACCAGCTGTGGTCCGAGGGGCCCGGATCGGGGCCGGTGGCGATGCACCGCGGCCGCATGATGCTGTTCGCCTCGCCCGGCACCGCCCAGCGGCTGCCGTCCCTGCTCGACTGGGAGGAGTGGGGGGACGCCGTGCCACCGCTGCTGTGCCACGGCACCGGGGACGCCGTCACGATCCCGCCGCTGACCCCTGCCACCGGCGAGGGCGCGGGTTCCGGGCCGCGCTGGGTGGTGGCCCCGGACACCCGGCACCCCTGGCTGCCGGGGCCCGATGTGCTGCTGTGGGCGTGCGTGCGGGCCGCCCGCACAGGCTCCTCCAGCAGTGTCCGCATATCGATTTTTCCTCCCGCCGATCAGGGTGCTAAGGTCTACGACGTCAGCAGGCGCCGCTAGCTCAGTTGGTTAGAGCAGCTGACTCTTAATCAGCGGGTCCGGGGTTCGAGTCCCTGGCGGCGCACAGACGGAAAAGGCCTCTCGCGCGAGCGAGGGGCCTTTTCGCATGTCCGCGCACTCGCATGTCCGCGCACTCGCATGTCCACGCCACCGCGTGTCCGCGCGATGGCGTCTCTACGCCATCGCGATCTTGATCGTCCACGCGCCGGTACCCGCCCGGTCCACGACCTCCACCTGGATCCGACCACCCGGCTCCCCCGGCATCGTGTACGTCTCCCCCACCCGCAGCGGCGCGTCCGCGAGCGCCGGGTAGACCGACTCGTCCCAGCACGCGTCGGACTCCGGATGGGTGTCGATCACCTCGATCGGACCGCCGCCCGAGCCTGCCTCGGCCTGGACGCGGTAGAGCAGAATGCCCTCGGTGCAGGTGTCCTGGTCGTTGCCGGTGGCGCCGCGCGCCTCGATGGCGAGGGCGGTGCTCTCACCGGTCCGGACGACCACGAGCCGCGTACCGAGACTGGTGCCGCGCACGGGCGCGGCCGCCAGCGGCTCCAGGGTGACCAGCTTCCCGCCGTGCCCCCCGCCGGTGATGCAGCGCACCTCGTCGCCGCCGAGCCAGCCGAGCTTCCACTTGTGCCAGCCGAACAGGTCCGGTGCCAGGCCGAACTGGCTGCCCATCACATCCCAGTCGCCGACGTAGGTGTCCCAGTCGCCCTTGCCGTCCATGGGCCGGTGGTAGAGGTCCGGCAGGTCGAAGACGTGCCCGGTCTCGTGGGCGAGCACGTTCCGGTCCGGCGGGTGGCGTTCGAAGACCGTGACGACCCGCTTGATGTCGGTGCCGTCGGCCTTCATCGGCCGGTCGAAGTTGACGACCTTGGTGGCGTCGGAGTCGACGCCGGGCGCGTCCGGGTCGGCGACCAGATAGACGATGTCGTACACCGAGAAGTCGACCGTCGGGTCGGCGGCGGTGACGGCGTCGTGCAGATAGGTGCCGCGCCGCCCGGGGTCCCAGTCCCGCTGTATCCCGTACGCGGTCGACGACTCAGGCATCTCCAGCCACGCGCCGAGCGGGTGCACGCGCAGCTGGGACCGGCCGTACGAAGCGCGCCGGAAGAAGTCGCTGGTGGCCGGGAAGTGGTCGCCGACGAGCTCGTCGGGCGTGCTCAGCGGCACGGAGTCCGGGAACGACAGGAAGATCATCACCGCGTCGAGGGTGGCGTCCGGCCGGGTGTAGGAGCCGTTCCAGGTGTCCAGGCCGAGGGAGTGGTGGGCAGAGGTGCGGGGCAGCGCGCAGGGCCCGGCCGTCGCGTCGGCCACCGCGGGGCCCGCGACGAGGGAGGTCGCGGTGAACGCCATGAGAGAGGTGAGTGCGGCTGCGGCACTGCGCAGACGCACTCGTTCCACTCTCCCGGGTGTTCCCTCGGGCGGCTGCTGACCCTCCACATGGACCTCCGGCTGGGGAATGCGGGACACCACAACCACCCTGTGCCGGTTTATGGCGGTACGCCCTGCTGCGCTGCACCACCCGGGTGACCGGCCCGACACCACCCCGAGACCGAGCCGGTATGCGCCGACACTCCGATGGCTCACTGAACGTCACATTCGGTCAGAACGGTGTCGACCCCGGTTCACACCCGCGCAGAAACGATCGGCCGTTGGTCATGAGCGACCCCGAGTGGCCCGTCCCACGACGGCGAAGCTGGAAGGGCTCCGGCGGCAGCCTCTATGATCGGCACACTTTCCCCGAGTTCTTCCCGGATTTCTTCGCCGACTGTGTGGGTCGGCCATCGGCCGACCACATCTGTACGACCCTGTTCGACACAACTGCACTGCGGGAGTGAGCGGTGAGCGGAACCTCCGAAGGACCAGGGCCCGCGGGCGTCGCAGTCTCCCGCCGGGCCCGACCGTCGGTCACGGAGCGTCACGGCACTGGCCTGACCTCCGCCGAACTCTGCGACTACCGGGCCGCGTTCAACGCGGCCCAGCTGGCGATGGCCGTCATCGACCACGAGGGCGTCGTCGTGAGCGCCAACGACGCGCTCGCCGTGTTGCTGGGCACGGAACGGGCCGAGCTGCACCGGCAGCACGCGGCCGATCTCATCGACCTCGCGTCCGACGCCCGCACCTGGCACGCGTACCGCGAAGTGCTGCACGGAAGCCGCTCCCGCTTCCGCTGCACCCGTCGTCTCAAACACCCCGACGGGCGGGCCCTGTGGGCCGAGGTCAGCGTCACCCCCGTCGCGGAGGGCGGCAGTGTGCTGCTGGCCGTCACGGACATCAGCGACCGCAGACAACTGCAGGCGAGACTGCGTCACCTGCAGATGCACGACCCGGTGACCCGGCTGCCCAATCGCACGCTGTTCTTCGAACGGCTGTCGTCCGCGCTGGAGTCCTCGGCGTACGAGCAGGGCTCCACCGGCCGGATCGGGCTGTGCTACCTGGACCTGGACGGTTTCAAGGCGGTCAACGACACCCTGGGCCACCGGGTCGGCGACCGGCTGCTGGCCGAGGTGGCGGCACGGCTGGCCGCCTGCGCCGAGGGCAGCCGCTCCGGGCGCAGCGGCGGTCATCTGGTGGCCAGGCTCGGCGGCGACGAGTTCGCGATCCTGGTCGAGGACTCCACCGGCACGGAGCAGCTCGCCGATCTCGCCCGGTCCGTACTGGCCGCGCTCCAGGAGCCGTTCGACCTGTCCGGGCAGCGGCTCTCGGTCTCGGCGTCGATCGGCGTGGTGGAACGCGCGGTGGCGGGGACCAGCGCGACGGGGCTGATGCAGGCCGCGGACACGACGCTGTACTGGGCGAAGGAGGACGGCAAGGCCCGCTGGACCCTCTTCGACCCCGAGCGCAACGCGCACCGCATGACCCGTCAGGCGCTCTCGTCCACGCTCCGGCCGGCCGTCGAGCGCGGGGAGTTCGAGCTGCAGTACCAGCCTCTGGTGGGGCTCGCGGACGGAGTCACGCGCGGTGTGGAGGCGCTGGTCCGCTGGAATCACCCGCAGTTCGGCACGCTCACGCCGAATCGGTTCGTCGCGATCGCCGAGGAGGACGGCTCGATCGTCCAGCTCGGACAGTGGGTGCTGCGCACCGCGTGCCGCCAGGCGCGTCAGTGGCAGCTGGACCACCCGGACGTGCCCCCGCTGTTCGTCAGTGTCAATGTCGCCGTACGGCAGGTATGGGACTCGGACCTGGTCGCGGATGTCGCGGAGATCCTGGCCGAGACGGGACTGCCGCCGTATCTGCTGCAGTTGGAGCTCACCGAGTCCGCTGTGATGGGGTCGGCCGGCCGGCCGCTGCAGGCCCTGCAGGCGCTCAGCGACATGGGCGTGCACATCGCGATCGACGACTTCGGGACCGGGTACTCGAACCTCGCCTATCTGAGCCGGCTTCCGGTATCCGTACTGAAGCTCGACGGAACGTTTGTCCGCGGCTTCCAGGACGAGGCGCACGCCAACCCCGCCGACGAGACCATCGTCGAGGCGCTGGTGGACCTGGCGCACCGGCTGGGCCTCACGGTCACCGCGGAGTGCGTGGAGACCTCGGGTCAGGCCTCGAGGCTGCGCAGCATCGGCTGTGACACGGGCCAGGGCTGGCTGTACTCACGGGCGGTGTCCCCCGAGCGCATCGGGGAGATGCTGGGCGCGGGCCCGCAGGCGATCCACGCGGCGACCTCGCACTGAGCACCGGCCGGCGGCGGCCACCACCGGGCCGCCGGCCCGACCGCCCCCGCCGGCAGGGACTTCCGGCGGGGGCGGCGGACCGTGGGGGACCTGGGGGTCGGCGGGACGGAGGCTCAGCGGGTCAGCAGGCGCCGAGGTCCTGCCAGACGCCCCACTCGCCCGTGGTGCCCGGCTCCTCGCCCTGGGTCCACCACTTGGCCTTCCACAGGTGGCCCTTGTGCGAGACCTGGTTGCCGCCTGTGTAGGTGGCGGAGGCGGACCAGGCCGCCGACGAGCAGCCGGCCGGGGTGGACGGCGAGGGGGTCGGCGCCGGGCCGGAGCTCGAGGGCGACGGGGTCGGTGTCGGGTCGGACGGCGACGGGGTCGGGCCGGGGTCCGCCGGGGAGGAGCCGACCGCGGCCACGATGTCGTTCAGCAGCGTGGTGTTGGCGTCGAGCCCGAGCAGCGAGTACATCATCGCGCCGGCCAGGCCGCGCTGGTGGGCGTAGTCCGCGCGGGCCTGGATCGACCGCTTGTCGAGGCCGGTGAAGAACTCGCCGTCCTTGTAGAAGTAGGCGGCCTTGGCCTGGTCGTCCCAGAACGTGGTCGCCGGGTTGTCGACGATGCCGCCGAGCTCCTTGTAGTTGGCGATGCCCGCCTGCTGGCTGACCGGCCGCGCGGTGGACGCGCCGGTGGCGCTGCTGCCGAGGCCGTTCTGCGTGCCCGCCGGGACGCCCTTCCAGCCGCGGTAGTAGAACTCGTAACCGAGCGTCAGCTTGTTCGCGGGGAAGCCGCCGGCGATGCCGTAGGCCGGCTTGCCGTCGATCCAGGAGTCGATGGCGTTGTCGATGCTGTACTTCTCGGTGCCCGGCGCGATGGGGTCGGTCGGGTCCGAGGCCGGGGAGTACAGGGGGGACTGGTGGTACGCGGGCCCGTCGCCGTCCCAGGCGCCGTGCATGTCGTACGTCATGATGTTCGCGTAGTCGAGGTATGCACCGATCTTGTCGGTCTCGATGTACTTGATCTTGTCCTGGCCGGCCGGGAGAGCCGCCGTCAGCAGGTACTTCTTGCCGCCGTGGGCGGCCCCGTACTCGTCGAGCTGCTTGCGGAACTCGGCCAGCAGCAGCGTGAAGTTCTGCTTGTCCTCGGGTCCGTAGTGGTTGCCGAGGTGGCCGCCGGACGAGCCCGGGTACTCCCAGTCGATGTCGATGCCGTCGAAGATGCCGGCCGCGGTGCCCGGACCGCCGAAGCCGCCCTCGACGGGCAGGTCGCCCTGGATGTACTGCTTGACGCAGGAAGCCACGAACTTCTTGCGGCTCGCGTCGGTCTTGGCCGCGTCGTGGAAGTACTTGGAGTAGGTCCAGCCGCCGAGCGAGATGTTGATCTTCAGCTTCGGGTACTCGGCCTTCAGCTCCTTGAACTGGTTCATGACGCCGACGATCGGCTGGTTCCAGGTGTCGGCGACGCCGTCCACACTGTCCGCCGCGGTGAAGGACTTCTGGTAGTCGGCGTACGAATCTCCCGCGCCGTCACCGGCGTTGGGGTTGTTGTCGTCACCCGCCGCCTTGTTCGCCTCGAAGCAGGTCAGGTCGGTCGGATGGATGTTGCCGAACGAGTAGTTGAGGATGTCGAGCTTGCCCGCGATGCCCCGGGTGTCGAGGTGCTTGGGGTAGAAGGCGTTGCCGTACACGCTCCACTGGTCGTAGTAGGCGATCTTCACACCGCCCGTGGACGCGGCGGCGGGTGCGGCGTCGGCCGCCTGGGCCGAGCCGAGGCCGGCGACGGCCGCCAGCGCTCCGGCGGCGAGAGCGGCGCTGGTGAGCGCGGCCATCAGGGGTCTGCGGACGTGCACGTGCTGCCTCCGGGGGGTGCGCAGTAAGGAAGTTGAAGAAGAGATAGCCGCCGCGCAAAGTCCGCGTCAATGGTCTGCACCAAATGAGGACTAGACCAATTTGAGCCAAAAACCGCCTGTCAGAGGCGTGCACCCATGACAAAAAGCCGCTCGCCACCATCGGTGACGAGCGGCTTAAGCCGGCTTTAAGGAGCTGCGGTGGAACGGTTCAGGAACGAACCACTCCACCAGGCAATTCATAGGCGTCGGCGATCAGTTCGTAGCTGCGCAGCCGTGCGTCCCCGCTGTGCGCGTTGGCCGTGAGCATCAGTTCGTCGGCTCCGGTGCGCTTCTGGAGGTCGTCCAGGCCGGTACGTACCTCGTCCGCGGTGCCGTGCACGATGTTGGACAGCCAGCTCTCGACGAACTGCCTCTCCGGCGCGCTGAACGCATACGCCTCCGCCTCCTGCGGCGTCGGGATCAGCCCGGGCCGGCCGCTGCGCAGCCGGAGCATGGACAGCGCGCCGGTCAGCACCTGACGGCGGGCCTCCTTCTCGTCGTCCGCGGCGAGCGCGGACACTCCGATCAGCGCGTACGGGGCGTCCAGCACCGCCGAGGGGCGGAAGCTTTCGCGGTAGAGATCGAGCGCCGGCACCGTGTTCTGCGCGGAGAAGTGATGGGCGAAGGCGAAGGGCAGGCCGAGTACGCCCGCCAGCCGGGCACTGAAGCCGGAGGAGCCGAGCAGCCAGATCGGCGGACGGTGGGTGGGGCCCTGCACGGGCCCCGGGACCGCATGGATCCGCGCGTACGGGTGGCCGTCCGGGAAGTCGTCGTCCAGGAAGCGGGTCAGTTCGGCGAGCTGCTGCGGGAAGTCGTCGGCACCTTCGGCAAGCCGCTCGGAGCGGCGCAGCGCCGCGGCCGTGGCGCCGTCCGTGCCGGGGGCGCGGCCGAGGCCCAGGTCGATACGGCCCGGCGCGAGCGCCTCCAGCGTGCCGAACTGTTCGGCGATCACGAGGGGCGCGTGGTTCGGGAGCATCACACCGCCCGACCCGAGCCGGATCCGCTCGGTGTGGGCGGCGAGATGGGCGAGGATCACCGCCGGCGACGAGGAGGCGACACCCGGCATCGAGTGATGCTCGGCGACCCAGTGCCGGTGGAAGCCGCGGGCCTCGGCGAGCCTGGCGATGTCCACACTGGTCCGCAGGGCTTCGGCCGCCGTGCGGCCGCTGCCGACGGTGACCAGGTCGAGCACGGACAGGGGTACGGGGGCGGTGCCGGCCGCCGCGCCTCGGATCTCGTCCACGGGTGGGACCTCCTGCGGGATGTCGTACGTACGTCCGCAGCCAACAGGAGGGCCTCTCCGTTTATTCCCGGGACCTCATGCCGGGACCCACTCCCGGTCCTCCGGGCGGGCGAACAGCGTGCCCATGCCTTCGGCCCACACACGGCGGTCCGCCAGCCGCAGCCCCTCCCACACCGTCACCTGATTCGCCGTCAGCACCGGTTTGCCCAGCGCCTCCTCCAGCTCCTCCAGATGGGCCACGGTGTGCAGGGCCGTGTCCGGCAGCAGCACCGCCTCGGCGTCCGGGTGATCGCCCGCGCGCGCCAGCTCCAGCACCTGCTCGCGCCCCCATGTGCCGACCTCGGCAGCCGTGACGATCCCGCTCGCCCGCACCGCGCTCACCTCGATGCCGGCCGCGCGCAGGAAGCCGGCGAACGACGCGGTGATGTCCTGCGGGTACGTCGCCGCGACGGCGACCCGCCCGACGCCCAGCGCCTGTGCGGCGTGCGCGAAGGCGAAGGAGGTGCTGGACGCCGGCAGACCCGCCGCTTTCGCCAGCTCGCGCGTCTGCTCGTGCGCCCCGTCCCAGCCGCGCACGAAGCTGCCGCTGGTGCAGGCCCACATGAGGGTCTCGGCTCCCGCCAGCCGCAGCTCCTCGACCCCGGCCGCGAGCCGCGCCGGGGAACCCATCTCCATGAGCGCGTCCACCCGGTGCGCGTCCACGCCGATGTCGGTGTGGAAGATCGGCAACCGGATGTCGCTGTCGAGCAGAACCGCGATCCGTGGATAGTCGTCCTCTGCCGAGTGCCCCGGGTAGAGGAGTCCGACCGACGTCATGTCCATCCTTCCTGTTCTTCGGGCTGTGCGGGCAGGGCGCCGGGGGCCGGGGGCGGCACCTCGTCCGGCACCTCGGGCCCGGCATCGGGCTGGAGCAGCAGCGCCTGGTACGGGCCGACCGCATGCACCCCGATGGTCCGCAGCGCGGCCCACATGGTCACCTGGTTGGCCGACAGCACGGGCATTCTCAGCTCGGCCTCCAGTTGCGGAATCGCGTCGTACGTCGGCAGATTGGTGCAGCTGATGAACAGGGCGTCCGCCGCTCCGACGACCGCCTGGCGCGCCATGTCCACCACCGACCGGTACGGCACCTTCCAGATGTGCCGGGTCAGCCCGAGGAAGGCGCGGCCCGTGACCGTGACCCCAGCTTCTCCCAGATAGTCCTCCAGTGACCGGGTGACCGACTCCGTGTACGGCGTGACCAGGGCGATACGGCCGGCGCCCAGCTCGTCGAGTGCGTCGAGCAGAGCGCCGGAGGTGGTCAGCGAGGGCACCTCCCCTTCCGAGCTCATCACCTCGCACATCGCGCGTTCCCCGGCGAGGCCGCCCACAAAACTGCCCGAGGTACACGCATACGCGACGACCTCGGGCTCGGACGCGCTCAGCGCCCGCACCGCCTCGCGCAGCGTCTCGTGCTCGCTGACCATCCGGGCCAGATCGAGCGAGACCCCGACCGGGACGTACGGCGTACGGGTCAGGCGCAGGGACACCGCGTCGGGCACCCAGCGCCACAGCTCCCGGTCCAGCGCGAAATCGAACGGGGCGACCACGCCGACACCGTGCTGCGGCTGTGGTCCGCCGAGAAAGGAGACATCCATCGCAGGCCCCCTTGGCGTCTTGTTGACGACGGTAGGTGCGGGTGCGAGCGTGGGTCAATCCGTACATGTCAGACTCCCCCGTAGCCCTGCCGGGCACGGGAGGTGCCCCCTACGAAACGGGTCCCACCTGATGTCCGAACCCACCCTCCTCGTACTGGCCGCGGACCCCCCGCCCCGACTGGGCCGGCTGACCGGACGGGCCCGCGTCGAGTACGCCGACGAGGACACGCTCGCGGCCCGACTGCCGTACGCGGACGCCCTGTTGATGTGGGACTTCACTTCCGACGCGCTGCGGCGCGCCTGGCCCGGTGAGGGTCCCCGGCCACGCTGGGTGCACACCCCGAGCGCGGGTGTGGACCGGCTGCTCTGCCCCGAGCTGGTGGAGTCCGACACCGTGGTGACCAACGCCCGCGGCATCTTCGACCAGCCGATCGCCGAGTACGTGGCCGCCCTGGTGCTCGCCATGGCCAAGGATCTGCCCGGCACGCTGGAGCTGCAGCGGCAGCGGCGCTGGCGCCACCGCGAGGGGCTGCCGGTGGCCGGGACCCGGGCGACGGTCGTCGGCGCGGGCCCGATCGGGCGTGCCGTGGCCCGCACCCTCGATGCACTGGGCGTACGGACCGCGGTCGTGGGCCGCACCCCCCGTCCCGGCGTCCATGGCGTGGCCGATCTCGACCGGCTGCTGATCCGCGCCGACTGGGTGGTGTGCGCGGCGCCGCTCACCGACGACACCCGCGCCATGTTCGACGCGCGGCGCTTCGGTCTGCTGCAGCCCTCGGCCCGGTTCATCAATGTGGGACGCGGCCCGCTGGTCGTCGAGGAGGCGCTGGTCGCGGCGCTCAGGAACCGGTGGCTGGCGGGAGCGGCGCTCGACGTGTTCGACCGGGAGCCGCTCACGCCCGACAGCCCGCTGTGGGACGTACCGGGACTGATCGTCTCGCCGCACATGAGCGGCGACACGGTCGGCTGGCGCGACCGGCTCGGCGAGCAGTTCGTCGAGCTCTTCGAGCTGTGGGTGGCCGGAAAGCAGCTCCCGAACGTGGTCGACAAGAATCGTGGGTACGTCCCCATGCATGACAAGTCCGCTGACTGATCTCACCGCCCGCCAACTGCTGGCCGGCTACACCCAGGGCGACTTCTCCCCCGTCGACGCGACGCGAGCGGCGCTGGAGCGGGCGGAGGTGGTGCAGCCCCTGGTGAACGCCTTCGTCCGGATCGACGCCGAGGCGGCGCTGGCAGAGGCGGAGGCGTCGGCGCGCCGGTGGCACCGCAGGGAGACGCTGGGGCTGCTGGACGGGGTGCCGCTGACCGTGAAGGACCTCCTGCTGCAGCGCGGCACCCCGACCCTGCGCGGCTCCCGGACCGTCAGCGCTGAGGGCGCCTGGGACGAGGACGCTCCGTCGGTGGCCCGGCTGAGGGCGCACGGCGCGGTGTTCGTGGGCCGCACGACCACACCCGAGTTCGGGTGGAAGGGGGTCACCGACTCGCCGCTGCACGGGGTGACCCATAACCCCTACGACCTGTCCCGCACGTCGGGCGGATCGAGCGGCGGCAGCGCGGCGGCCGTGGCGCTGGGGGCCGGGGCCGTGTCGATCGGCACGGACGGCGGCGGCTCGGTGCGCATTCCGGCCTCGTTCTGCGGGATCTTCGGGATGAAGCCGACGTACGGGCGGGTGCCGATGTACCCCTCCAGCCCGTTCGGGACGCTCTCCCATGTGGGGCCGATGACCCGGGACGCGGCGGACGCGGCACTGATGCTGGACGTGATGAGCGGCGAGGACTGGCGGGACTGGTCGCATCTGGGAGCGGCGCGCAGCGTGCGCGAGGGCCTCGACGAGGGCGTGAAGGGGCTGCGGATCGGCTACTCGGCGTCCTTCGGCGGCCAGGTCGCGGTGCGCCCGTCGGTCGCGGCCGCGGTCCGGGGGGCGGTGACGGCGCTGGCCGGGCTCGGCGCGCACATCGAGGAGTCCGACCCCGATCTCGCCGACCCGGTGGAGGCGTTCCACACGCTGTGGTTCAGCGGCGCGGCACGGCTGGTGCAGCATCTGGGCGCGGAGCAGCGGGAACTGCTGGACCCGGGGCTGCGCGAGATCTGCGAGGCGGGGGCGCGGCACAGTGCGCTGGAGTATCTGGCGGCGGTGGACGCGCGGATGGACCTGGGGCGGCGGCTGGGCCGCTTCCACACGTCGTACGACCTGCTGGTCACCCCTACGCTGCCGATCACGGCGTTCTCGGCGGGGGTGGAGGTGCCCGCGGGCTCGGGCCTCGGCCGCTGGACGGGGTGGACCCCGTTCACGTACCCGTTCAACCTGACGCAGCAGCCGGCGGCGACGGTGCCGTGCGGTGTGGACGAGGAGGGGCTGCCGATCGGGGTGCAGCTGATCGGGCCGCGGCATGCGGACGGACTGGTACTGAGGGCGGCGCACGCGCTGTACGAGTCGGGTGCGGCGGAGGTGCCGGCTCCCCGGTTGCCGGGGGCGGCGGGGTAGAACCGGGTACGCGCCGTTCGCCGGGGCGGGCGCCGCGGCTGCGGGGGCGACGGGGCGGACACCGGGTGCGCGCCGTCGCCGGGGCGGGCGCCGCGGCTGCGCGGGCGGCGGGGTGGACACCCGGTGCCCTGCGAGCCCGTGCGCCTGTCGGACCGGGGCGCCTGCGGCGGGCGTGTTCCCCTCTCTGCCGTCCCCCTACGGCCCGGCAGCAGTGCGAGGTACCCCCACCGCAGACTGGGGCTCGCGCCTCAATCTCCCCCAGACTCCGTCCGGGGGGACCCCCACGAGGCTGCTTTCCAGCCCGTCCGGCGTTTGAGGACACTCCCGCCGCGCCCTCAGGGCGTGGGAGGTACCCCCACCTCAGGCCGTACGGGGGGTCTGGGGGCTCGCCCCCAGCTACGGGAAGTGGGGGTCCCCACGCCGCCAGGCGTAGGGGGGAGGGTAGGGGACCTCAGGCCCGCCGGAAGCTCAGCGTCTCCCCCGCCGCCCCGTTGCGCCACAGGTCCTGGCATGCCTCGGCCATCACGTCCAGGCCCTCCACCACCGTCCCCCACACGATCCCCGGCACCCACCCCACATCCCCGTTCAGCAGCAGGTTGTTGCGTTCGTAGAACAGAGCCAGGTCGACCACGGTCGAACGCCCCTGGTGCTGGGCCCCCTCGCCGTAGCCGTACGACGCCGTGCCCAACTGGACGTCCGAGAAGGTGAAGTAGCACAAATCGCCCGGAATCGGGGTCACGGTCGGGTTCTCCAGTGGCGGCTCCTCGGCGGCGAACGCGGGGAACAGGGCGTAGATCTCGTTCCTCGCGTACTTCGCGTGATAGACGCCCCCGGCGAGCGGAAGCGCCTGCCACACCGCCTCGCACGTGCGCGGAGCCTTGTCGGTGAGCAGCCGGGCGGTGCACTGGACGCCGCGCGACTCGAGGGCAACGGTCAGATATCGGTCGGCCATTGTCCACGCATACCCCGAGCCGGGCCGGGTAGCCGCGCGCCCATGGTTCGAACAAGACAACGAGGATCGATGAGCAGACGCACCGTGCTGCTCGGCACCGCGGCCGTCGGCGCGCTGGGCGTGACCGGCGCGGCGGGCTGCAGCAAGGTGCCCTCCGGTGATGCGCTGGCGCGGCTGAAGTCGCAGGGCACGGTGCGTCTCGGCATCGCGGGTGAGGTGCCGTACGGCTATGTCGACAAGCAGGGCGAGTTCACGGGCGAGGCCCCCGAGCTCGCCCGGGTGATCTTCAAGCGGCTCGGTATCGACGATGTCCAGCCGGTCGCGACCGACTTCGCCTCGCTCATCCCCGGGCTGAACTCGCAGCAGTTCGATGTCGTCTCGGCCGGGATGTACATCAACAAGGAGCGCTGCGCGCAGGTCATATTCGCCGACCCCGAGTACCAGATGCTCGACTCCTTCATCGTGCGCAAGGGCAATCCCAAGAATCTGCGTACCTACGAGGACGTCGTGAAAGCCAAGGCGAAGTTCGCCACCGGCACCGGCTACGCGGAGATCGACTACGCGGTCGCCGCCGGGTACCCCGAGAAGGACATCGTCATCCTCCAGGACCAGGTCGCGGGGCTGAACGCAGTCGAGTCCGGACGCGTCGACGTGTTCGCCGGCACCGCGCTGACCACCCGCGAGGTGGTCCGCAAGAGCGCGAAGGCCGAGGCGACCGAGGCGTTCGCCGCCGTCGTGGACGGCGAGAAGAAGATCGACGGCGGCGGCTTCGCCTTCCGCCCCACCGACACCGAACTGCGCGACGCGTTCAATGTCGAGATCCACAAGATGAAGAAGAGCGGCGAACTCTTCCGCATCCTGAAGCCGTTCGGCTTCACGGAGAAGGAGATGACCACGCTCACTGCCGAGGAGCTGTGCCGATGACAGCCGGACTCTGGCAGAACTGGGTGCTTCCGGGCATCTGGATCACCGTCCAACTGCTGGTGTACAGCGCGGTGCTGGCCGCCGCCGTCGCCTTCGCGGTGGGTACGGCCCGCACCCACCGCTCCCGTGCGGTCCGCTTCCTCGCGGGCTTCTACACGGAGGTCTTCCGCGGTACCTCGGCCCTGGTGCTGATGTTCTGGCTGTTCTTCGTGGTGCCGCCGCTGCTCGGCTGGCAGCTGGTCCCGATGTGGGCCGCGGTCCTCGCGCTCGGCCTGTCCTACGGGGCGTACGGCGCCGAGATCGTCCGCGGCGCGCTGAACTCGGTGGCCGCATCCCAGCGCGAGGCAGGCATCGCCCTGAGCTTCACGCCCTGGCAGCGGCTGCGGCTGATCCTGCTGCCGCAGGCGGTGCCGGAGATGATCCCCTCGTTCTGCAATCTGCTGGTCGAGCTGCTCAAGGGCACGGCGCTGGTGTCGCTGCTGGGCGTCGGTGACGTGTCGTTCGCCGCCTATCTGGTGCGCCTGGCCACGCAGGAGAGCGCCCAGATCTACACGGTCGTGCTGGTGATCTACTTCGTGATCGCGTTCGCCATCACCCGTTCCATGAAGGCGCTGGAGCGCCGGACCAAGGCCAACATCGGGGTGGTGGTCAAGTGACCTGGGACTGGTCCGCGGTCGCGGACTTCATGCCGCGTTTCTGGGAAGGCGTGCTGCTCACGCTCCAGATACTGGTGCTGGGCTCGCTGATCTCGTTCACGCTCGGCCTGGTGTGGGCGATCGGCTTCCGCGCGCCGACCCGCTTCGTGCGGTGGCCGGTGCACGTGTTCACCGAGTTCATCCGCACCACCCCGCTGCTGGTGCAGCTGTTCTTCTTCTACTTCGTGCTGCCCGAGTGGGGCATCCAGTTCTCCGCCCTGACCACGGGCACGATCGCGATCGGGCTGCACTACTCGACGTACACCGCACAGGTCTACCGGGCCGGTATCGAAGCCGTGCCGGCCGGTCAGTGGGAGGCGGCGACCGCGCTGAGCCTGCCCGCCCACCGCACCTGGCTGGCGGTGATCCTGCCGCAGGCGATCCGCCGGATCACCCCCGCGCTGGGCAACTACGTCATCGCGATGCTGAAGGACACTCCGCTGCTCGCCGCGATCGGCGTGCTGGAGATGCTGCAGCTGTCCCGGCTGGAGAGCGCCTCGACCTTCCAGTACACCGAGCCGCTGACGGTGGTCGGCATCGCCTTCGTCCTCATCGCCTGTCCGGCTTCCCTGCTCGTACGAACCCTGGAGCGCCGCCTTGTCCGCTGACACGAAGACCCCGCTGATCCGCTTCGAGAACGTCACCAAGCGGTTCGGCGACACCACCGTCCTGGACGACCTGTGCTTCTCGGTCCGGCCCGGCAAGCACGTCACACTGATCGGCCCGTCCGGATCCGGCAAGACCACCATCCTGCGGCTGCTGATGACCCTGACGTCGCCCGACGAGGGCACGATCCAGGTCAACGGGCACCGGCTCCACCCGGCGCCCGAGAAGGAGCGCCGCGAGGCGCGCAAGAAGATCGGAATGGTCTTCCAGCAGTTCAACCTGTTCCCCAACATGAGCGTGCTGCGCAACATCACCGAGGCCCCGGTGCGGGTCCTCGGCCTGTCCCGTGACGAGGCCGAGGAGCGTGCCAGGGAGCTGCTGGAGATGGTCGGCCTCGGCGACCGCTGCGACGCCCGGCCGACCCAGCTGTCGGGCGGCCAGCAGCAGCGGGTGGCGATCGCCCGCGCGCTGGCGATGCGGCCGCAGGTGCTGCTGCTGGACGAGGTGACCTCGGCGCTCGACCCCGAGCTGGTCGCCGGTGTGCTGGACGTCCTGCGGGACATCGCGCGTTCGACGGACATCACCATGCTGTGCGTCACGCACGAGATGAACTTCGCCCGGGACATCTCCGACGAGGTGCTGATGTTCGACTCCGGCAAGGTCATCGAATCTGGTCCGCCGGAGAAAATCTTCTCCGAGCCGGAGCAGACGCGTACCCGCGAGTTTCTCGGTGCGGTGCTCTGACCTCTCACTCTTTCATGTAGGAATGTCCGTGGCATATGCCAGTGTGATGCGCCCCAGCGTATGCGGCTGGGGCACCGCATCATTTCCGCCAACAGCCGCCCCCCAAACGGCTCTTGACCGCTATCGTGGTACGGAAGCTTGCGGTCCTAACCTGGTAGGGGGAAACCGTGGCGCTGAAGCCCGAGCCGACCGCGCCGTTCCACTCGGTGCAATACGTCTTGCGCGTCCTGGAGACGGTCTCCAAGCACGGTGGCGGTGTCACCGATGTCCAGATCGCACGCGAGACCGGTCTGCCGACCGGTCATCTGGCTCCCATGCTGTCGATGCTGCGCCGCGAGGGGTACGTGGAGCAGGTCGCCGACGGCGCCTATGTGATCGGTGACTCGCTGGTCCTGCTCGGTTCGGGGGCTTCCCGCCAGCAGGCCCTGGAGGCCAAGCTCCAGGACACCCTCACCGAGCTGCGCGACTCGGTGGGCGCGGCCGTCTACATCAGCCGGTACATCGACGGCGAGGTCAAGATCACGCAGTTCGCCGACGGCCCGCGCACCCCGAAGGTCAACGAGTGGGTGGACTTCCGCTCCGCGGCGCACGCCAGCGCGGTCGGCAAGTGCCTGCTGACCCAGCTCGACGTGAACGGGCGACGGGACCACCTGTCCCGGCACAAGATCGCCCGGCTCACCTCCCGGACGATCACCAGCGAGAAGCTCCTGTTCTCCAAGCTGGACGCACAGCCGCCGACCGTCCCCGTCCTGGACCTGCAGGAGTACGCGGTGGGCACGGTCTGCGCGGCGGTGCCGCTGACGGCGGGCTCGGCGGTGGGCTGCCTGGCACTGTCGCTGCCGATCGAGCATGCGCACCGGCTGCGCGCGGCGGCGGACACGCTGAACCGCAGAGCGGCTCCGGTGGTCCTTTCCCTGGCGATCTAGGGCGTTTCTTCCGGATCGCGCCGGATCAGTGAGCGGGTCTGATGCCAGGGCACGCGCGCCTGGCAGGATCCGGAAGAAGGGCTCTGGGGGCGGCTCGGCAGGTGGCGCGGCGGGTGGTCCGGAGCACCCCTCGGGACCAGGTAGTATTACTTCCGTCGTCAGCCGCCGAAGGCGGCGGAACGGCAGCCCGCGCCGCTAGCTCAGTTGGTTAGAGCAGCTGACTCTTAATCAGCGGGTCCGGGGTTCGAGTCCCTGGCGGCGCACCATCTCATGAGAGGCCCCTCGTTTCGGCGAGGGGCCTCTCATGCGTGCGTCAGGCGGCCGGCGTTTCCGCCGGGGCCTTGTACCCGAAGATCGACACCGCCTGGTAGTACGTCCAAGCCGTGCCGTTGCAGGAGGTACGCGTGGCACCCGAGTAGCGGGCGCACACGCGCTTCAGATCCTCGTAGAACGCCGAGTCGAGTCTCGCCTTGTTGGCGCTGAACGTGCCGGCTGCCTTGTAGTTCCGGTATCCGAAGTCATGGCGTGCGCATGACATCTGAAAAGGAAAGCCGAAGGGGTTGTCGGGCGAGGAGGAGCAGTAGTCCGTGGACCAGTCGAAGCCGTAGGCGCTCCAGGCGCCCTGGTTGGCCCGGGCGGCGGCCCAGGCGTTGTAGCTGGATGCGCTGGTCTGCGTCCAGGAGCTGAGGACCTGGGGTTTGTCGGCGGGGGCGGCCGAGGCGGCCCCCGCCGGGATCAGGGCGGCGGGCAGAGCCAGCGCGAGGGCGGCGAGCGGAAGGGCAGAACGGCGACGCATGCAGAACCTCCGTACGTAGGACGGGAGTTGGTGCGCGCCACGTGGCCGGTCCACGGGCGGATCCAGAGTCCCGCTATACGCGCGTCCTGCACAGTCTTCGCGTCACAAGCAGCGGGTGAATTTTCTCCGACCGGCGCACGCGGGAGACGCTCAGCGCAGATAGGTGAGAACGGCCAGGACCCGGCGGTGGGTGTCCTCGGCCGGGGGGAGGTCGAGCTTCCCCAGGATGTTGCCGATGTGCTTGCCCACGGCCGCCTCGCTGATCACGAGGTGCCGGGCGATTGCCGCGTTCGACCGCCCCTCGGCGACCAGGGCGAGCACCTCGCGCTCGCGCGGGGTCAGCGCCTGCAGCGGATCGCGGCGGCGGCGCAGCAACTGACGTACGACTTCGGGGTCGACGACCGTACCGCCCGCCGCGACCCGGGCCAGGGCGTCGATGAACTCCTCGATCTGGCCGACACGGTCCTTGAGCAGATAGCCGACCCCGGTGCCGTCGCCGGTGTCCAGAAGTTCGGCGGCGTAGGTCCGCTGCACGTACTGGCTGAGCACCAGGACCGGCAGGGCGGGACGCTCGGAGCGCAGGGCGACGGCGGCACGCAGCCCTTCGTCCTGGAAGCCGGGCGGCATGCGCACGTCGGTGACGACGATGTCCGGGTCGTGGGCGGTGACCGCGTCCTTCAGGGCGTCCGCGTCGCCGACCGCGGCGACCGTCTCATGGCCGAAGCGGGTCAGCAGGCCGATGAGCCCTTCCCGCAGCAGCACGCTGTCCTCGGCCAGGACTATCCGCAGAGAGCTCGGCAAGGGATCTCCACTCGCAGGGACGTCGGCCCGCCGGTCGGGCTGGTGATCGTCAGTGTCCCATCGAGTACGGCGAGCCGGTCGGCCAGTCCGGTCAGTCCGGTGCCCTTGTCCGCGGCGGCGCCGCCCCGGCCGTCGTCCCGGACCTCGATGACCAGCAGCCCGTCCCCGTACCGGGCATCGAGCCGGATCCGGTCCGCCCCGCTGTGCTTGGCGGCGTTCGCGAGCGCCTCGTTCACCGCGAAGTACGCGGCGGTCTCGACGGAACGGTCGAGACGGGGGAGCCGGAGGTCGGCGTCCACGGGCACGGGCGACCGGTCGGCGGCGTCGGCAAGCGCGGCGCCGAGCCCGTAGTCGGAGAGCACCTGGGGATGGATTCCGTGGATGAGCTCGCGCAGTTCGGTCAGCACGCGCCCGGCCTCGCCGTGGGCGGCCTCGAGCCGGTCGGCCTGCTGTCCCGCGGAGGCGTCCAGACGCGCGAGGCCGAGCGTCATGGTGAGGGCGACCAGCCGCTGCTGCGCTCCGTCGTGCAAGTCCCTTTCGATGCGCCGCCGTTCCGCCTCGAAGGCGGCGACGAGCCGGGCCCGTGAGCGGGTCACCTCGGTCAGCCGGTCCCGCAGTTCCCCCTCGCGCGGCGCGAGCAGCAGCCTGGTCAACTGGGCACGTGCACCGGCCAGGGCGGCCAGCGGATACAGCAGTACGGCGAGCAGCACGGCCCCGGCGGCCGCGGCGGCGAACGCCTGCGGGTAGCCGGTGACCAGGACCGTCTTGACGACACGCGCCTCATGGCCGTCGAGGGCGAGCTGGAGAGGGGCGGCGGCCATCCCGAGCGGCAGCCCGATCGCGACGCCCACGGCCAGCAGGTCGAGCGGCCACAGCACGAGGGCGTGCAGCAGTCCGTACGCGAACTCCCGCCAGGTCGCCTGCTCCGCGAGCCGAAGCCGTAGCCAGGCGGCGAGGCCGGGTTCGGCGGGGGTGCGGTGGGGGCTGGGCGCGGGCTCGTCGTCGGCGATCCCCAGCCGCCGCCGCTCGACGACGGCAAGAGACACACCACCGAGCACCAGGAGCGGCAGGACGACGAGCACGAGGGAGAACCCGGCGAGCACGACGAGAGCGACCAGGGCGGGAAGCCCGGTGAGCACGCTGCTCGCGAGGTAGCCGGCCGAGCGCCAGGGCCAGACGCCGCGCAGAAAGCCGCCTCGGGCCAGGGCCTGCCAGGGATTGCGTATGACGACGGTCATGCGGCACACCGTAGGCGGCGGCCCGGCGCGTGGACCATGGGCCCAGCGGGCCGGGAGAGGGTAGGGCTGGGCCTACCTCGTGCCCGGCCGGCCGCTCACCCCGGCCGCCGTGCCCGCGTCCCCCCGTACCGCGGGCCGGCTCAGGCCCGCGGCGGGTGGGGGGTTGGCGGGCCTGTCAGAACTGGACGTCCGAACAGGCGTAGAAGGCGTTGCCGGTGTCGTGCACGGTCCAGACCGCCAGGATCAGATGGCGGCCGGACTTCGACGGCAGCGTCCCGGAGTGGCTGAGCGTGGACGGCGGGCGCTGGCCTCCGTACGGAATCGTCAGGAACGGCTGCGATTCGAGGACGGCGCGGGTGAGCTTCTGGCTCGGGTTCCAGCCGTTCCTGGTGATGTAGTACTTGAAGTCGGTCGTCGCGTGCATGGCGGTGAACTGCCACCGGAAGGTGTAGTTCTGCCCCGATGAGACCTTGGTGGTGGGCCAGGTGCCGCCGCGCGGGTCGTCGAGCTGCGCGAAGCGGCTGTTGCCGCCGGCGCAGATCGTTCCGTCGGCCGGGCCCGCCGCCGGGAAGCCTTTGAGGCCTTCGACGCTCTGGGGTTCCCAGATGATCTCGCCGCAGTCGGCGACGGTGCGGTTGGCACAGAGTTTCTGGCGGCTGATGGGCGAGTCGGTGTAGCCGTGGCTGCTGGCGCTGCCGGTGGCGAGCAGGGTGGCGCCCGTCACGGCGAGGCCGACCACGGCCGCACCTATCTTCTTTCGCATGCTTCGCTCCAGGAGAACGTGGGGGAGTTCCTTGCCGTGCTGCACGCGTGCGATGGTGCGGTGCCACCCGTTGCCGATCGGGGATTGGGGGCGGCACTCATTCAGGTCTAGACCAAGTTCCAATGTATTGACGCGAGTTCATCATGTCCAGACCAATCACGGTGCCTCCACGGCACCCGCCCGGCCCGTGTAGAAGGCAACGGTCAGATCCTTGACCAGTGCCTTGCGCTCGTAGTCGTCCAGCTCCACCAGCCCCCGCTGGGTCAGCCGGCCGACGGTGTCGTCCACCGCGTCCACGACCGAGGTCAGCACGGTGTCCCGGTGCTGGGCGTCGATCGCCGCGATCCGCTCCCGCTGCAGCGCTGCGGCCACCTCGGGCTCGTACTCGATGGACGTCGGCTGGGCCGAGAACACCTCGAGCCCCACCGGCGCGCACTCGGCCGCGAGCATCCGGGTCAGCGCATCGCCGAAGGCGTCGGCATTGCGCAGAGTCGAGACGGTCCCCTCCGGCGGCAGGTGCGACAGCACCCGCGTCAGCGACGCCTCCACCTGCTCTCCCAGATACTGCTCGTGGTTCTCCACCCCGAGCGTCGCGCGCGCGGTGTCCGTGACCCGCCACACCACGAGCACCGCCACCCGCAGCGCCGTGCCCTGCCCGTCGACGGCCGCGATCGGCTCACTGCGCCAGTGCCGCAGCCGTACGTCGATCCGGCGGCGCAGCACGAGCGGGCTCACCCACACCAGTCCGGTACGCCGGACACTCCCCTGGTAGTCGCCGCACAGTGTGAGCACCCAGGCATGGCCGACCCGGCCGCGCGCCAGGCCGCCGAACGCGAACAGCGCGAGGAGCACCCCGAGCGCAAGCAGTGCACACAGCCCGAAGCCGATGCCGTGGAAGGGGTGCGGTGGGGTCAGCCCGAAGAGCGCCGCGACCGGGACCGGCACGGCGCCGGTGCCCCAGAGCACCGCTCCGATCCCCGCGACCGAGCAACTGCCCGCGACCAGGGCGGTCCAGCCGGACAGCGCGGGTCCGGGGCGTTCGAGCAGGTCCGGGTCACAGGGCGGCGTGGGCCTGACCGGGGCGGTCGGCGGACGCGGGGGCAGCGTGCGGCCGGTGACCTTGGGCTGCTCGCCGGTGCCCTGACGGCGCGCCACGACGGACGGCCGAAGGAGCGGGCCGTTGTCGTCCCGGAACAGGAGATGCACCGGGATTTCCGTCGTCGTCTCGGCTGCGATGACCGGTTGGCGCCGCGTGGTCTCGGACGGCATGCCGCCCTCCGGCTGCTCCGACATCGTGGTGTTCATGCCTGCCGCCTTAACTGATCGCACTGTTGGGTCATTGCTGTTCTGTCGGGAGACGGAGCATCAGGAGAAGAGCCGCCGCCAGGTCACCGGACCCGGGTGGCCGTCGGCCTCGCCGCCGCGCCAGCCCTGCGCGAGCTGGAACGCCTGCACATTGCGCCGGTCCGCCTCGCCCCACAGCGGTGAGGGGCCGGAGGTGTCGTACGTGCCGTGGCCGTGCTCGGCCAGCCGCTGTCGGAGCTGGGTGAGGTACGCGCCGGACCTGCCGGGCCGGAAGTGGTCGCGCCCCGGGAAGGCGGGCACCTCGGCACCAGCTGGAGCGCCGGGCGGAGTACTGGAGCGAGCGCTGGGCCGGGTACCGGACGGAGCAACGGGCGCGGTAGCAGGCGCAGCACCGGGCGCGGCGGCAGGCGCGGTGACCGGCGCAGCACCGGGCGCGGTAGCAGGCGCGGTGACCGGCGCAGCACCGGGCGCGGTAGCAGGCGCAGCACCGGGCGCGGTCACGGGCGTTGCGGCCGCCGGGATGTTCCGGCCCGTGCCGCTCACCAGCAGCTGCCAGGTGCCGGGCCCGGGCAGCCCGTCGGCCTCTGAGCCGCGCCAGCCCTGGGCGAGCTGGAAGGCCACGATCGCCTGGCGGTCCGCCTCGCCCCACAGAGGCCCGGGACCTTCCGTGTAGAACCGCTTGCCGCCGCGCCCCATGAGCAGCTCGCCCAGCCGGGTGATGTGTGCGTTGTTCGCCCCAGGCCCGAACGCCGGGAGACCCGGGAAGGGTACGAGAGCCACACCCGGATAAGGGACGGGGGCCACACTCGGAACAGGGGCAGGCGCCACACCCGGAACAGGAGCAGGCGCCACACCCGGAACGGGAGCGGGGGCGGGAAGCGGTGCGGTGACCTTCTCCGGCGGCGCCTCGCTGCCCGAGGTCCCGGTCACCAGTCCCTTGTAGCGGTAGGCCACATAACCGGCCGAGTTGGTCCAGTAGGCCATCGGCGTCTGCCGCACCCGGGTACGCGGCTTCGTCTGCTCGTAGGCCATGTAGTGGGTGTGCGTGTAGTCGGTCCAGCCGCCGAAGATCGTCACGTGCGAGCCGGTGGTCGGATCGTCCGGGTTGTGGAACAGCAGAATGTCGCCGGGTTCGAGCTCCTCGCGCAGGATCCGGTGGCCGAACTGCGCGAGGCTGCCCGTCCACTCGTTGCCCGCGAGATTCCAGGCCATCGACACATAACCGGAGCAGTCCTGGCGGTAACCGTCGCTCCAGTACTTCGACATGCTGTACGGCACCTTCGCGCTCACCCACCGCTTGGCCCGGTCGATGATGTCGGCCCGGCTGAGCCGGCGCAGCGGGGACCCGGCGGCGGCCGGCAGACCCGCCGGACCGTGCAGCGGTCCGGCGGTGCCCTGTTCGGTCGCGGGCTCCGGGCCGTCGGCGGCGCGCGCGCCTGCCGTACGGGCCGCCGCGCCTCCGGCGGCCGGACCGGTGCCCGGGGGGTTCTCGACGGCCCCGGCCGCCCCACCGCTGCTGCCCAGCACCACTCCCGCGGCGGTCAGCAGCACAAGTGCGCGTCGGCAGCCGTGCGCCGCCGGATGCCCTCCGGCGGCGAGAATGCGACGCTGCTGGGCGCATCCGGCGCAGTCACAGTCACCCGTCGGCTGATACTCCTCGAACGCCGGCACAGCCATGTCGTCGTCCCCTCCGCACTCGGCAAGATCTTCTGACGATGTTTCATGGACGTCAGTGTCCCAACCTGATGGATAAAATGCATTTTGACCGATCGATGACACTAAAAGATGATTCGACAGGCCGAAGACCGACACCGCGCGGGAAGAAAATGGTCGGGAGCACTCCCGGCCGTCGGGTAGAGTTCTCCAGGTCAGCAGGCGCCGCTAGCTCAGTTGGTTAGAGCAGCTGACTCTTAATCAGCGGGTCCGGGGTTCGAGTCCCTGGCGGCGCACGCAAGATCGAAGCCCCCTCACGGCGAGTGAGGGGGCTTCGATCGCTTCACGGCACTTTTCGGCCAGATGAACACCCTCGCCCGCGACCCTCGCACACACACCCTCAATTCGTGCATATGACCGGCTACCCTCCCGTTTCACCCTTGCGATCAAGGCGGGGGTCGGACAACCTATCCTGAAGCCGGTCACGCCAACCAGGCGTCCGGTTTGCCCAGTTGGAGGGCGATGGAGCGGTCGATTCCGTTGCGGTGACCGGGGGCCGGACCCCCCGTTCACAGATCGAACACACAACGGGCATCATGCAACCGAAAGGTGACTGTTTCCTGTCTTCACTGACTGTGGACAGCCTCCACTGACACGTTCGGGACGGCCGGTATAGGGGACCCCGGCCCGGACGCGGACACGACCGACCACAACACGCAGACAGCATGCGTGCGGGGGGATGAATCATGACGTCGACGCCAGACGGCGCCGGGCAGCCGAACGACCCTTCGCGGACCACGCAGCTCCGGATCCCCGCGCATCTGCGCGCGGCCGGCGCCCGACTGCGCCCCAAGAAGGCGCTTCCGCGGTACGACTACGAGCACTACAGCCGGCTTGCCGGTCCCCTTACCCAGCCGGACCCGACCCGGCCCTACAAGGTGCAGTACCGCTCCCTGCTCTCGCAGGAGCCCCACCGCATCCGGGCCGCCCTCCTGCTGGGCGCCGCCCCGCTGGTGTCGCTGGGCCTGTTCGCCTGGCTGATGCAGCCTCAGCACTGGACCGAGCGCGACCCCAACCTGAAGAACGACACGCTGCTCATCCTCGACATTGTCATGCTCGTCTCCATCGGGCTCATCGAGCTCTTCCGGACGATGAACGTGCTGTCGAACGCGCACGCGACGCTGGTGGCGCGTGACCCGGTCCCCGTGGTGCCCGAGTCCGGCACCAGGGTCGCCTTCCTCACCTCCTTCGTCCCGGGCAAGGAGCCCCTGGAGATGGTGACGAAGACCCTGGAGGCGGCCGTGAAGATACGCCACCGCGGGGTGATGCACGTCTGGCTGCTCGACGAGGGCGACGACCCCGCCGTCAAGGAGGTCTGCGCCCGGCTCGGCGTCCACCACTTCTCCCGCAAGGGCATAGCGAAGTGGAACCAGGCCAAGGGCGCCCACCGCGCCAAGACCAAGCACGGCAACTACAACGCCTGGCTCGAGGCGCACGGTGGCGACTACGATTTCTTCGCCTCCGTCGACACCGACCACGTCCCGCTGCCCAACTATCTGGAGCGGATGCTCGGCTACTTCCGCGACCCGGATGTCGGCTTCGTCATCGGCCCGCAGGTCTACGGCAACTACGACACCTTCGTCACCAAGGCCGCCGAGTCCCAGCAGTTCCTCTTCCACGCCCTGATCCAGCGCGCGGGCAACCGCTACGGCGCCCCGATGTTCGTCGGCACCTCCAATGCCGTACGCATCAAGGCCATCAAGCAGATCGGCGGTCTGTACGACTCGATCACCGAGGACATGGCCACGGGCTTCGAGATGCACCGGACCAAGAACCCGGCCACCGGCAACAAGTGGCGCTCGGTCTACACCCCGGACGTGCTGGCCGTCGGTGAGGGCCCGTCCGCGTGGACCGACTTCTTCACCCAGCAGCTGCGCTGGTCCCGCGGCACCTACGAGACGATCCTCACGCAGTACTGGAAGGGCTTCGGCACGCTGCCGCCCGGCAAGCTCTTCAACTACACGATGATGATCATCTTCTACCCGATGTCCGCGCTCAACTGGATCCTGGCCGCGCTGAGCTGTGCGCTGTTCCTGGGCATGGGCGCCTCGGGTGTGCAGATCGACCCGGCGATCTGGATGATGCTGTACGGCAACGCCTCGGCGCTGCAGATCGGCCTCTACATCTGGAACCGCCGCCACAATGTCTCGCCGCACGAACCGGAGGGCTCCGGCGGCCTCGCCGGCATGGTGATGTCGGCGCTCTCCGCGCCGATCTACGCCCGCTCGCTGATGGATGCCGCACTGCGCCGCAAGAGCAAGTTCGTGGTGACCCCCAAGGGCGACTCGTCCAGCCCGGACACCCTCTTCGGCACCTTCAGGATCCACCTCTTCTTCATCCTGGTCTTCGGCGGCTCTCTCGTCTCGTCCTTCTTCCTCGGACACGACCACCCGGCGATGATCACCTGGGCCACGCTGGCCCTGCTGATCACGGCGGCGCCCATCTTCGCCTGGCGCCACGGCATCGCCGCGGAGAAGAAAAAGAAGAAGCGCGGCCGGCGGCGCGCGGGCGGACAGCCGCCGACGGGACCGGGTACGGGCGCGGGGCCGGAGCAGGCTCATGTACCGCAGCCGAGGCCCCACCTCGCAGCCACCGACCAGACCATGCAGATCGCCCTTGGGGGACGTAAGAAATGAGCACGATGCCCGCGCGGCCGAACCACCGCAGGAACCGCGCGCGCCGAATAGCCATAGGTGCCGCGGTCGTCGTGGCGGTGGCCGGGTTCAACGGGCCCGCCATGTGGCGGTTCGGCTCGGCGCAGTACCACGACTACAAGATCAACAAGCCGGAGTACAAGGCTGCGAACGGACACTGGGACTATCTCGACGTCCCGGCCGAGTTCAAGATCAACTCTATCCATGCCGCCCTGCTGCACACCGGCAAGGTGCTGCTGATCGCCGGCTCCGGGAACAACCAGAAGAACTTCGACGCGAAGAAGTTCGAGTCCGTGCTGTGGGACCCGAAGACCGACACCTTCAAGAAGATCCCCACACCCAAGGACATGTTCTGTGCCGGGCACACCCAGCTGCCCGACGGCAAGCTGCTGGTCGCGGGCGGCACCAAGCGGTACGAGAAGCTCAAGGGCGACGCCACCAAGGCCGGCGGCCTGATGGTCGTCCACAACGAGGACCCGGACGCGCCGAAGACGCTGCCCGCGGGCACCAAGTTCACCGGCAAGGGCAACGGCAAGACGTTCGTCTCCAAGGACCCGGTCCTGGTCGAGAAGGCGAAGAAGGTCTTCGACCCGGCGACGGGCAAGTTCCTGCGCAACGACCCGGGTCTCGGCCGCATCTATGTGGAGGCCGAGGAGTCCGGCAAGAAGTACGAGACGGGCACCGAGGACAACTACCGGGTGCAGGGCCTCAAGGGCACCGACGCCCGCAACGTCTACGGCATCGCGCAGAAGCTCGCCCTCGACAAGAAGGACTTCCAGGGCATCAAGGAGGCCTACGAGTTCGACCCGGTCGCGGAGAAGTACATCACCGTCGACCCGATGAACGAGGCCCGCTGGTACCCGACGCTCACCACCCTCGAGGACGGCCGGGTCCTGTCCCTGTCCGGCCTCGACGAGATCGGGCAGATCGTCCCGGGCAAGGACGAGATCTACGACCCGCAGACCAAGACGTGGGAGTACACCGGGATCATCAGGAAGTTCCCCACCTACCCCGCGATCTTCCTGATGGACAACGGCAAGCTCTTCTACTCCGGCTCCAACGCCGGGTACGGGCCCGCCGACGTCGGCCGTGACCCCGGCGTCTGGGACCTGGACACCAACAAGTTCCGTAAGATCCCCGGCCTCAGCGACCCCGACCAGATGGAGACCTCCGCGACGGTGATGCTGCCGCCCGCGCAGGACCAGAGGTTCATGGTCATCGGCGGCGGCGGGGTCGGCGAGTCGGAGAAGTCCAGCAAGAAGTCCCGCCTGGTCGACCTCAAGGACCCCAGCCCCCGCTTCAAGGACGGCGCAACCCTGGACAAGGGCACCCGCTACCCGAGCGCCTCGCTGCTGCCCGACGACTCGGTCCTGGTCACCGGCGGCTCCGAGGACTACCGCGGGCGCGGCGGCTCCAACGTGCTCGAGGCACGTACGTACGACCCGAAGACCGGCACGTACAAGCGGGTCGCCGACCCGCAGGTCGGGCGCAACTACCACTCGGGTTCGGTGCTGCTGCCCGACGGCCGTGTCATGATCTTCGGCTCGGACTCGCTGTTCCAGGACGCCGCCAACACCAAGCCGGGCGTCTTCGAGCAGCGCATCGAGATCTACACCCCGCCCTACCTCTACCGGGACACCAAGCCGGAGGTGACCGGCGGCCCCAAGCGCATCGAGCGGGGCGGGTCGGGCACCTTCAAGGTCCAGAGCGCGAACGCGGTGAAGACCGCGAAGCTGATGCGGCCCAGCGCGGTCACCCATGTCACCGATGTCGACCAGCGCTCCGTCGCGCTGGAGGTGAAGAAGACCGCGGGCGGCATCGAGGTCACCGTTCCGGCCAACCGGGCGCTGGTGCCCTCCGGTTGGTACATGCTCTTCGTGACGGACGACAAGGGCACCCCGTCCCAGGGTGTCTGGGTCGAGGTTCCGTAAGGCCTCGGACCTGCGGAAGGGGTGCCCCCGGACGGGGCACCCCTTCTGTCATGAGAACTACTTGGTGTTGCGGGCCAGTTCGAGCGCGTACTCGGGAAACCAGTCGCCCGCCTTCGGGCCGCCCTTGCAGTCCCCGTCCGACTCCCCGGGCCTCTTGATCCACAGATAGCCGTCGACCAGCGGATCGCCGGTCTTGGTCGTGGGACGCTCACCGAGCGCGCGGCCCGGCGGGTTGCACCAGTTCTCCTTCGGATCGCCCTGTGTGTACGGGCCGTTGCCGTTGCGGCTGGTGTCGATCACGAAGTGCTTGTTGCCGACCTTCGCCGAGAGCTTGCGGCCGAAGTCCTTGCTGGCGGCGGTGGTCTGGAAGTTGGAGACGTTCACCGCGAAGCCGTCGGCCTTGTCGATACCGGCCCACTGGAGCGGCTCGAAGAGGGAATCGGGCTGTGACCAGCCGGCATTGCCCGCATCGAGGTACACCTTGGTCGCGGGCTGCTGCTTGAGTCGCTCGATGGCGCCCTTGAGCAGGTCGTAGCGCTCCTCGTGGAACTCGTCCGGGGTGCAGCCGTCGACCAGGTGAAGGACGGCGTCCGGCTCCAGGACGACGGTGGCCCGCCGGTCGCCTATGCCCTTGGCAACCTTGTCGACCCACTCCCTGTAGGCGTTGCCGTCGGCCGCGCCGCCCTTGGAGAACTGTCCGCAGTCACGGTGCGGAATGTTGTACAGCACCAGCAGCGCGTCCCGGTCGGCCTTCGCCGCGGCCTCGGTGAAGCCCTTGGCCTCGGCCTCCGGGTTGTCCGGGCCGATCCACTCGCCGACCGGCTGCTCGGCGATCTTCATGATCAGGTCGGCGTTCTTCTCGGCGCCGTCCTCGCGATAGGCGGCGACCTGCTGGGCGGCCTTCCCGTCGGGGTTCACCCAGTACGGATCCTGCGCCTTGGGCCGCTGGCTCATCGTCGGCTGCTTGTCCCCGTCATCACCGGAGGAACAGCCCGCCAGCAGCAGCACCGCCCCGGTGGCCGCCAGACCGAAGCCCGTCCGGGCATGCCGGACGAACAAACTGCGGTACATCCACTCCCCCTTGGTGCACTGTGCTGGAGTCCGCCCCCCAGGCTTTCCCGACAAGGCGGGTCAATCCATCCTGGCACACGCCCGCGACATGCCACGAGGCGTGCCCGTCCTTCGTGGACATCCTTTGAATGCTCCCCTCCCTGAAGGGGGATTCTCCCCTTCGGGGCTGATTGGGGATCTGTGGCTCACGCTGCCTGGCGGGACTGCGTCCCGCCAGGTCTTACGCGATCAGCGCCAGCCGGGTTCAGACCTGCCCGGACGAGCATCACGCGTGCGGAGTTCTTGTCCCGTGGGGACACGGCTCCGCACGCGGTGCAGGTGTAAGTGCGCTAGCGATCGCCCATGCACCGACCTGCGTCCATCAACTCCCATACCCCGCACCCAAGGAAGGTCTGCCCACCACCCCCGGCGGTGGGAAGCCGGATTCCCCCCAGCCTGAAGGCCGAGGCATCCTCCGGATATCGGGTGACGGGCAGCCCGACACCCGAGGCTCACGCCTTGGAGACCCCGCTGAGATAGGCCGAGACGACCACATGCGCGGTGAAACGGTCCCGCGGGCGGTCGGACGATCCGTCGCAGGTGATCAGCCGCAGCTCCGCACGCCCGCCGGACCGCCCTCCGTAGAGCTTCCGCGGATCGAACCGGTCCCGGTCGAAGACGTGGACGTCCTCGATGGTGAACTCGGCGACCGACCCGTCGGTCCTCGCCACCCGGATCTTCTGGCCCGGGCGCGCGGCGCTGAGCCCGTGGAAGGCCGCGGGCTCGGTCCGGGTGTCCACCCGCCCGACGAGCAGGGCGGCACCGCGCGCACCGGGCCGGGTGCCGTGCTCGAACCAGCCGACGCTGCGGGCCATGCCGTACGGCGGCGGGTCGACCGCGCCCCTCGCGTCGAGGCCGCGCGGGACCACCCGGGCCGTGATGCCGAGGGCGGGGACCTCCACCCGGCTCGGCATCACGGGCTTCAGCGGCGTGTGCGCACGGGGCATGGCGATCCCCGGCGGGCGGCCGACCGCCGCCACGTCACCGGTGGTGGGCGCGGAGTTCCCGGCGGGGCCGGCGGTGATGTCCCTTCCCCAGATGCACAGGCCGATCAGCAGGAGCGCCCAGGCCACTCCGGTGAGCAGTCGGCCGGCGCCCACCGGGCGCTGTTCAGCGCCGGGCATGTCACTCGGCTCCCGTACGACGGCGGCGGCGGGTGCTGCGCACCGCGACAGCGGCGGCCGCGACGCCGGCGAGCACCAGGCCGACCACGGTGTGCGTCCTGCCGGGGCCGGTGTCCTTGTGGTGGGCGGGGCTGTCGGCCGCGGCCGGTGCGGCGGTGCCGCCGCCCCCGCGGACGGGGGGCACGGTTGTCTCGTGCTCCGCGCCGGCCCGCTCGTCGGGGGACGCCGCCCGCCGGTGGCGTACGGCGTCGAGCCACCCCGCCGCCCGGTCGCCGCAGTCCGGGCTCACATCGAAGGTCTCCGGCGTCGTGTCGGACCTGATCTGTGCCTGCCCGTACTCCGGCGTGCCGGGACCGGTCCCGCCGGAGGCCTCGGCGTCCGCGAGGGAGACCTCGGACGTGACGGTCGCCGTCCTGTCGTGGCAGCCCGGCACGGGGATCTTGACCCCGCCGCCGGGCGCGGGCCCCGGCGGGGCGATGCCGACCTGCGCGGAGTCGTCCGCGAGGGCCGCCGTGCACGGGGCCGCCAGGGCGAGCACGGCGGCGACCCCTGCGGAACGGAGAGTTGTCGAACCGGAACGCATCGTGAACCTCCTGACATCGCCAGATTCACGCGTGCGGCCCGTTTCCGCATCCGCAGGAGCGGCCAAGTGAGCCACCCAGGCCTGTGACCTGCTCAGATGCGATCGACGAGATCCGCGATCGAGGCCTGCCCGGAGTGGCGCCGGCGGCGCGGGCCGGGAGCCGACCCCGGACCCCGTCCCGCGACCCAGATCACGAACCGGCGGTGGGCCACCACACAGCACACCGTCTCAGTCCGCGACATGCACCTGGGCACCGCCCACGTACGTCCGCACGCAGCGGATTCCGTGCAGCTCCCGCGGGTCGACGGCGAACGGGTCCCGGTCCAGGACCGCGATGTCCGCGAGTCGCCCGGGGGCGAGGACACCGCCCTCGTCCTGGTGGTTCACCCAGGCCGAACCTGCCGTGTACGCGGCAAGCGCGTCGGTGAGGGTGAGGCGCTGGTGCGGCAGGAACGGGGGACGTGGTTCGGGCTCGCCCAGCTCCTCCGGCCAGACCTGGCGGTTCACGGCGACGTGGATGCCGTGCATCGGGTCGGGGCTGGAGACGAACCAGTCGCTGCCGGCCGCGAGCACCGCGCCCGCCGCATGGAGTGCGCCGAAGGGGTACTGGAGGGCGCCCCGCTCCGCGCCCAGAAAGGGCAGCGTGAGGTCGTCCATGGCAGGTTCGTGGGCGGCCCACAGCGGCTGGATGTTGGCGGTGGCGCGCAGGGTGCGAAAGCGCGGGATGTCATCGGGGTGGACGACTTGGAGGTGGGCCAGGTGGTGCCGGTTGCCGGTGTGGCCGTTGGCGGCGACGGCGGCTTCCAGTGAGTCCAGGGCCTCGCGGACGGCACGGTCGCCGAGAGCGTGGAAGTGGATCTGGAACCCTTCGGCGTCCAGGCGGACCGCGGCCTCGCGGAGCAGTGCCGGATCGACCATGGACAGTCCGCGGTTGTCGCCGGGGCAGCCGCAGGAGTCCAGGTAGGGCTCCAGCATGGCGGCGGAGAAGTTCTCCACCACCCCGTCCTGCATGATCTTCACACTGCCCGCGGTGAACCGCCGCCCGCCCTGCGCGGCCGCCTTCGCCCGCCGTGCGAGCAGCGACTCGATCTGCTCCAGGCCGGCCTCGCGGTCCCACCAGAGGGCGCCGCGGACGCGTGCGGTGAGCGAGCCGTCGGCGTCGGCGGCGAGGTAGGTGTCGAGCGGGTCGGGGAAGCCGCCGTACCCGCCGACCAGAGCGTCCTGCCAGCCGGTGATGCCGAGGGAGTGGAGGTGCGCCTGAGCAGCGAGGAGTCCGGCGCGGGCCCGGGCGGCGGAGACCGGCGGGGTGCTGTCACCGACCAGTCCCATGGCGCCCTCGTGCAGCACACCGGTCGGCTCGCCGTCCGGATCGCGTTCGATACGGCCGTCGGCCGGGTCCGGGGTGTTGCGGTCGATGCCGGCCAGGGCGAGCGCGCGGGCGTTGGCCCAAGCGGAGTGCCCGTCCCGCACCGGGAAGTACGCGGGCCGGTCCGGCACCACCTCGTCCAGCAGCCCGCGCGGCGGCAGCCCGCCCGGGAACGCGTCGAACGACCAGCCGCTGCCGACGATCCACTCCTCCTCCGGATGCGCGTCCGTGTACGAGCGGATGATCCTGCGGTACGCGTCCGCGTCCCGCGCATCGGACAGGTCGCAGCCGAGCATCCCGATACCCGCGATCACCGGGTGCACATGCGCATCGGTGAACCCGGGGAGCGCGAACCGCCCCTCCAGATCGACCACTTCGCTGTGGGGCCCGGCCAGCTCGCGTATTTCGGGGTCGCTGCCGACCGCGCTGATCCGGTCGCCGGTGACCGCGAGCGCCGAGGCGCGGGTGCGGGCCGGTCCGGCGGTCCAGACGCTGCCGTTGAGGAGGACGAGATCGGGGGCGGTGCTCACGCGGTGACTCCAGTGGAGGTGGACACGGACATGGATGCGGGTGCGAGCGGGGCTACGGGCTGGGTGAAGTAGGCGGCCTTGCGGCGGTAGCGGGTCCAGAGGGCGGCAGGGACGCCGAGGAGGACGGCGCCGAGCGGAAGGGCGGTGAGGAAGCGCCCGTTCTCCGGGTCGAAGGCCATGTGGTCGACGGAGGTCCACTGCAGGTACGCGACCAGGCCGCCGAGGAGGAGCAGCGACGTCCCGCCGAGCGCGGGCAGTACGCCCACGGTGAGGATGTCGCGGAGGCGTCCGCCGCGCAGCTCGTGACGGAAGGTGATCACGCACGCCCAGCCCCCGATGCCGTACATCAACGACACCAGGATGCCGACCGAGTTGACGACCGCGAGGACGACCTCGGAGAGTTCGCCGACGGCGAGCCCGGCCACGGAGAGCGCGACGGCGAGCCCTGCGGTGCGCAGGGTGGAGGTGACCGGTGTCCGGCGGGACGGGTGCAGCCGGGCCCAGCTGGGGCCGAGCACCCCGTCGCGGCCCATCGCCAGGGTGAGCCGGGATCCGGCGATCACCGATGACTGCATGCAGGCGACAGTGGCGGCGAGCATCGCGGCGATCGCGGCGATCGCGCCGCCGGTTCCGTAGAAGGTGCGGGAGAGTTCGGCGATCCCGGCGAGCGGGTCGGCGAGCTGCCCGGGGGTGAGCGCGTGCAGGAAGCCGGCCGCGCCGATCAGGAACAGTGCCAGGGTGACCACGATCGCTATCAGACCGGCCCGGCCCGAGGACCGCGCCTCGGCGTTCTCCTCGACCACGCTGAAGGCGCTCTCCCAGCCCCAGAACATGTACGCGGCGAGCACCGTCGCGCTGAGCAGGGTGAGCGTGTCGGGGAAGCCGAACGGCGAGAACCAGGACGCCTGCACCGGCGCGGCGTTCCCCCGTACGAAGGCGGTGGCGACGACCGCCAGGACGACCACCGCGGACAGGCCGAGCAGCACCGACTGCACGACAGTCGCGTCCTTCACACCACGCATCGCGCCGATCACGATCAGACCGGTCCACAGCAGGCCGGTGAGCGTGACCGCAAGCGTCGACTCCGTACTGAACAGTCCCGTCTCATGGGCGAGTTGGAGGGTGAACCGGCCGGTCAGCTGACCTGCGTAGGAGAGAAACATGATGTTGGTCGCGACCGAGGTCCAGCCGGTGAGATAGCCGGTCCACGGGCCCAGCGCGCGGCGGACCCAGATGTACGCGGTGCCGCAGTTGGGGTCGCGTGCCGCGAGGCGGGCGTAGCCGCCGGACACGGCGAGGATCGGGAGCGCGGCCAGCAGGAACGCGGCGGGCAGCGACGTTCCGGCAACGGCGGCGAGGAAGCCGAGTCCGATGCCGATGGAGACGGTGGGGCTGATGTTGGCGAGCGCGATGATCACGCCGTGGCGGGTGCGGAGGGTCTTGCGGAACTCGTCGTGACGGGAGTTCTGGCCGTCGTCCATGCGCGGTCCTCCTCGGTCCGGGGTGAAGGAAGGAAAGCGCCCGCCGACCGATTAAGTCAACACTGTGGGAAAAATAATTCCCGGAGCGGTGCACGGGCTTGCCCGGGGGTGCCGTCGGCTGATCTCATCGGGTGCATGGCATCGGAAGGCACGGCGGCACGGGGCAGGGGGCGGCCGCCCAAGGTGGTCCTGGACGCGCCGATCATCGTGGACGCGGCACTGGCGCTCTGCGACGAACACGGCGCGGAGGCGCTGACCGTGAGGAAGCTGGCGGCCCGGCTCGGCGTGGACCCGTCGGCGCTGTACCGGCATGTCGCGGACAAGGACGAGTTGCATCTGCTTCTCGCGGACCGGCTCTTCGAGGAGATTCTGGAGACCTTCGCGCCGACCCCCGGCGACTGGCGGACGACCCTGCGCGACCTGGCGGTCAACTGCCGCGAGACGGCCCTGCGGCATCCAGCGGCCGCGGTCGTCGCCACGTACCGGACAACGCGTCGGCCCGCGGAGATGCGGATCGTCGAGCACATCCTGACCGCCTTCACCCAAGCCGGCTGCGACCCCGAGCAGTCCGCACTCCTGCACCGCGTATACGGCGACTTCAGCCTCGCCTGGTCCGGCATGGACGCCGCCTTCGCAACCCTCGACCCGGCGGCGCAGGCGGGCGACGAGGCGGCCTGGACCCGCGAATACGTGGCAGCCGACCCGTCCCGCTACCCGTCGATCGCGCGCAGCTCGGCACACATGGCGACGATGACGGGCGAGCGGGTGTTCCGGGCGGCACTGGAGGTGCTGCTGGACGGACTGGGGGCACGGATCGGGCGGACCGGTCAGTCAGCCGTTTGCGACGTTCACTGAATGAAAAGGAACTTGCCGGCCCCTGTTCCGCGTCCGGGCTCCGATACGTACGGGCCCCGAAAGGGATGACTGAATAGCATGGTCATCCCATGTCCGCGTACGGCAGGAGCCCACCCATGACTGATCGCAAGCCCATCGAATCGTGGCTCACCGATATGGATGGGGTACTGATGCACGAGGGTGTGCCCATCCCCGGTGCGGATGCCTTCATCAAGAGGCTCCGTGAGTCGGGTAAGCCGTTCCTGGTCCTCACGAACAACTCGATCTACACGGCGCGTGATCTTCACGCCCGGCTGATCCGGATCGGTCTCGAAGTGCCGGTGGAGAACATCTGGACCTCGGCTCTGGCGACGGCCAAGTTCCTGGACGGTCAGCACCCTGGCGGCACGGCCTACGTCATCGGCGAGGCCGGCCTGACGACGGCTCTGCACGACGTGGGCTATGTGATGACTGACCATGATCCCGAATTCGTGATCTTGGGTGAAACCCGGACCTACTCGTTCGAGGCGCTGACGAAGGCGATCCGACTGATCGACAACGGCGCCCGATTCATCGCCACCAACCCGGACAACACCGGCCCGTCTCCCCAGGGCGCCCTTCCGGCAACCGGTTCTGTCGCTGCGCTGATCACGAAGGCGACGGGCAAGGAGCCGTACTTCGTGGGCAAGCCGAACCCGCTGATGATGCGAACGGGCCTGAACGTCATCGGGGCGCACTCCGAGACTTCCGCCATGATCGGTGACCGCATGGACACCGACGTGCTCGCCGGCCTGGAGGCCGGCATGCAGACGTTCCTGGTGCTCACCGGGCTGACGACGGCGGGTGACATCGAGCGCTATCCGTACCGGCCGACAGAGGTCGCCGAGTCGATCGCGGACCTCGTCCACCTCGTCTGAGACGGCGGTGCGTCAGGCGGCCGGAGGCACAGATATGGGCGTACCGGGGGCGCCGCGACAGCACTGTGGCGACGCCCCCCACCCTCATCACGAAGCGGTGATCTTCACCCCGTCGACCACCCAGTACCAGTTGTTGTCGCCGGTACAGCGGAAGCGGAAGCTCACGCTGGAGGCCCCGGCCGGGACGGCGACGCTCAGCGACTGCGGCTGGGAGACCACGTCCGCCGTGTAGCTCTTGACGACGGTGGGCGTGCCGCCGTTGAAGGAGGCCAGGATCTGGGCGCTCTGGCCGCCCTCATGGCGGTAGAACGTGGTGAAGTCGAGCCGGACCGAGCTCCGGCCGCTCACGTCGTACGCAGGGGAGACCAGGGTCGAGTCGTACGGGCCGGAGTTGGCCTTGTCGTCCCACTCGTCGGAGTCGGCGACCGCGAAGACGCCGCGGGCGCGGACGTTGAGCTCGCGCCACTGGTCGCGATGGGTCCGGGACCAGAACTCGTCGGTGGCGAAGGACCAGCCGCGCCACTCGGTCACTCCGCCCGTGCCCATGGCGTTGTTGATGACGGACCAGCCGCTGGGCGGGGTGTGCGTGAAGCCGAGGACGGAGGCGGGGATGCCGGTCTCGTCGACGCGGGGCGTCAGCGAGGACGCCAGCGCGTCGAACGGGTCGGTGGAGCGCTCCTGGACCGGCTTGCCGTCCAGGCCCCAGGCAGGGTCGGGTGTGATGCCGAGCTGCTTGAAGACGGTCGCCGCCACGTCGACCAGGCGGGTGTCGATCGGGCGGGCGCCGGCCGCGATGCCCGGCCCCTGGGCGAGTACGAACGTACGCCGCTCCTCGATGGAACTGCCGCCGTGGCCACCGGTGTTCACATGGCCGTGGTCGGTGGTGACGATGACGGTCCAGCGCTCGGAGGCGTATGCCGGGCGGGACTTGACGGCGGCCCAGAGCCGGCCGACGTAGCTGTCCTGGACGGCGATCGCGTCCAGGTACCTCTGCCCGGTGCCCACCGCGTGCGCGACCACGTCGGTGTTTCCGAGGTAGACGAAGAGCACGTCGGGGTTCTGGTGGCGCAGGATCGACTCGGTCTCGGCGGCGATCGTGGCGTCGTGGCCGGGGTAGCCGTCGGCGTCCCCGTCCAGGACCAGCTTCGCGTCCACGCCCTGGGTGACGGTGCCCTGGGTGTCCAGCGGCTTCCAGTCGACGGCCGCGTAGGTGGAGAGCTCGGGCCGCACCTGGGCGAGACGGGCCAGGAAGCCTGGGTACCTGCCGTAGTTCTTGCCGGCGAACGAGTTGTCCTTGACGCCGTGCTTGTCGGGCCAGACACCGGTGGAGATGGTCGACCAGCCGGGGCCCGAGGAGGTGGCGGCCATCGGCGGCGCGTAGAGCAGGGACAGACCGTAGGTGCCGTTCGCCATCATCGCCTTCAGGTGGGGGGCGTTCGCGGCGTCGATCCGGTCGTGGCGCAGCCCGTCCATGCCGATGACGAGCACCTTGTCCTGGCTGGTGCCGTTCGGCAGGGTGGGGGCGGCCGCATGGGCGGCGGGGGCGGCGAGCGTGCCGGTGGCGGCGACAGCGGCGGTCGCGGCGCCGGCGGCGAGGACGGTACGGCGGGGTATGCCGTTGATCGGCATGGATTCCTCCGTCGGAGAGGTCGGCGTGGTCGAAGGTCTGCGCGGTCGAAGATCTGCGTGCACACGCCAACGCCCCTGGCGTGCAGGGGCGTTGGTCCGTACCCGTTATCTTTTCGCTACGCCGGGCGGGCCGCCAGGGGCAGACAGTGAACTCTCAGCTACCCGTTGCGGACTTCCATGCGTCGATGTACGCGGGCAGGTTCTTGTCGATGCCCTTCCAGTCCGGCTCGAAGACGTCGACACCCTGAAGCAGCTCGGCGAGAGCGATCGCGTTGGCGTCGACGGACTTGACGTCGGTACGGGCCGGGAAACCGCCGCCGATCTCGCTGACCTGCTGCTGTGCCTGCCGGCTGAGCATGAAGTCCAGCAGCTTCCTGCCGTTGTCGCTGTGCGGGGCCTTGGTGACCAGGCCGGCGGCGTACGGCAGGGCGAAGGTGGTGGGCCTGCCGCCGTCCCTGGCCGGGAACCAGATCGCCAGGTTCGGCATGGACTTGGACTGCGCGAAGTTCATCTGGACATCGCCGTTGGCGACCAGGATCTCGCCCTTGTCGACCTTGGGGGCGAGCTTGGAGGTGGAGGAGGACGGCCCGACGTTGTTGGACTGGAGCTTCTTCAGGTAGTCCATGGCCGGCTCCTGGCCGCCGAAGTCGTGCATGGCCTTGATGACGACTGCGGTGCCGTCGCCCGCCACTCCCGGGGTGGAGTACTGGAGCTTGTTCTTGTACGTGCCCTTCAGCAGCTCCTCCCAGGTCTTCGGCGCGGTGGTGAGCTCCTTCTTGTTGTAGACGAACCCGAAGTAGTTGTTGACGACGGACGTCCACTTGCCGTCACCGGACTTGTCGGAGCCGCCGACCTTGTCGGAGCCCTCGGGCTCGTAACTCTGCAACAAGCCCTTGGAGTCGGCCTGCTGGATGAAGGGCGGCAGGGTGACGAGGACGTCGGCCTGAGTGTTGGACTTCTCGCGGAGGGCACGCTGCACCATCTCTCCGGAGCCTCCCTCCACGTACTTCACCTTGATGCCGGTCTCCTTCTCGAAGTCCTTGAAGACCTGGTCGTACCAGCCGTCGCCGTTCTCGCCCTTGAGGCCGTCGGCGCTGTAGACGGTGACGACCTTCTCGTCGGCGGCGGCGGTGCCGCAGGCGGTGAGGGAGGCGGCGAGGGCGAGGCTGCCGGCAACGGCGGCGACCGGCTTGAGGTTCGTGTGCATGACGCGTGCTTCTCCTGACGGAACTAGCGGAACGATGCCTTGGTGCGGATACGGGAGAGGACGAGCAGGACGAGCAGCGTCGTGGCCATGAGGACCACGGCGACGGCGGAGCCGGTGAACAGGGACCCGCGGTCGGTGGCGGTGAAGACCAGCACCGGGAGCGGCATCCAGTCCGGCGGGTAGAGCATCATCGTGGCGCTCAACTCACCCATGGACAGGGCGAAGCAGAGTCCGGCGGCCGCGTTCAGGGACGGCAGCAGGAGCGGCAGCCTGACGCGCCACAGGACGTACGAGGGGCGGGCGCCGAGACTGGCCGCCGCCTGCTCGTACACCGGGTCGAGCCGGCCGATCGCGGCCGCGACCGACTGGTAGGCGAACGCGGTGACCAGCACCGTGTGCGCGAGGATCACGATCCAGCGGGTGCCGTTGAGGAGCACCGGCGGCTGCGAGAACGCGACGAGGACGGCGAGCCCGACGACGACGGAGGGGACCGCCACGGGCAGCATGAACAGCGCGTCGACCACTCTCCTGCCCCGCCTGCCCATCGCGGACGCGGCGAGCGCCGCCCAGCTGCCGAGGACGAGCGCGAGCAGACCGGCCGTGACGGCGGTGACCAGGCTGGTGGTGAGCGCCTGGAGGGACTCGCCGCGCAGCGCGGAGCCGTAGTGCTCGGCGGTCGGCCCCGAGGGGAAAGCGCCGGACCAGTTCGTCGAGAACGACGCCGCGACCACGACCAGCAGGGGGAGGGCGAAGAGCGGCAGGAAGAGTGCGAGGAAGAGCGCCCAGGCGGCCCACTTCCCGGTTCGGCTATGCACCAGCACGGCGGCTCACCATCCGGTAGAGGCTGTAGAGACCCACGGAGATCGCGATGTTGACGACGGCGACGACGCAGGCAGCCGCGTAGTCGGACTCGAGGATCGCCTTGCCGTGGACGAGCATCGGCAGGGTCGTGACGCCCTTGGCCCCGGTGAACAGGACGATGCCGAACTCGTTGAGGCACATGACGAGGACGAGGCTGCCGCCGGCGGCGAGCGCGGGCAGCGCCTCGGGCAGGATCACCTGCCGCACGATCCGGGCGGGGCGCGCACCGAGCGACGACGCCACCTCCAGCTGTGCGGTGTCCAGTTGCGAGAACGCGGCGAGCAGCGGGCGCATCACGAAGGGCGTGAAGTACGTGATCTCCGCGAGGAGGACGCCCCAGGGGGTGGTGAGGAACCGGAACGGTCCCTCGGCGGCGCCGGTCGCCCCGGTCCACAGGCCGTTGGCCATGCCGACGGTTCCGTAGACGAAGAGGAGGGCGAGCGTGATGAGGAAGGAAGGAAAGGAGAGAAAGACGTCCACGAACCGCGCGACGGCCTTGGCACCGGGAAACGGCACGAAGGCGATGACGAGGGCGAGGGCGAACCCGAGCACGAGGCACCCGGCGGTGGCGCCGAGCGCGAGCCACACGGTGGTGACGAGCGCCTCGCGGAAGGCGTCCGAGGACAGCACCTCGGCGTAGGCCCCGGGCGCGAGGCTCTCGCGCACGACGAGCGTGAGCGGATGGAGGAACACGAGCCCGAGTACGGCTACCGGCGGCAGGGCCCACAACCACCGCGGCCCGCCGCGCCGCGGCGCGGCGAACGGCTTTCCGTGGTCGCTGCCCGGTGGCTGAGGGCGGTGGTCCACGGCCCTCGCCGCACCGCCACCATCCGCAGCAACTGCCGTCAGGACGGGGCGAGGCGTTCCGCGCCGGTCGCCCGCCGACGGCTCGGCATCCGGGGCCGGCTCGCCTGAACCCCCAGCCGCAGCCGCCGACGCATCGCCCACGAGCGGACCCGCACCCTTGTCCCCACCCGCACGGGTAGTGCGGGTGGGTACCCCGGCCCGGCCGGAGGCCGTCCGCACCGGCCCGTCCGCCGCGGACGGCGGCTCCGGGCTAGTCACCGGACACCCCCGACCCCAGCAGGACCGCGTCCTCCGTCGCGAAGTGCAGCGTCACCTCGGCGCCCACCTCCGGTGGGTCCTTCAGCTCGCGCAGGTCCGCCTTCACCCGGTGGCCCGCCACATCCACGTACAACCGGTGCGTCGCGCCCCGCCACTGGATCTCCGCGAGCGTGCCGCGCAAGGCGTTCGGGCCCTCCCCGAGGCCCACCAGGTGCGGCCGCAGGCACAGCGTCGCCCCCGAGCCGGGGGCGGCCTCGCCGGTGGGCACCCGAAGTGCCGCGCCGGCGAAGGTGACCGACTCCGCGCCGACACGCACCGGCAGGAGGTTCGCGTTGCCGACGAAAGACGCCGTGAACTCCGTGCGCGGGCTGCGGTACAGCTCCTGCGGCGTACCGCAGTCCCGCAGCCGTGCCCGGTCCATGACCGCGATCCGGTCCGCCAGCGTCAGCGCCTCGACCTGGTCGTGGGTGACGTACAGAATGGAGACGTCCGGCAACTCACGGTGCAGACGCGCCAGTTCCGCGAGCATGCCGGAGCGCAGCTGCGCATCCAGCGCGGACAGCGGTTCGTCGAGCAGCAGCACCCCCGGGCGGATCGCCAGCGCCCGCGCGATGGCCACACGCTGCTGCTGGCCGCCGGACAGCTCGCGCGGATACCGCCTGGCGTACGCGGCCATCCCGGTCATCTCCAGCGCCTCGGCGACCCGGCCCGGGATCTCGCGCCGGGGAGCCTTCTGCGCCCGCAGCCCGAAGGCCACGTTGTCCTCGACCCGCATGTGCGGGAACAGCGCGTACTGCTGGACCACCATCCCGATGCCCCGCCGGTGCGGCGGCAGTTCGGTGACGTCCCGGTCGCCGATGAAGACCCGGCCGGAGACGGGACGGACAAAGCCGGCGACGGCACGCAGCGCGGTGGTCTTGCCGGAGCCGGACGGGCCGAGCAGGGCCATGACCTCGCCCTGCTCGACGGTGAGGTCGAGCGCGTCGAGGACAGTGTTCCTGCCGTACGCGACGCTGACCCGGTCGAACCGTATGCCGCCCCGGACGCCGCTCATGACTCCACCCGGTCCAGCAGCGCGGGCAGTCCGGCAACGGAGCCGAGGACATGCGTGGCGCCGTGCCGCTCCAGCTGCGCCGCGTCGTGTGCGCCGGTCAGGACGCCTGCCACGACACCGGCCCCGGCGCGGACCCCGCTGAGCATGTCGTACGAGGTGTCACCGACGACCGCGATCCGCCGGACGTCGTCCACGGCCCCGGTCCGCAGGAACGCGGCGAGGACCATGTCGGGGTACGGACGCCCCCGGCCCCCGGCGTCCGCCGGGCACAGCGTTGCCTCGGCCAGGTCGCGCCAGCCGAGCGCGCCGAGGATCGCGTCCTGGGTGACACGGGCGAAGCCGGTGGTCAGCACGACCGTCCGGCCGCGGTCCCGCAGCGCGTCGATCGCCTCGGCGGCCCCGGGGACCGGGGCGATCCGGCCGCCGTCCACGAGCTCCGCGTAGGCCTGCTCGAAGGCACGGTTGGCCTGCTGCGCGCGCTCCTCGTCGCCGAGGAGGTGGCGGAAGACGGAGATCTTGGACTCGCCCATGGTGGCGCGGACGTGATCAATCATCGTGGCGGGATCCTCTCCGAGGCGCTCCGCGGCGACGGTGAAGGCCTGTTCGACGAGGCCGCCGTCGGCGACGGTCGTTCCCGCCATGTCCAGGACGACGAGGTCGTGTCCGGTCCTGTCGTTCATGTCGTTCATGTCGTTCACCAGCCCAGTTCGTTCGCGGTCGTCTCGGCGATGGCGGGCGAGCACGTCATCCCGCGCCCGCCGGGCCCGGTCACCAGCCATACCCCGTCGCGCACCTGCTGCCGGTGCACGAGCCTCGTGGTGTCGGTGCACTGCGCGTACGCCCCGGCCCAGCGGCGGCGCACGGTCGGCAGCGGCCGGCCGAGCAGGGACTCGACGACGTGCGTGAGGTGTTCGTAGGGGTCCTCGAGGGTGTCGAAGGCGAAGGGGTGCTCGTACTCGTGCGTGTCGCCGATGGTCAGTCCGCCGTCGCGGCGCTGCACCATCAGCAGCTGCATCGCGTGCGCGGCGGCGGTCGGGGTCTGCGCCTGTCCGGCGTTCAGAGCGTCCAGGGCCCCGGAGGCGTAGGCGGGGTAGTAGCGGAAGCTGTCGGCGTCGGCGACCGAGGTGGTGAGGGTCTCCCCCAGCGGGTCGGTCTGCATCATCTGCAGGCGTACGCGGCGTACGGGGATCTCCCCGGCGAGGTCTCGGACGAGGCCGGAGAGCGCCGCGCCGGGGCACAGGATCACGGCGTCGCCGCTGTGCACATCACCGTGGTCGTCGCGTACGGCCGCCCCGTCACCGACGACCTCGCGGACCTCGCGCCCGCCGAGGTAGGTGTACCGGCCGGAGGCCAGCAGGGCCTGCTTGAGGGCGAGCTGGGCGGTACGCGGCTCGACCGCGGCGTCCCGCTCGCACCACAGGGCGGCCTGGAACGCACCGCGCAGGGCGGGGTTGACCGCGCGTGCCTCGGCCGCCGTCAGCAGCTTGTAGCCGCGTGCGGAGGCATCGGGCCGGGCCACCGCCGCCTCGGCGACGGCCAGTTCGAGGTCGCCGCGTACGGGGGTGAGCGAGCCGCAGGCGCGGAAGCCGACGTCCGGCACGCGCTCACCGATGGTCTCCCACAGCTCGCGGGCGCGCAGCGCGGCCTGAAGCTCCTGACCGTCGGCCCGGCCGCTCACCCATATCTGCCCGAAGTTGCGCAGGCTCGCGCCTCTGGCCTCGCTCTCCCGCTCGATCTGTACGACCTCGTGGCCGCGCTCCACTGCGTGCCAGGCGTGCATGGTTCCCACCACGCCGGCTCCTACGACGATGACTCTCACGACGGCAACGCTCGCGGGATCCGGTGACCCGGCCGCGGACGGTCAGCAACGGAACGGTGAACGGCCACCCAAACTTGGACCAGACCCGTTATCTCTTCGTGATGTCACAACACTCTGGTCCGGTGCCACTGGTGTCAGCCGCCGTTGCCCAGATGCGCGGTGAAGCTGAAGCGGTCACCGCGGTAGAGGGTGCGTACGCGCTCGAGCGGTACGCCGGCCGTGTCCCGGGAGGTGCGGTGGATCAGGAGCATGGGCAGCGCCGGCGGGGTGCCGATCAGCAGTGCCTCACGCGGTGTGGCGAGCACCGTCTCGATCCGCTCGTCCGCGTCACCGAAGGAGATCCCGAGCCGGTCGTGGAGATATGCGTAGAAGGACGAGTCCGGGTCGAAGTCCGTGTCCAGGCGCGGCACGCGGGCGACGGAGATGTACGTGCTCTCCAGACCGACGCGCTCGTCGTCCGCGAGCAGTACGCGCTCCATGTGCCAGACGGGCTCGCCGCGCCCTGCCCCGATCTCGGCGGCGAGCGCGTCGGAGCAGGGGAAGCGGTCGAGCGAGACCAGGTTACGGCCCGGCATGCGGCCCTGGCGCCGCACACCCTCGGTGTAGCTGGCGAGCGACAGCGGCTGCTCCAGCTTGGGGCCGGCGACGACGGTCCCGCGGCCCTGGCGGCGCAGCCGCCCCTCCAGCAGGAGTTCGCGCAGAGCCTGGCGCACGGTCTCGCGCGAGACCTCGTAGCGGACGGCGAGGTCCCGCTCGGTGGGCAGCAGTCCGCCTTCGCCCAGTTCCTCTATGAGGCCGGAGATACGGGCCTTGACGGCGTAGTACTTGGGGATGCGTCCGTGCTCGGGGATGCCGGAGCGGACGGGGGCGCCGGGCGCCTGGTCGTTCGGGTAGTCCACCGGCCAGATGCTCGCAGATCCACATGAACGTTCGGCGACGGTCAGCGTCTGCGTGACCCGAGACGCCGCCGCACGAGGAGCAACAGGACGCCGGCCGCGGACAGGACGACCGCACCCAAGGCGGCGGCGATCACGACCCGGGGACGCGACCCGGTGGTGGCGAGCTCATCCGTGAGGGCGACGGGCGGGGCGGTGGCCGTCGCCGAGCCGGTGTCCGACGGCGAGCGGGTGGCCGTCGGCGAGTCGCTGGGGGCCGGGGTGCGCCGGTCCGCCTCGACGACCTCGAAGCGGTAGTCGCCGGACTCACCGACCCAGTCGCCGTCGGCCCCCTGCCGCTGCACGACCGCGGCGTTCACGGTCACCGCGTTCGGCGGGGTGCCGGCGGCGAGGGCGAGGCGCACCTTGACGGTGACGGTCCTTTCCGCAGGGACGACGAAGCCGGGGAAGCCGTCGTCGAAGGCCCCCACGAGCTCGTCCTGAGTGGTCTGTTCCAGCACGACCTGACGCCAGCGGGCCTCGGACTCGTCGTAGAACTCCATGGCGACCCGGTCCGCGGTCAGTCCGGGGCCGCCGGTGAGGATGATCACCGGGTGGATGTGATGGCACATCTCCCGGGTGGTGTTGCGCAGATCGACCGACCAGGTCCGCGGACCCGCACCGGGCTGCTGGGTCCCCGGTCCGCCGTGGATGCGGGTGGCGATGGGAAACAGGGGGTCGGACGCCTTGCCGCAGACGGGCTGCTGGTCGGCGAACCGGTCCGCGGACCGCGCCGCGCCCGCCTCCGCGACGGGCACATCGGCCTGCCCTCCGGGCCGGTCAGCGCGCGGTGCCCGCTCGCCCGGTGCCGGGGCGCCGGGCGCAGCCTCGGGCCGCGCTGCTCCGACCGACGCGCGCGCTGCGGCAACCGACGAACGCGCCGCCGCGGCCGACGAACCGGTCAACGCCACCGGCACGATCGTGGCCGCGGCGACCGAGAGGGCGAGGGCGTTGCGCTTACGCATGAGAGGCCTTTGCTGCTCGCGGACCGCCGGGGGATCACCCGGCCATGGCCGAAGACCCTGCCCCCATCAAAGCCGTCGGGCCGTGGCCGGGGCGCTCCCGTAGGGCCGAACAGCCGCAACACTCCCCACCTGTCGGCGTATTTTCACTCGATCGTGATTGGCCGGGAACCGGGGCTCGGCCTCAGCCGTGGTGGGACGCGTACGCCACCTCGGCACGTCCGAACACCGGCGCGAGCACCAGCTGCGCGGCGCCCTCCGCGACCCGGTGGGCACCGCCGCCCGCGGGCGCGACCCGGACCCGGGTACGCGAGACGAGTACGGCCCGCACTCCCCGTACGAACTCCGCCTCGGCCATGGCGATCACCCGCCCGCCGAGCAGCACCCGGTCGATGTCGAGAAGTTCGACGAGGTTCCCGACACCGATCCCGAGCACCCGCGCGGCCTCGGAGAGGTCGCCCCGGGCGACGGCGGCCAGACACAGCGCTTCGAGACACCCCCGTTTGCCGCAGTCGCACGGAGGTCCGTCGAGCTGGATGACCTGGTGCCCGAACTCCCCGGCCCCCGTCCGTGCTCCCCGGTACAGCGCCCCCTCGAGCACGAGCCCCGCCCCTATCCCGGTGCCGAGGTGCAGATACGCGAAGGATTCGCCCGCCCCGCGCAGGGCGAGCCCGAGGGCGGCGGCGTTGGTGTCCTTGTCGAGCACGACCGGGAGCCCGAGCCGGCGTGCCAGCTCGTCCCGCAGCCGGTAGCCGTCCCACTCGGGGTATCCGGTGACACGGTGCGGCACTCCGGCGAAGTGATCGAGCGGACCGGGCATGGCCACCCCGACGCCGAGCACCCGTGCCCCGGTCCCCTCCCCCTCGCTCTTCTCGCTCGTGGGCGCGCCGTCGATGTCATCGGCCCTGTCGGTGAGGGAGTCGTCCAGCAGGGACTGCACCTCCTCCGTCACCCGCGCGGTCACTGCGTCGGGGCCCGCGCCGAGGTCCAGGGAGACCACGCGGGTGGCGACGCGCGTGCCGGCCAGATCCAGCAGGACCGAGGTCAGTTCGTCGCGGTCCAGCTGCACCCCCACCGCGTATGCCGCCGACGGAACCAGGCGCAGCACGGTGCGGGGCTTGCCGCCGGTCGAGGCCAGCCGGCCGGCCTCCGTGAGCAGTTCGTCGTCCCGCAGCCGGGCCGTGATCTTGCTGACTGCCTGAGGGGTCAGGCCCGTACGGTCGGCGAGCTCGAGCCGGCTGATGCCGTCCGTCCCCGCGCTGCGCAGGAGATCGAGCACGAGCGCCGCGTTGTGGTTGCGCAGCAGCGGCAGATTGACGCCGAGGCCTCCGCCGCCGCCCACGGACATGGCCGCTCCCGCACCGGCGTCCTCACCCGGTGTGCTGATCGCTCTGGCCCGGTTCACCCTCATCCTCACGTTCCCATTGTGCGCCCCGCTTGCAGTTTGGCAACAGCGTTGCTTAAGTGGAGGACATGACTGGTACGGCCTCCCCTCTCCGCGTCGCGCTCGTCGGCTACGGCCTCGCGGGCTCCGTCTTCCACGCCCCGCTGATCGCCTCCACCGACGGCCTCGTCCTCGACACGATCGTCACATCGAACCCGGAGCGGCAGGAGCAGGCGCGCGCCGAGTACCCCGGCGTACGCTTCGCCGCCGCGCCGGACGAGTTGTGGGACCGGGCGGACGAGCTCGACCTGATCGTGATCGCCTCGCCGAACAAGACCCACGTCCCGATCGCCACCGCCGCCCTGCAGGCCGGGCTCGCGGTCGTCGTGGACAAGCCGCTCGCCGGCACCGCCGCCGAGGCGCATGAGCTCGCCGACCTCGCAGAGGAGCGCGGGCTGCTGCTCTCCGTCTTCCAGAACCGCCGCTGGGACAACGACTTCCTGACCCTGCGGCAGCTGATCGCGAACGGCGAGCTCGGCGACGTGCAGCGCTTCGAGTCCCGTTTCGAGCGGTGGCGTCCGGAGCTCAAGGGCGGCTGGCGCGAGTCCGGCGACCCCGAGGAGATCGGCGGCCTGCTGTTCGACCTGGGCAGCCATGTCGTCGATCAGGCCCTGACGCTGTTCGGTCCCGCGGTGCGTGTGTACGCAGAGGCCGATGTGCGCCGCCCGGGCGCCCAGACCGACGACGACACCTTCATCGCCGTGACCCACGCGAGCGGCGTCCGTTCACATCTGTACGTCAGCGCCATCACCGCCCAGCTCGGCCCGCGCTTCCGGGTGCTCGGCTCACGCGCCGGATATGTGAAGTACGGCCTGGACCCGCAGGAGACGGACCTGCGCACCGGCAGGCGCCCCGTCCCGGGCGAGGCCTGGGGCGTCGAGCCCGAGCCGATGTGGGGCCGCATCGGGGCGGGCGAGTCCCCGCTGACCGGTGGAGGCGTCCCGGTCGAAACCCTGCCGGGCGACTACCCTGCCTACTACGCGGCGATCGCCGCTGCCCTGCGCGAGAAGAGCGCCCCGCCGGTCACCGCCCGTGAAGCGGCCGCCGCGCTGGAGGTCCTGGAGGCCGCGGGTCTCTCCGCCCGCGCGGGCGTCACCGTGGAGATCCCCTCATGAGCAACACGGCCAAGCCCCATCTGTCCGTCGACGAGATCATCGCCCAGGAGACCCGGCTGACCCTGCGCCGGTTCACGCACGAGGACGCATGGAAGCTGGGCAGCCTGCTGGTCGAGATGGCGCACCTGCGCGAGGCGCCGGTCGCGATCGACATCCGGCGCAACGGGCAGCAGCTGTTCCATGCCGCGCTGGCCGGCTCCAGCGCGGACAACGACGCCTGGATCGACCGCAAGCGCCGGGTCGTCGAGCGGTACGGCGAGAGCTCGTACCTGGTCGGCGCGCGGCACCGGGCCAAGGACACGTCGTTCGAGGATTCGTCGCGTCTCGACCCGGACCGGTACGCGGCCCACGGCGGCTCGTTCCCGATCAGGGTCGAGGGTGCGGGAGTCATCGGCTCGGTCACGGTCTCGGGCCTGCCGCAGGCCGAGGACCACGCGATGGTGGTCGAGGCGCTGGAGCGCTTCACCACGTAGCTGGAGCGCTTCACCACGTAGTTCGTGCGACCACGCAGTGCGTGCGGTGCCGGGTCCGTGCGGCACTGGTCCGTCCGGCGCCGGGTCCGTGCGGTACAGCGGCGAGAGATGCCCGCCGTACCGCACGCCCCCCGGTCCCTCCCCGTGCGCGGGTCGTCAGGCGTCCTCGAGTTCCTGGCGCTGCCGCCCGAGGCCCTCGACCTCCAGCTCCACCACATCACCGGCCCGCAAGTAGGGCTTCGGCTCCGGCTGCCCGAGCGCCACGCCCGCCGGGGTGCCGGTGTTGATGACGTCCCCCGGGTACAGGGTCATGAACCGGCTGACGTACCGGACGACTTCGGCCACCGGGAAGATCTGGTCGGCTGTGGTGCCGTGCTGCTTGAGCTCTCCGTTGACCCACAGTTTCAGCGACAGGGCCTGCGGATCCTGAACCTCGTCGGCGGTCACGAGCCACGGCCCGAGCGGGTTGAACGTCTCGCAGTTCTTGCCCTTGTCCCAGGTGCCGCCGCGCTCGATCTGGAACTCGCGCTCCGACACGTCGTGCGCGACCGCGTAGCCGGCGACGTACGCCATCGGGTCCTCGTCGTCGCCGATGTAGCGCGCCGTGCGTCCGACGACCACCGCGAGCTCGACCTCCCAGTCGGTCTTGCGGCTGCCGCGCGGCACGAGGACGGTGTCGTACGGCCCGACGACCGTGTCCGCCGCCTTGAAGAAGACGACGGGCTCGGCCGGGGTCGCGGCGCCGGTCTCGGTGGCGTGGTCGTGGTAGTTCAGCCCGATGCAGACGACCTTGCCGACCCGGGCGAGCGGTGGCCCGATCCGCAGCCCGGCCGCGTCCAGTACGGGCAGCTCCCCCGCGCCGGCCGCCGCCCTGATCCGGTCCAGCGCCGCGGCGTCGGCGAGCAGCGGCCCGTCGACGTCGGCGACCAGGCCGGACAGGTCGCGCAGGGTGGTCCCGTCCGGGTCGAGCAGCGCGGGGCGCTCGGCGCCCGCCGTACCGACACGCAGCAGCTTCATGGTCCATCTCCCCTGATCGAGTGCGAACCCGGGCGACGGGTAGCGGCCGCCGCCCGAGTTCTGAGGATTGGCTGATCCTCCAAGAGACCTGACCACCCCGCAAGACCTTGTTCACAACCTGGACCTTTACGCGGCAGTAGCCTGCGTTCCGGCCGTCGGCATGTCCCGGTACAGGAACGCCCGCTCGACCGCGCTCCAGGCGGTGCTGGTGACGACGTAGAGCGCGGCCGCCAACGGCACGACGGCCACGGTGATGAGCGTGGCGAACGACAGCAGGGGCATGATCTTCACGATCGCCCCCGTGCCGGGCAGCTCCTCCTGGCCGGTGGCCATGGGCGCCGCGATCTGCCCCTTGGTGAGCCGGTAGTTGAACGTGGCCACGGCGGCGACGATCAAGAAGAGGGCGACATAGACGAGGCCTGCCCCGCCGAACACCCCTCCGTGCGCGAGGGCGTCGGCCCAGCGGTCGCCGAGGGGCGCGTCGAACAGGGTGTGGGCGAGCAGCGCGTTCGGCTCGTCACCGATCCGCCCGCTGGAGAACAGGTGGTACATGAGGAGGAACGCGGGCGCCTGGAGCAGGCTGGGCAGACAGCCGGCGAGCGGGGAGACCTTCTCCTTCGTGTGCAGTTCGTGCATCGCCTTCCGCAACCGCTCCGGATTCCTGGCGTGCTTCTTGCGCAGCTCGGCCATCTGCGGCGCGAGGCGGACACGGGCCTTCTGGCCGCGGGCGGCGGCCCGGGACAGGGGGTGGACGGCGAGCCGTACGAGTGCGGTGAACAGGACGATCGCGGCGGCGGCGGCCGAGGCGTGGAACAGCGGCTGGAGCAGATCGGCGAGCTGCTCGACCAGGCTGGCGAATACGGACATGGGTGGGTGGAGCCCTTCGGGTCTCGTCGTGCCGGGGATGCGGGCATGGCGGCGTGACGACCCATGGGGACTGCGTGCGGTGCCCGCTTCCCTCAGGGGGCCGTCAGGACGGAACGGCCCGGGGCCCGGGGCCGCGTACGGCCACGCGCGTCGGGATCGCGCTGGGGCAGGAACGCGGTGCGCCGTCGGCGATCGCGCAGCGCGGTGCGGATGCGTGTGCGCGGCACGACGGGCGCGCACCGGGCGCTGACGACGGCACAGGCGACGATCGCGGAGGCGACGGCAGCGGTGGCGGTGGCCGTGGCGGCCAGCGCGGCGACGGCGGACATGCCTCCGCCGTCGATGACGAAGAGCCCGGTGAGAAGCAGGACGAGCAGCCCTGTGGAACGCAGCAGTGGCCGGACCCGCTCTCCGCTCATACCGCCGCCCTCCTCCGGTGCGCTCGACGCTTCTGCCCTTACCGACGACCACAGGCGACGGACAGTTCCCGACGGGTACGAGTGCTTCCGCCGCGCCGCGTCAACACCACGGTGTTAACGAACCGCCACCGCTGCTATCACAATTGTGTTCATCTCTTGACGCTTTTGTGTGCACGCGGTTGGCTTCAGCCTCCTAGGCCGCAGATGATGCGGCCTGTCAGGGAGGGTTGATTTTCACTGATGAACGCACATCTGCGTCGCGCTGCCGGTGCCGCCGCCACCGTCGCGATGGCTGTATCGCTCACCGCATGCGGTGAGACCGACGACTCGGGCATGCGGATGATGCGCGACGATATCGTTGTCGGACTCCTCCTCCCCGACGATGTGGCTGCCCGCTACGAGAAGTTCGACAAGCCGGTCATCGAGGAGCGGGTCGCACGGCTGACGAACAGCAAGGGCACCGTCCTCTACGCCAACGCCAGGCAGAAGGCCGATGTCCAGGCGCAGCAGGTCGAGAGCATGATCGACAAGAAGGTCGACGTGCTGATCGTGGACGCCGTGGACTCCAAGGCGATCGCCGGCGCCGTCAAGAAGGCGAAGGACGCCAACATCCCCGTCGTCGCCTTCGACCGCCTCGCCGAGGGTCCGATCGACGCCTACACCTCCTTCGACAACGAGCAGGTCGGTCACGTCCAGGGCAAGGCCCTGCTCAAGGCCCTGGGCGACAAGGCCAAGAACGGCCAGATCGTGATGATGAACGGCGCGGTCACCGACCCGAACGCCGCGATGTTCAAGAAGGGCGCGCACGCCGAGCTCGACGGCAAGGTGGAGATCGGCGCGGAGTTCGACACCAAGGACTGGAAGCCGGAGAACGCCGACGCCAACATGCGGACCGCGATCCTGTCCCTCGGCCAGAACATCGCCGGCGTCTACTCCGCCAACGACGGCATGGCGGGCGGCATCATCACCGCCCTGAAGGCCGCCGGCTACACCGACCTCCCGCCCGTCACCGGCCAGGACGCCGAGCTCTCCGCCGTGCAGCGCATCGTCGCCGGTGAGCAGCACATGACCATCTACAAGCCGTACGGGTACGAGGCCGCCGCCGCGGCCGAGATGGCCATCCTGCTCGCCAGGGACATGTCCCTCGACCTCGCGGCCCACACCGACGTCGACAGCCCGACCCAGAAGGCCATCCCTTCCGTGCTGGTCCCGGTCATCGCGCTGACCAAGGACAACATCAAGGACACCGTCATCAAGGACGGCGTCTACACCGCTCAGGAGATCTGCACCCCTGAGTACAAGGCCGCCTGCGACGAGCTCGACCTGCGCTGACGCCGCCGCGAGAACTTCCCGTCCTCGTAGGGAAGTTCTCGGAAGAAATCTTGCGAACATGTCATCCGGCCGCGGTGCGGGCGGAGTTGTCAGGAGTGGAGAGGCGCACTCCTCCATGTCCACTCCCGTTCGCAAGGAGATGTTTCGTCCATGACGAGGATGAAGAAGTACGTGGCAGCAGCCGCGGTCGTTGCCGCTGCGCTGGCAGGGGCGCCGACCCTCGCGCATGCGGTCGGATCCGGGTCCGGCCCCGCGACCACTTCCCCGTCCGGGTCCGGACCGGCTGCCGGGAAGGCAGCGGCGCCTGCCGCTGCGGCACCGGCATCCGCCGCTGCGCGTCCAGCACCCGCCGCCCAGGCGTCCCGCCCGTCATCGGGGGTACGGGTGGTCACGCCCGGGCAGCGGGTGCAGGCAGCACCCGGCGTCGAGCTGTGGCTGACCGAGGAGGGCAAGCACTGGTCCGTCCCGGGCGACCCCGACCAGTTCCGCAGCGTCGTCGACGGCAACCTCGACATGAGCACCCCGGGCGTCAGCCTGCAGGGGGAGCCGGTGGACGGCCCTCGCGGGCCCTTCTACTTCCTGTCCGGGGTCTTCTACGGCTCGCGTGACGCGGCTCGCGTCGACGTCCGTACGTCCAAGGGGAGATTCACCGCCGAGATGGTGACGCTGCCCGGCCGCCCCGGCTGGGGCGCCTGGTACACGACCGGCCCGCTCCCCGACGCATCCGAGGGGGGTCTGCCGGGCAGGGACGACTTCCTGCGCAGCGTCACCCTGTACGACCGCGCGGGCAAGCAGCTCGCGCAGCTGGACCTCCGCTAGGCCGTGTCGGGGACCCGCGCCGGCGGGTCCCCCGTGCGCCCCTCACCCGGCCCGCTCCCGCCTGTTCCGCCCTGTACCGCTCCGTTCCGCTCCGTTCCCCCTGTGCCTATGCCGAAGGAATCGCCAGCTGTGATGCAGGAGAGCCAAGGCGAATTCGACAGGTTCGCCGAGTTCGCCGCCGTGGCCTGGCCTCGTCTGGTGCGCACCGCGACGTTACTCACCGGCGACTTCCACGAGGCCGAGGATCTCGTGCAGACGACCCTCGCCAAGGTGTACTCCCACTTCCGCCGCATACCGCGCGACGAGATCGACAAGTACGTACGCCGGGCCCTGGTCAACAACAACATCAGCCGCGTCCGCAAGAAACGCGTGGTGCATCTGCTGATGCCGTTCCTCCCCGAGGCGGCCCACCGTCCCGCCGGCGGCCACGCGGAGACCGTCGAGCACCGCGCGGCGGTGCTCCAGTCGCTGTCGTCGCTGCCCGCCCGCCAGCGCACCGTCGTGGTGCTGCGCTACTGGGAGGACATGAGCGAGCAGGACATCGCCGCGGTCCTGAACTGCTCGGTGGGCACGGTCAAGACCCACGCCCGGCGTGCCCTGCAGGCACTTCGTACCCATCCTCTGTTCGCCGAGGAAACGTCCCCTTCGGGAGCACACCGATGACATCCCGTTCCGACACGGAGCGCCTGCGTGAGGTGTTCGCCGACACGGCCCGTGACATCACGCCGTCACCGGTCCCCCTGGCCTCGATCGCCCGGACGGCCCGTACCCGGCGGCGCCGCCGTGCCGCGGCGACGGCGGTCGGCGCCGCCGCGCTGCTCGTCCCCCTCACCGCCACCGCCGTCCACCTGACGACCGCGTCCGACCGCGTGGCCGTGCCGCCCGCCGCCATCGTCACGCCCAGCCCGACCGCCGCGCCCCCGTCGACACCCCCACCACCGGTCGCCTCCCCGCTGCACGTGGTGAAGCCGGGGCAGCGGGTGCGCCCCGCGCCGGGCACCGAACTGTGGCTGACCGAGGAGGGCAAGCACTGGTCCGTCCCGGGCGACCCCGACCAGTTCCGCAGCGTCACCGACGGCAACCTCGACATGAGCGTCCCCGGCGTCAGCGCCCAGATCGAGTCCACGGACGGGCGCTTCTTCATGTCGGGTGTCTACTACGGTTCCCGCGACGCGGCCCGCGTCGAGATCGTCACCGCCGCCGGCCCCGTCACGGCGACGCTGGTCACGCTGACGGACCGCCCCGGCTGGGGCGCCTGGTACGCCACGGCGGAGTCGGTACCGGAGAACGGCGAGGACTTCGTCCGCAGCGTCACGCTGTACGACAGCGCGGGCAAGCCGCTCTCCGAGCTGCCCATGAGCGGGGGCGGCGGAGCGCCGGACGGAGCGGCTATCGGGGGCGCATCGAGGTGAGCTTGCCCCAGACCACGAGCCGGTAGGCAGAGCTGTACTCGGGCGTGCACGTGGTCAGGGTCAGGTAGTAGCCGCGCTCGCCGTACCCGGCGGAGGGATTCACCAGGCTGCGCGGGACCGGCGCGATCACCCCGGTGTCGCGAGGTGTCGTCCGTGGCAGTTGCCTGTCCACCGCGTACACGAACACCCCCTGGCGGGTCTCGACCTCGATCCGGTCGCCGGTGCGCAGCCGGTTGATGTACCGGAAGGGCTCCCCGTGCGTGTTGCGATGCCCGGCGAGGGCGAAGTTCCCGGCCTCGCCGGGCTGCGCGGTCTGCGGATAGTGCCCGACGTACCCCTTGTCGAGGACGCCTCGCTTGGCGATGCCCTGCGCGACGGGCGCGGTGACGCCGAGCCGCGGGATGCGCAGGACGGCGTAGGCCTGATCCCAGCGGGGCGGGCGGGCCGGGTGCGTCGCCCGCGGCGTCTCCGCGCCCGCTCGGTCCTCCTCATCTCCGCCTCCGCCACCACCTTGGCTTTCCACGGGCGTGGGCTGCTCCTCTGCCCTCTCCCGCCCCTCGTGCTCCTCCCCCCACTCCCGCTCCAGTGCCTGGACCTTGCGCTCGGCCCCTTCCCTGGCCTGACGGTTGGTCCACCACAGCTGGTGGACGACGAGAAGGAGGACGACGACGCCGAGGGTGACGGCGACCTCGGCGGCGGCCCACAGCCCCCGGGCGACGGCCGCCCGCCGTCGCCGCCCCTGCACCACAACTCGTATCGGCTCCCGCACGGGCGCAGAGTAGGGGCAGCTCCGTCAACTCACCAGCGCTCAGCGAGACTCGGCATCCCTGGCCGCCCCGTACAGCAGTACGGTGTGCAGCATGCGCCCCGACATGCCTGCTGACCACATCGCCGAAGCCGAGCGCCTGCTGCGTACGGCCACGCAGTACCCCGAGGACGACGAGCCCCTGCTGCTCCAGGCCGCGGCCCACCTCGAGCTGTCCGGCGACCGCGAACGCGCCTCCACCCTCTACGACCGCCTGCTGGCGTCCGATCCCGAGCACCCCGCTCTGATCAAGGCGTTCCAGGCGGCGAACCTGTGGGAGTACGGCCACGAGGCGGAGGCCCGCGCCCTGATCACCGGCATCCGCGCATCGGCCCCGGCCGAAGCGGCCCCGTGGGAGGTCATCGCGGAGACCCTCGAGGCCCACGACGAGCTCGAAGCGTCCCACGAGTGCTTCACGACGGGCCTGACCCTGCTGCTCCCCGAGGCCGACGACGAGATCCCGTACGCCACCCAGCCGCTGCTCACGGGCCGCCACCGCGTCCGCCGACTGCTGGCCCTCCCCCACGACGAGTGGGACACCCTGGCCGACGAGGTCCACACCGGCCACACCCCGGACGTCACGCTGGACGAACTCCACGACCCCAAGCGCCTGTGGGCACTGGGCTCGGACAACCCGGCCGAACTCCAGGCGGAGATCACCCGCCTCCGCTCGGAACTGGGCTCCTACCGCTCGGCCCTGTCCCGCCCCTTCCCGGTGGCGGTACTCCACTGGCCGGAGGCGGAACTCGATGAGCTGGTCGAGGCCTACCCCGAGCTGGAGTCGGAGTACCCGACCCACAACGCTCACCTCACGGACCTCGAGGCCTCACTGCGCGACCTGGCGGCGACGGGCACGGGCAACCTGGGCATCGTGACGGGCACGATCCCGTCCTACGAGGCCTTCGCGGCCTCGGAACAGTCCTCCCCGTCGAACGCGGACCTGCTCCCCCAGTACGCCACCACCCTGGCGGCCCGCGGCCGCGCGGTGGTGTGGCCCCCGGCGAAGGGGGCGCCGTGCTGGTGCGGGTCGGGCAGCGCGTACCGGGACTGCCACGGGGGTGAGCTCTAACGACCTCGCCGTGCAGGCGCATGGTGGAGACTGGTCCCATGGGCCCCACTGCATCGTCCCCTGCCGTCGCCGCGCGCATGAGTCGCCAGGTGTCGCGTGACACAGCGCAGGAGTTGGCCGTTCGTCGATTGCTGCACAGCTCCGGCCTGCGCTATCGGCTGCACGTGGCCGTCCCGGGGATGCCGCGTCGGAGCATGGACCTCGCGTTCCGCAAGCTGCGGATCGCGGTGTTCCTCGACGGCTGCTTCTGGCACGGCTGCCCGGACCATGCGACGAGTCCGCGGGCAAATGCCGAGTGGTGGCGCTCGAAGCTCGACCGGAACATGGCACGTGATCGTGAGACGACCGAGCACCTGCTCTCCGAGGACTGGACGGTTCTGAGGTTCTGGGAGCACGAGCCAGCGGAAGTCGTCGCGAGCCGGATCTCTGCCGCTGTGGCGTCCAAACGGCGGTCGCCCGCCGGATCCTGACCGGAATGGATCGCTCCGCCTGGTCCTGCCCTGAACCGCGCACGCGGTTCCCGGATCCCAGGCCGCACTACCTGATCGCGGCCTCGATATCGCGTAATGCCACGTTCAACCAATAGTGTGTGGATGTTGTGTGGGAGGGGCAAGCCGGATCGTGCCTCGGGGTACCTGTGCTGCCACGGAGTCGTCCGCGCAGGTGGGGCCCTGCGGCCCGGTCGGCTTCAGCGGGCGAGAGTGGGGGACGGTCGACTCCGATGAGCGACGAATTCGACGGTATGTACGACACGTTCAAGGCGCTCTTGGACGCATTTCCACCATCGGAGGCAGTCAAGCGGCTGGAGCAGTTCGGCATCAGTCCGGACATCGTCCAGCAGATCCGTGAGCGGCACGAGCAGCAGACCATTCGCATCAAGGAGCTCGAGGAACCGCACGCGGTGGTTCTGGGCAACCGCGACACCTGGTACACGGGGCCGCAGGCCAAGGACAAGTGCTGGCCGGCAATCGTGGATCTGCTTCACAAGGACGGCTGGCCCCAGGAACCCGCCATCAGGGCTCTCGACGATTCCTCCACCCGCGTCGTCTCGCTGCTCAACCATCCGAAGGAGAAGGCGTTCTCCACCCGGGGCCTTGTAGTCGGCTACGTGCAGTCCGGCAAGACGACCAACTTCACCTCAGTCATGGCCAAGGCAGCCGACCGCGGCTACAAGCTGTTCATTGTCCTCGCCGGGATCCACAACGGCCTCCGGCGCCAGACCCAGGCCCGGCTGGTGCAGCAGCTCGTGGAGCCGAATCCCTCGATGTGGTCCCAGCTGACCGGACTCGACAAGGACTTCACACCGCAGGAGAACCCCGCCTCCTACTTCGGGAAAAGTAACAAAACGCGCGTGGTGTGCGTGGTGAAGAAGAATGCCACGGTACTGCGCAAGCTCGCCCGATGGCTCGAGAAGGCGTCCGACTATCTGGAGGACTGCCCCGCGCTGATCATCGACGACGAAGCCGACCAGGCCACCGTGGCTACGAAATCGATCAATCCGCTGATCCTGGACATTATGGGCTCCCTGCCGAGGTGCGCCTACGTCGGTTACACGGCTTCGCCGTTCGCGAACCTGCTGATCGACCCGAGTGCCAAGGACCTGTATCCCGAGGACTTCGTCGTCAACCTGCCGAAACCTGAAGGGCACTTCGGCACCGAGGTCCTCTTCGGGCGCTACGCGCTTGACGGTGAGGACCCGGAGCAGGTTGACGACGGTTACGACATGATCCGGTCGGTCCCCGAGGACGACGTGCCGTGCGTGCGCCCCGGGACGAGGGCCGACATCGAGGGCTTCGAGCCTGTCATCACCGACACCCTTCGTAGAGCCGTCGAGTACTTCTGGCTGGTCACGGCCGCACGGCGGGTGCGTGGTACCGGCACCCGGCACAGCACGATGCTGATCCACACCAGCGTCAACACCGCTGTGCACAACAGCTTCAAAAGGCCGCTGGAGCATCTGCGTGAGCAGTCCGCGCGGTCCTTGGCAGACGCCGGCTTCCTCTCCAGGCTGCGTGACCTGTGGGAGCAGGAGACCGACCGCGTTCCGGCCGCGGACTTCGCTGAGGCGAACGTGCCGTTCGAGCAGTTGGTGCCCGAGCTTCCGGCAGTCCTCAGCAGTTGTCGCGTCATCATGGACAACTCGAGCAGCGAGAACCGCCTCGACTACGAGAACGGTCAGGTCGTGGCGATCGCCGTGGGCGGCAATACCCTCTCGCGAGGACTGACGCTCGAAGGACTTTCGGTCAGCTATTTCGTCCGCGCTGTCTCGGCATACGACACGCTGTTGCAGATGGGACGTTGGTTCGGCTTCCGGAACGGCTACGCCGACCTGCCCCGGATCTGGATGACGGACGAGCTGGCCGAGTGGTTCCGGCACTTGGCCACAGTCGAGACCGAGATGCGCCGCGACATCGACATCTACATGACCGAGGACGAGACCCCCCTCACCTTCGCTGTACGCCTGCGCACACATCCTGCCCTGCGTGTGACTGCGGCTGCCAAGATGCGCAATGCTGTTACGGCGGCCTCGTCGTACGGCGGCAAGCGGATCCAGACGCACTACTTCCACACCAACGCCGAATGGCTGCGCGGGAACATCGAAGCGGCACGCGACCTGGTCGCTGCCTCGCTCACGAACGCAGTGAGGATCGAGGAACGCGCCGCAGAAGGCCGGTACGTCTTCCGCGACGTGCCGCACAACGTCGTGACCGACTTCCTGTCGACCTACCGGTTCCACGAGAAGTCCCCGGAGAACGACGCGGACCTGATCATCGATTACATCCGGAAACGAGTCGCCACAGCCGGCTCGTTGGGTCGATGGAACGTCGCAATCGTCGGCAATCTCAGGGGAGAGAACAGCTTCTCCTTTGCTCCGGGTGTGACCGTCGGACGCAACGTCCGTGCCCGCCTTGCCGTCACCAACCCCGACCCGGACTTCGCCGACATCAAGACGCTGATGAGCCGTCGCGACGCCGCGGTGGACCTGGACGGGGACACGGCGAAGCTGACGGAAAAGGGCATACAGGACATGCGTCGCGCAAAACTCCCGGACACCGGTCTGCTGGTCCTGTACCCGATCGACAAGATGTCCGAGCCGAGCCCGTCGAAGAAGCTGCGTGCGCCGCTGAACGCCGAGGAGCACGTGATCGGTGTCGGTCTGGTCTTCCCCGAGCCGTGGGACGGGGACAGCGAGGTAGAGAAGTACATATCCGCGGACCTGTCCAAAGTATGGATCGAGGAGGAGGACTACAGCCTCCTCGACAGCGAGGACGCATGAACGGCGACGCGCTCCGCAGGCTCGTCGAGGAGCGCTGGGCCGTGCTCGATGCCGAGCGGACCACAGGTGAACGCCACCTGAGAGTCTCCCAACTGCCTGTCGTCGCCGAGCACGGCCCGCTGGCGGTGGCCGTCGACCACGACGGGCATCGTCATGTCCTGGTGCCGATATACGCGCACCGCAAGATCCGTCCCGGCCTCGACGGTCCGGTGTTGCGGTTGCGCAAGCGGGCGCTTGAGGACGAGGAGACCTACCAGACATACGCCGATCTCGCCTGCCTGCGCGACGACCTCAGCGATCTGTTCACGGAACTGTGCGTGGACGTTCTGGGCGCGGCCGAAACGCTGCCCGAGAACCCGGTCAAGGCGCTCTACCGGGTTCTCGACCGCTGGAAGGCCCTCTTCCGAACGCAGGGAGCACCGCTGGGGCCCGAGCAGCTCGCCGGGCTGTTCGGCGAGCTGACGGTGCTCAATCGGCTTCTCGAGAAGGACCCCAGTGCACATCGGCTCTGGCGCGGCCCCGACGGACACCGCCACGACTTCTCAGCCGGTACCACCGCCGTCGAGGTCAAATCGAGCACCGCCGGCGAGGGCCGGAGGCCGCGGATCCACGGGCTGGACCAACTCGAAGCGCCGGAGGGCGGGACGCTCTGCCTGGCCTGGTTCCGTCTGCAGAGCACCACCGTGAACGGTTCTGGAGTCGCGTTCGTGGAGCTGGTCGCACAGGCACTGCGGTTGTGTGATGACGAGGGTGGGCTCCTCGAACTGCTCGCAGGTGCCGGATACTGCGCGTCCGACGCCGACCGGTACCACGATGTGCGCTTCGTGATCAGCGAAGAGAGATGGTACCAAGTCGGCCCCGATTTCCCGGGCTTGACCGGCCAGGCACTCGTCGCGGCAGGCGTGCCGGTTTCGGTACTGGATGTCGAGTACACCATCGATCTGTCCGGTGAGATCCCCGCCCCTCTGATGCCTGGCCAGGTGTCCCAAATGATTGACGGCTTGATCCAGGAGTCCGCGTGACGGAGCCCCGCTGGTTCTCCCAGCCCTATCCGCCGGAAGGCGCGAGCGCCGCCGAAGGCATCCGTAATCAGCTCGGGCGCCCGGAGCTCGACCTGCTCACCATCCTGGTGCGCGAGTCCGCCCAGAACAGCTGGGATGCACGTCTCAGGACACCCGCTCCGGTCGACTATCGCATCGACATGTGGACGGTCGGCCCGGCGCACACCGGCGTGTGGCGCGAGCTTTTGCTCAACGGCGCACCCGCGGTTACCGAGAAGTTCCCCCTGCGCGAGACGCTCAAGCGCGGTCCGGCCAGGGTTCTCGCTGTCTCCGACCGCGGCACCCGAGGACTCGGAGGACCAACTCGCGCCGACCAGGCTGTAGGCGCCGACCGCGACTTCGTCTCCTTCATCCGCAACATAGGCGAGCCGCGCGACACCGCGCTGGGCGGCGGAACCTATGGCTTCGGCAAGGGCATCTTCTACTTGCTGTCCAAGTCGGGAACTGTCCTCGTACACTCCCGCTGCCGCACCGCGCAGGGAGGCCACGAAACCAGGCTCATCGGCTGCACGCTCTGGAAGAGCTACGTGGCAACCGAGGCCGAAGGGGACCGCCGGTACACCGGTCGACACTGGTGGGGCGATGTGTCGGGGGACGTCATCGAACCGCTGGTCGGCACGGAGGCGGAGGCCACGGCTCAGCGTCTGGGCCTCAGACCCTTCGGACCCGAGGAGACCGGGACGACCATCGTCGTCATCGATCCGAACCTGGACGAGCTCGAACCTGCTGCGGCGGCCGATTACCTGGCCGACACCATCGCCTGGCACCTCTGGCCCAAGATGATCTCTACGGGCGGCAAGTCTCCCGCCATGCGCTTCACCGTCACCAGCGACGGCATCGAACACCCCGTTCCGGATCCACGAGAGACCCGTCCGCTCAACATGTTCGTCGCCGCCTACGAGACGATGACCGGCTCGGCCGGCAGCGATCTGGAATGCATGAAACCCAAGCGGCATCTCGGGCGCCTCGGACTGGTGAAGCGGATCATGCCGCCCCTGGAGCCGACCCGCGCCTCCCGCATGCTGGACATCGAGGACCTCGTCCATCACGTGTGTCTGATGCGACCCGCCGAACTCGTCGTCACCTACCGTCCGGGACCCAAGCCTCCGAGTGCGAACCAGGGTTACGCGGGTGTCTTCCGGGCCGATGAGGCCATGGACGAGATCTACGCGAAGGCTGAACCGCCCACGCACGACGCCTGGAACCCACAGTCCTTGGAGAGGCCCGAGAGCACTTTCGTGCAGACGACGTTCCGGCGCATCAGCGGGGCTTTGGACGGAATGCTCTCCCTTGGCGGGATCGCGCGCCCCGGGGCCAGCAATGTCGCGCTGGGCGCAGCCAGTTCGCTGTTCTCCGGGTTGGTGGGCGGAGCCTGGGGGATCGGCGGAGCCACTGCCTACTCCAAGCCCGGCAGCACTGCCACCCGTGCCTCGAAGAAGGAGAACGAGGAAAAGAGCCTGCGCCATCCGACCTCGGTGCGTCCCGTTCCGAAGGGTGCCTATTCCGGTACGGAACAACCCGCCGCCGACTGGACAGCCGGCCCCGGCGGAACCGACACGGCGCGCCGTCGTCCGCGCGTGCAGTACGTCGGCGAGCCGTACTACGACGATCGCGGCGACGATTCGGTACTTGTCCAGGAGTTCCGGCTGCCCGTGGCGGGTCCGCAGCGGATCCGGATCGACCTGGCCGTCACTCTCCCCGGCACCGGAGGGAGGGAGACGGATCCCCCCATCGGGGCGAGCATGCCTGTGCTCATTGCCTGGGAAGACGGCGACGGTCTCCAACACGCCCCAGAAGCATGCGTGGTCGAGGGCGGCGAGTCCGTCTGGCGGGCTCTGGTGCGTCCGGCCCCGGACACCATGACGGAGATCGGCATCAAGGTCGAGGCGGTGAAGGGCTCGTGACTCGGCGCGTTCTTCCCTATCGAATTCCGTCCGAAGGTGTCGTCACCGCCGAAGGGTGGTTGCTGGTGACCGAGGATGGCGAGGTCGCCATGCCCGAGGCGCTGCCGGACTGGGACTACCAAATGAACCTGCATTTCCGCAGGACCGTCCGTGTCGACCTCGATCGTGCGCGATCGCAGTCTGGCCTTCCGGCCGACGCAGCGCTTGCACTCGCTGTGGTGTGGACGGCCACCGGGTCCAACCTCGGCGGACCGGCGGAACACGCGCGCTTGACGGCGAGCGGCATGATCACGGCGGAGTTCGATGTCCACCTCCGCGCTGCCGATCTGGGTGGCCTGCTCCTGCTCGACACAGCACTCGTCCTGGCCGAGCGCCGGACCGATGCCCGCCCCTCCTCGCCCCGCCGGGCCGGCTCCGTGCTGTGGAGCGATCGAGAGTCGCTTCGCCTCCAGGGCGACGCGCCGCAGTTCCCGATGGCAGTGATTGACTTCGCCCGGACATCCTTCCCCAATGACGCAGCCTGGCACCTACAGATCAGCGGTGGCCTTGAGAGCGCAACCATGGGATCCCTGCTCCTGCTCGTGAACGAACGGAACACGGTCACCGCCGCAGCATTCGAGAACGCGGGCAAGCCACGCCCGATCGATCGGATCGTGCTCTCTGCGGTGTATGCGGACGCCGCTCGAATCATGATCGAGCACGCACTCGGCAACGACGACTTCGCCGAGGACGGCGACTTCCCGGACGGCTCACTGGGTGCCACTCTGCTCAGTCTGTTCGACCAGCTCTTCCCGGGGCAGCCGGTCACCGACATCCGCCTACGACAACGACTGTCTCCCGCCTTGTTCGCCTCGGATCTGCAGGCGGCGGTCAAGATCTTCGAGGTGCCGTGATGAGCTTCCTCTACCCCCGGTTGCTCGCCGAACAGGCCGGTCCACTCTTCGCGGAGTACGGGCAGCTGACGATCGGCGAACTCACCGGTCGCGTAGCCGTCGCCCATGACTCGTCGGTGTACGTGGCAACGGGCGGCGACCGTGTTTCCGCTGCTCAACTCCGGGAACTACGGGGAGGCGTCCTCGAACTCGCCGCACGTGCAGGCTTTCCGGACGACTCTGACCGCACGCGCAACGCCGATTTCGACCTCGAACTCGCCGCTCTACTGCACGCCGAGATGGGAATGGTTCCCGCCGAGGCCGCCTCCCGGGACGTCTGGGCATTCCTCGCCCTGGTCCTGCTACCGGACGTCGCCTTCTGGCGCTACCCCCAGCCGCCGAAGGACCGTGTCCTCGGTACGGACCTCACCCGGCACGTCTTCGGCCGTCTGTGGTGGCGAGCCCAGCTCGTGCGCTCCCCCGACGCCCCAGCGCCGTACGGCGCTCTCAAAATTTTGGGCGAAGCCGCCTTCGACCAGATTTACGCACGCCGAGCCGCGCTCGGCGGAAGTCCGCACATGGTTCGAGCCATCCTCCGCGTCTGGAACGACCTCGACCTGGCGGGCCTCAACGAACGCGAGACCCTCCGCGACTTCCTCAAGAGACTGCTCCGGCTCGCCCCGTTCGTGCTCTTCGACGGCATCGAGGAGCATGCCTTGGTTGACGAACTGCGCACGGTCGCTCGGGAGTCCGTCGATGCCCAGCGCCGCCCGGCCTCATCCGCCGGAGCCGGCACCGCACGGACAGGGCAGGACATCGTCCGAAATCACACTGCTGATGAGCGGTCCGCGACCGCGTCGCCGGGGGAGGAGTCACGGACTCCCCAGCCTGCTCCGGCGGCGTCTTCCGATCCCAGTCGATTCAGATCGGTGGAGATCTGTGCCGGGACCGGAGCGCAGGCCCTTGGGCTCGAGCGTGTCGGGTTCGACCCGGTATTGCTCATAGACAGCAAAGCCGATGCCTGTTTCACGATCGACCTCAACCGCCCGGAGTGGGATGTGGTCTGCATGGACGTCGTGCAATTCCAGCCCACTATGCGCCCCGAGACGTTGGGCGTCGATCTCCTCAGTGGTGGACTCCCTCGCGTGAAATCCTTGGCCACTGTCGGCCGTGACGAGGACAAGGAAGAGCGCAGCGTGCTCAGGGCTGTGATCGGCCTGGCACGCGACATCAGACCGAGGGCCGTACTTCTGGAGAACGTCCCGGACCTGGTCGAGAGCCCGAACTTCGATACCGACCGCTCGTGGATCGAGAACGAGCTCCGGAATGCGGGCTACCAATCGAGCTGGCGAGTCCTCAATGCTGCGGACTTCGGGGTGCCACAGAACCGCAGCAGCGGCTTTCTGGTCGCTCTTCAAGCGCCGTACTTCTCACGATTCTCCTGGCCCGAGCCGGACAATATGCCACCTCCAACCGTCGGCCAGGTACTCGGCCCCTCCATGTCCGCCAGTGGCTGGACCGGCGCAGAACGCTGGATCAAGGGGGCAGACCGCGTTGCGCCGGCGCTCGTCGGAGGCTCCGACCGCCGTGGTGGTGCCGATCTTGGTCCCACCGGCAGCAAGAAGGCGTGGGCTGCGCTCGGCGTGAACGGCAACAGCCTCGGTGACGCCCCACCGGACGCGGACTTCCCAGCCGACAGCATGCCCAAGCTGACCGTCGACCAGACCGCGATGATCCAGGCGATACCGACGGACTGGCGCTTCTTCGGCGGCAAGACCTCCAGATACCGCCAGATCGGCCACGCGATGCCTCCACCTCTTGCAGCAGCCGTCGGACGGGCAATCGCCGCGGCTCTCCGAGGCTAGGATCACCCCATGCACACGCCCCGCCCCGTCGACCTCAGGCCCATCACCGTTGTTGATCTGTTTGCTGGCTGTGGTGGGTTCACCCAGGGGTTCCACGAGTTTCGGCCGAAGGGGGCTCCGGTCGGCCAACCGGCCTTCCACAGCATCGCGGCCGTCGAGCACAACGCTGCGGCAGCCGCCACTTACGCCGCAAACTTCGGAAGTGGCCGGCTGGACAGGAAGCTCCCGCCCACCCGTATCCACTTCGGGGAAATCGAGGAGTGGGAACCAACACCGGAGGCCCTCCACGCGGACGTGGTGGTCGGAGGACCCCCCTGCCAGGGGTTTTCAGCCTTGAACCGTGCAAAGAAGGGCAGCGAGCGAAATCGCCTCTGGGAGGAATACGTCCGCATCGTTGCAGAAATTCGCCCAAAGGTCTTCGTCATCGAAAACGTCGACCGTTTTCTCAAGTCGGACGAATTTCGTAATCTGTTGGCTCAGGTGGAAGAAGGCGGCCTGCTGGCCGAGTACCAGCTCGTCGATCCTCCCGGCCACCAGCCGAGCGAGACGGACGAGCAGAAGATCAAGCGCTATCTCCTCAACTCCGCCGACTACGGTGCAGCCCAAGCACGGCGGCGAGCCATCGTCATCGGTGTGCGCCGCGACATAGTTGACGGCCGCACGTTGGCGTACCCCGCCCCGACCCATGTCCGGCGCCCGAAGCACAGCACGGGCATCTCCCCCCAGCCGCTCGACGTCTTCGACGCCGCCCCGCCCTCGTACTGGGAAGCCGTGGACAGCGTTTTCGACGAATCCAAACGGCTCGCGCTCCAAGGCACAGAACTGCCGGACGTCAAGGAGTACATCGCTGAGATCGACGCGATGATCCCTGGTGCTTTCACGACTTCCGATCTCCACTTCGGCCGTAATCCGAGGCCGCTGTCCATGGCGCGCTACAGCGCCATCCCCCCGGGGGGAAATCGCAAGGACCTACGCGGCAAGTGGTTCACGGTGGACGAGTGTGGCGAGATCCACATCTTCGACAACCCGAACCCCCCGGACGTTCGGACGTCCGTCGACTACTTGTCGACCGACAGCTGGGACAACCACAACACCGGTACCGGCGACGTGATGGGACGGCTGCGACTGGGCGAGCCGTCTGTCACCATTCGAACCGAGTTCTTCAAGCCCGAGAAGGGTCGCTACCTCCACCCGACAGAGGCGCGCCCGATCACCCATTACGAGGCCGCACGGATCCAGGGTTTTCCATCCGGATTTCGCTGGTGCGGTTCGAAGACGGACATCGCGACTCAGATCGGCAATGCGGTACCCATCCCACTCGGCACTGCCATTGCCTCGGCGATCCACTCCTACCTGCGCACCTGATCGAGCCAGCGCCCGGACGTCTGTGAAGTCGACTGCTCCACCCGCCTCGAAGCGGACGGGGCGATAGCCGTCTCGGTGCAGATCCTTCCGTTCGATGCCGGGGCGTACTCGACCGTTCAGCGCCCTCGGCTTCCCTGACGGGCTGAGCCCCGCGCGGTCAGTTGAGCGCGTCGATCGCCCTGACGATCAGGGCGCGCGCAGCCTGCCCGTAGACCGCCATGCTCCTGAGCTCTTCGAACGCCTCGAGATACAGGGCAATCTCCGACGGCTGCGTAATGTTCACCTGCGCCGACAGCAGCTCCACCGACACGAGCGTGTCGTCGTACACGTGGAAGACCTCCTGCGGCCACAGAGCCCGCTCCCGGGTCGCCATAGGGATGATTCCGAGCGACACCGCCGGGAGGGCCCCGACGGTGAGCAGGTAACCGAGTTGTGCGGCCATCGCGTCCGCGTCACCCAACTGGTAGCGCAGCACACCCTCTTCGATGAGCAGGACGAATCGGTGCCCGGCCTCGTGAATGATCCGGGACCGGTCCGTTCGCGCGGTCGCGGCCTGCTCCGCGTCGTCGGGGATGTCCAGGAGGCGGGCGTTCGTGCTCAGCAGGGCACGCGCGTAGCCTTCGGTCTGCAGAAGTCCGGGTACCAGGGTCGGGGAGTACACGCGGAACAGGGCCGTGGACCGGTAGAGGTGAACGTAGCTCTCCTGCAGTTGCCGCAGCCCTGTGCGGACCCGGCGCCGCCACTCCGTGTACAGGGACTCAGCGTCCCGCGATGACGCAATCAGGTCGGGTGCCTGGTCGACGGCATCGCAGGTTCGGCACCACAGGCGGATGTCCGTCGGTGAAGGCGGTGTCTTGGCGTTCTCGATGCGGGACGTCTTGGCGTGGTGCCAGCCGCACCGGGTGGCCAGCTCGACGACCGTGAGGCCGGCATCCCTTCGGAGGTCGCGCAGCTGCCGCGCCACGTTCTCGCGGGCGGCTTGGGCGGAGGACGACGGGGAGATGGGCATGGGCCGGCCTGTTCGGTACTTCCTGTCAGCGGATCTCGTACTGACCGTGCGGGGTGGCACGGTCCCATACCGCTTCGAAGGCGTCCGCGCACTGCTTGACGAGGCTGGGTTCGGTGCGTAGTTCAAGCGGCGGCGATGCCCAGCCCCCGTCGCCGGTGAAGTGGTTGAACAGTACCTGTGCGCCATCGAAGATCCACAGGTCGCAGCCGGGCAGCAGCAAGTCGACGGCCTGGCGCCGGGGCAGCCACCGCACCTCTTCGCCGGCGTGGACGTTGACGCTCGTGCCGGCGTGCTCGTAGCGGATGTAGTCGGTGACCGGTTCGGAGATGATGCGGGCGCGGCGCACGACAACACCGCGGCTCTTGGCCCGAGAGATCAGGTCGACCCAGGGCGCCCAGTAGGCGGAGCCGGGGTCGGAGTCCCGTCGGCTTGTCTCCAACCACTGCGTGAAGTCCTCTGCTTCATCGCCGACTCCGTACGCGTCCCGCATTTCCAGATGCACGGCGGAGTGCTGCGCAGCTTCCAGCAGGTCGTTAAAGCGCAGCTCGTTCTGCGGCATCGCAGGCCTCCCTCAGCATGGGCACCAGGCGGACGGGGACGCGGATCACGGTCTCGTGGGTCGGGATCCCCTTGGCGTGCCCCGGTGCGGTGTTCTCCACGCACTGGGCCCGCGTGGCTTCGTCAGCGGTGTAGCTCTGGAGCACGATGTCGGCGTTCTCCAGGTCGACCCAAGCTGTCGGTGAACCACTCTGCCCTGTGTCGGGGTCGATGCCGATGAACTGTAAGGCCATGACTGTTCTCCCTTCCAGCGTGCGCTGATGTGCATCAATCTCTTTCAGCACCGCTGCACGGTCAAGGCGACAAACCAGCCAGCTTCGCTCTCTGCATGACCGTGCGCACATTGCTGCACATGACTGGAGTGCGCGCGCATCACGTCATTAGGTTCAGCGGCAGCCGTAGCCGTCCGCCTGTGCTCGCGTCGCAGGCCACGTCATGTGGAGGGGCACGCAGATGACCACTCGAGACAGACAGCTGCCGCCGATCGGTGAGCTGTCTCAGCGGCAGCAGCGCGGCATGGACTGCGTGTGGTGCGGCATCGTCCTGACTCCGCGCAATGCGATCGACCTCGGACCGCGGAGGCTCCGCATTGCCGACAGGGTGACCCAGTGGTTCCCGCGCGCCTGCACGCGCCACAGATCGGGGGCCGGGTCATGACGAACGAGGGCGGCATCCGTTTCTGCGTCGTGTGCGACGAGCTGATCGACGGGCAGGCCGAGTGCCTCCCCCAGTTCTCCGCGTCTGGCGCCCGTCCCGACAACTGGCGGCACCCCGCCTGTTCCTGCATTGCTTTCACACCCAGGGACTCAATGAGGCTACGGACGGCCCGACTACTTCAGGGGAGATCGTCTACGGACCCAATGCCCAGGGCAAGTGTCGGCCCCGATGGCCACCGGCGCTGACACGATGGCCTTGTGACTGGAAAGAACCTCGGTGACTGGCGTCCGGCTCTGCCCGACGAGAGGGCCGAACTCCTCCAGAGTGCCGACTTTCCGTGGTGGATCGCGGGTGGCTACGCCATTGAGCTCGCCGTCGGGCGCGAGCTTCGGCCTCATGGGGACCTTGACATCCTCGTACTGCGACAAGATCAGTTGCGCGCTCGGGAACGCTTGACCGGCTGGGACCTCCAGGTTGCTGATCCGCCAGGCGCGGGGCAGCTCAGAGCGTGGATCACTGGGGAGGTACTCCAAGAACCCCTCCACGACATCTGGTGTCGCCGAACGCCCGGAGCGCACTGGTCGGTACAGCTCATGCTGGAGGAAGCCGACGGAGAGGACTGGGTGTCCAGGCGTGACCCACGTGTCCGGCTGCCCCTCACCCGTCTCGGCCGCGTTACTGCCCAAGGCGTGCCGTACCTCGCGCCTGAAGTCCAGCTGTTCTACAAGGCGAAGCAGACCCGGGACAAGGACGAGGTGGATTTCGACGCCGTCTTCCCACTGCTGGACACGGCCCAACGCGAATGGCTGCTGGGTGCCCTCAACACAACCGCCCCGGAACACCCGTGGCGACGGAGACTGCAGCCGGTCAGCTGAGCGTCCACACCCTCGCCGCAGGCATGGGCCGCGACCGCGACACCATGCTCGCCGGACTGGCTCCCCGCAGTGTGGCGGTCAACGGCGGTCGAGGATGTGTGGACAGCAGTCGGCTGTCGCGTATTGAACCGTCGCCTCGGACGGTTCACGCCTGGAACTCGGTGAGATCGATGCTGTGAACGTGCACCGGATAGCCGTACTCCGGGTGTTCCGTCTCGCGCTCCAGCTCCATGCCGAGCTTGCGGATGACGTTCTCGGAGGCGTCGTCACCCACGCGGATGATGCTGATGACGCGGTCGAGACCGCGGTCCTGGAGCGCGAACTCCAGTGTGGCGTGGGCGGCTTCGGACGCGTATCCCTGGCCCCAGAACTGTGAGCCGAACCGCCAGCTGATCGCCACGGCGGGCAGCACCTCCGGCAGGAACTCGGGTACGGACAGACCCGTGAAGCCGGCCAGTTCGCCCGAGGCCAGCAGCTCGACCGCGAAGAGGCCGAAGCCCTCCTCGTCCCAGTCCTCCTCCCACCGCTCGATGTCCTCCGTGGTCTGGTCCAGGTCGCGCACCGAGCCGTCGTCGATCCACTGCATGACCTGCGGGTCCTCGTTGATCTCCGCCATAGGCGCGAGGTCGTCGTCGTGCCAGCGACGCAGGATGAGGCGGGGGGTGCGGATTTCGGTCATGGCGCCCATCCTGCCGAAGGCCGGGGCTTCACCGGTAATCGGCGCTCACCCGTGAGACCGATTCGGGGGCAGCCTGCCGCGGCACGCAGATCGTTCACGGAATCGTGAACAGAGCTGCCCTCCGGAATCGTCATCAGTGTCAAGCCGTGTGCTTGTGCATCACCAGTCGAGTAGTGCGGTCATCGCGTCCAAGTCGCCCAACTGATGCCGTATGAAGCTCACTTCAAGGAGAGCCAGGCGGGGATGCGGATCACGGGCTCGCCGGCGGTGCTGTGCGCTGATGTGCATCAGTATTTTTCCGGAGCGACTCGGAACCAAGGCCGCTCGTCAGCCAGCTTTGTCCTCGAAAGACTGTGCGCACTTCGATGCGCGCTGCTGGAGTGCGCACGCATCACGTCCCCATGCTCATCGGCAGCCGTAGCCGTCCGCCTGCGCTCGCGTCGCAGGCTGCTCCCAGCGGAGGGCATCCAGATGATCACTCGAGGCAGACTGCTGCCGCCGATCGGCACGCTGTCGCAGCGGCAACAGCGCGGCATGGACTGCGTGTGGTGCGGCATCGTCCTGACTCCGCACACCGCGATCGACCTCGGACCCCGGAGGCTTGGCGTCGCCGACGGGGTCACTCGGTGGTTTCCCCGCGCCTGCACGCGCCACAGCAAGGGGACGAAGTAATGACGACGGAGAGCGGCATCCGTTTCTGCGTCGTGTGCGGCAAGCCGATCAAGGGGCATGCCGAACGCATCCCCCAGTTCTCTGCGTCGGGGGCACGTCCCGACAACTGGCGGCATCTCACCTGCTACTCGCGCCGCCGATAGGTCCCGGAGGTTGCGCACCTCAGCGCCCCTGCGGGCCGCTGGGCCAATGCCGAACGGACTCCGCGCCTCCACGCTCCTGGTGCGAGGAGAGACCGTCGACAGCAGCTCCGCCCGCACCGCTCGGTTCCGGACCGGCGGCGATCAGCCGGTTCTCGACGCAGACGGGCGCAGCCGCATCTCCGTGGCGGACGCGGCCGTCGCACTCGTCGAAGAGGCGGAACTGCCCCGCTTCGTCCAGCGCCGCTTCACCATCGGCTACTGAGCCGACGCCGACGGACCAACGCCACACCTGTCGGATGCCACGCCACCGCCGTTCAGTCACCCGGCGTCGGCCGCTCCCCCGCCTGCCTCCCGATCAACCCCGGCAGTCCCGCCTGGTCCGAGCCGACCTTGCGGTACACGTCCGACAGCAGGCGCGTCACCACCGGGGCCTGGGCGCCCAGTTCTTCCGCGATGCGGGTCGTCGACCAGCCGCGCGCAGCCCACTCCGCCACCGTCCGTTCCTGGGCGGTGAGGGACTCCGTTGCCGCGGTGCGCAGCTGGAGCGGCCACAGGCCGGCCGCGTCCAGTTCCTCGCGGGCCCGCGTCGCGAGTGCGTCGGCCCCGCACTGCACGGCGCCTTCCAGACCACGGTGGAGCCGCTCTGCGGCCTCCTGCGGCAGACCGGCGCGGCGCAGTGCGACGCCGTGGTCCACCAGCGCACACGCCAGGTCGTAGCCGGAAGGGGAGCGCTCGAGGTGCTCGACGGCCTCGGCCAGCAGGGTGACCCGCTGAGCCCCCTGGACCACCGAGGCCATGGCGCGCAAGGCCTGCCCGATGGCGGACGGGGTACCGAACCGGCGGGCTCTGCCAAGGCCTTCGGTGGCGAACTCGAGGGCCCGTTCCGGGTCGTCCACCGCCTGGGCCAGGTGGAGCTGCCAGGGGCACCAGGCGGGGTTGCGTATCCCGCGCGGTTCGAGCCGCAGTCCGACCCGGGCGAGCTGCTGTTCGGCCTCCCGGCGCATGCCGAGGGCCAGCAGCAGCTCGCTGTGGACGGTCTGGGAGTCCGGGTACACCACGGCGCTGGGCACGACATCGCCGTAGCTGTACCGGGTGGCGAGCTCGTGGGCGTCCTGGGTGCGGCCGCGGGCGAGCAGGATCTCGATGAGGATGCCGATGGCGAAGTACTGCGCGGGCACCTGGTGCCCGACCCGGTCGGCGATCCGCAGTCCGCCGCGGACCAGGGTCTCGGCCTCGTCGAGGCGCCCGCGGCGGTAGCGGATGTAGCCGAGAAGGGTGAAGCCGAAGGACAGATGGGCGCCGCGCCAGCCCTTCTTCTCACATTCCGCGATGCCCTTGTTGAAGAGCTCCTCCGCCCGCCCGGGCTGGTCGCAGTACATGAAGGTGAGCGCGACCAGGACCGGGACCTCGAAACCCCACTGGTCGTCGGTCCACTTGAGGCCGTCGCCGAGCGCTTCCTCCGCGTAGTGGAGCGCCGTGGCCGCGGGCTCGCCGCGCACCATGGCGTCCCAGGCACGCAGCCCCAGGATGTACCGCTCCGCGAGGCCCCGGCCGGAGAGATGGTGGGCGAGCCGGGCCAGCCTGCGGGAGCGGGCCGGCGAGTCCTGTTCGTCGGCGCGGAAGGCGTTCCACATGAACTGCTCCGCCTGCATGCGCAGCCGGGTCCTGGCGTCGGTGGCTCCGCGGGCCGCAACGGCGACCGTCTCGGCGGCCTCGGCCATCCGGTCCGAGTGGCCGAGGGCCTGCGCCAGCCGGTAGACGATCGCCTCGCGCAGGGCCGGGTCGAGCACAGGCTCGTCCAGGGCGGCCCGCAGATGGTTGACCGTGGTCGCCGGTTCGGTCAGCAGGGCGGAGCAGCCGAGTTCGAAGAGCACGTCGGCCCGCTCGTCCAGGGCGGGCGGCTCGCGCAGTGCCCGGGCGAGACAGCGCCGCGCCGCCTCGGGAGCGCCCGCCCTGAGGTACTCGCGGGCGGCTTCGCGCAGCTGCCGCACGGCCCAGGGGTCGCTCTCGGGGTGGACCTCCAGCAGGTGCCGGGCAGCGGTGGCGGCGCCCAGACCGGCGCCCGAGACGACCGCGGCGGCCTGGCCGTGCATGGCGACACGGAACGCCGAGGGAATCGCCCGGTAGACGGCGGTGGCGACCAGCGGGTGGAAGAACTCCAGCCGGTCGGCGTCGGGAGCGTCGGGAGCCGGGGCGGCGAGGATACGGGCTTCGCGCAGCCGGGCGACGGCGTCGGCGGATTCGGCCTCGCCGAGCCCGCCGACGCTCGCGGCCAGGCTCCGGGACGCCTCGCCGCCCAGCACGGCGGCGCTCCAGGCGAACCGGACGGCGGAGGTGCCGAGCCGCTCCAGCCGGTCGACGAGCCCGCTGCCCTTCACCGCCGATGCGAGCTCCCGCAGTTCGGGAACATGGACGACCTGCGGTTTGAGTCCGCGGTCGGCGACCTTGGCGGCGAGTTCGACGGTCTCGAACGGGTTCCCGCCGGTGACCGCCCACGTCTCGCGGCAGAAGCCCTCGTCGGCCTCTTCGCCGAGGGTGTCCCGGACGATGCGGCTGACCGCGCCGGGTGTGAACGGTACGAGGGCGAAGGGGTGCGACCCGTCGCGTTCGGCAAGCTTGGCGAACGCCGCCGCGTCGGCGGGGAGTTCGTCGGAGCGGTACGCCACGACGAGCAGCATCGGCAGCTCGCTGACGCGCGGCGCGAAGCCGGTGAGCCAGGCCAGCGACTCGGCGTCGGCCCAGTGGGCGTCGTCCAGCACGACCACCAGCGGCGCATGCTGCACGGCGAAGCGGGTGGCGATCCAGTCCAGGCCGTCCCGCACGCCCTGCGGATCGGGTGAGCCGTTGCTGTTCCCCGCCACCAGGCCCACCGCGGGGGCGACGATGTCGTACCAACTGCCCAGTATCCTGCGATGTTCCTTCTCGGTCCCTGTCGCGAGCACGGGCTGGACGAGCTGGCGTACGACATGGAACGCCACGCCCTGTTCGTGCTCTCCTCCGCGGGCGAAGAGCACCGTGCAGCCCCGGGCCACGGCCCTCCTGCGCACCTCGGTCAGAAGGGTGGTCTTGCCGAGTCCGGCCGGCCCGGCGAAGGCCAGTAAGCCGCCCGTTCCGGGTGCGACCGGGCCGGTGGGCGAGGCCCTCAGTTCAGTCAACAGGGCGTCCACTGCGGCGAGTTCAGTATCCCGCTCCAGCAGTAGTCGGCGTGTTCGCCCCTGCCGGTCTCCCGTGTAGGCCACATCAGTTCCTTCGACCGTGTGTCGTCCCCGAGTACACGGGAAGCCTACGCCCGCGGAGCCGCTCCGTAGCCCCTCACGGAGGTTCTGCCGGCCGAGAAGGGCGGATTCCGGTGGTCCCGGCGCCCCTGCGGCGGGTCCCCTCTCTCCCCACGTTCCCCAAGCGCCTCATGTGGGGGCGCGCACGCCGTCGCGTACGCCGGTTGCACACCCCATCACACCCGTCGATCACGGCCGTTCAGGTGGCGCCGCACCTAGCCTCGTAGGGCGCGAAAACGCGCCAGGCGTTGACCGCCGAGCCGATGGGACGTGCCGTGACACCCAGGGGGTGCGTATGGCGAACGCGATGGCTTCCGGCCACTACCAGGTGACCGCGGACCCTACCCGGCGAACGGCCGCCATCAGGATTCCGTTCCCCGCCCGGTTCAGCCCGCATGCGGAGCGCGCACGACGGCACACCCTCCAGTGGCTGCAGGAGACGGGTCTGCTGACGGAGGAAGCCGCGACGGCGGAGTACGACACGCTGCGGCTCGAGCGGTTGATGGCGTACTTCTACCCGGACGCCACCGGCAACGACCTCGAACTCGCTGCGGACTTCAACGCCTGGTTCTTCATCTTCGACGACCAGTTCGACGGCGGGCTGGGGCTGCGGCCCGAGGCGATCGAGCGCCTGGTGGACACCCTCGGACGGACCATGGCGGCGAGCGGCACATCCCGGCCGTCCGGTGCGTCCGGCCCGCTGGGAGCGCCCGGCACGCCACTCGTCCGGGCGTTCCGGGACATCTGGCGCCGGGCCACGGCCGGCACACCGTACGGCTGGCAGAATCGGTTCCGCACCCACTGGCGCGCCTACATGGCTGCCTATCAGGGGGAGGCGCACAACCGGAACGCGGACCGCCTGCCCACTCTGGAGCAGTTCCTCGAGGTCCGGCGGGACTCCATAGGCGTACAGCCCTGTCTCGATTTCACCGAGCGGTGCGGTGGCTACTTCCTTCCGGACGAGCTGCACGGCTCCTTTCCGCTGCGGGAGATGCGCGAGATCACCGGCGATGTGGTGATCTTCGTCAACGACATCGTCTCGCTCGTCAAGGAACTGGCGGCCGGGGACGTGAACAACAGCGTCGTCGTCCTGCGCGAGCAGAAGGGCTGCACCCTGGCGCAGTCCGTCGAGTGCATCGCCGCCCTCGCCAACGCGCGGACGGCCCGCTTCGCACGGCTCGCCCTGGACCTTCCCAAGACGCTGAGCGAACGGGGCGTACTGCCGGAGGTGCGCGGCCACATCGACCACTACGTGGAGGGCATGGGCCATCTGATGACCGGCAATCTGGCCTGGTCCCTTGCGACTTCCCGCTACGACGAGACCGGAATCGCCGCCGTGACCGGCGGACGGCAACGCCCTTGGGCGTATCTCGCCGCGGGACCGGAGTGCTCTGCCGAAGGGGCTGCACGGAGCGCGCCGACGAAGAACTGAGCGGGCGCGCGGGCGGGACCTCGGGATCGCGAGGCCGTCCGGAGTGAGGGTGGCCATCGAAACCGCCCGGCAGGACATATTTCCTCCACATGATCGACCGTTCCCCTCACGCCACGGACGCGGACGCGGGGAAGGAACTCGTGGTCGATGTGCTCGCGAACGACTCCGTCACGCTCACCAACGGCACCCCAGAAGCCCTCGAAACGGCTTGGACGACAGGGGAGTTCACCCTCACCGTCGACACTCAGCCGCAGCACGGCACCGCCCGGGTCGACGGGGAGACCATCGTCTACACCTCCTCCGACGGGTACGGGGGCGAGGACGAATTCGCCTACCGCGTCACGGTGGACGAAGCGACGCCTCTCGTCGGAACCGCGGTCGTACGGATCACCGTCGCGAAGCCCACACCGGCCCCGAGGCCCACGCCCAAGCCCGCGAAACCCAAGGTGTCGTACACCAATTGCGACGCCGTCCGGGCGGCAGGAGCCGGCCCCATCCGCACAGGAGATCCGGGGTACGGGTCCCACCTGGACCGGGACGGGGACGGAGTGGGGTGCGAGTCGTCCGGAGGCGGGACGACAGGGGGCAGCGGAGGGAGCGGAGGGGGCTCGGGAAGCACGTACTACGCCAACTGCTCCGCCGTGCGGGCCGCGGGTGCCGCTCCGATCCGGACCGGGGATCCCGGATACGGGCGACACCTCGACCGGGACGGGGACGGCGTCGCATGTGAATGAGCGGCGAACTGGCGTCCTTTGCCGCGCTCTTGCTCAGCCGTGCACGTTCAGCAGGGCGGGGTCGGCGGCCCCGACCGCCGTGATGTCCTTGGCCGAGGAGTCCGAAGGTTCCCAGAGGTCCGAAGGATCCGAGAGGTCAAAGGGGAGCGCCGGTCGGACCGCGACGCATCCTGCGTCGCAAGTGGCCGCAGCCTGCTCGTCCTCGGTGAAGCCGTGGCGGGTGCGGCCCTCGGTGTCGACCAGGATCGCGCCGAGGTCCGACTCCACTGTGGTGAGCGAAGCCGTCGTGGGGGCATCGACCCCAGGCCCCCCGGTGTGCACCGCAACGGCGCCCGATGCGGCCGCGGCCGCCCCGTCCGGTGATCCGGAGCCGCCCGAGACCCCGCACACGGCCATCGAGAGCAGCGCGAACCCCACCAGCGGGGCGGCGAGCAGGGGCGTGATCCCGACGCTGCGCATAGGGCTTCCCTCCAGGGGCGGGGCGTGACCGGTTCGGGTACTGATACGCGGTCAGCCGACCACACGTTCACCCGGCCCGCCGAGGTGCCGTGGCACGAGGCCGGGCAACCTCCCGTACCGCCGCGGCCGGACCCGGTGGGAAGACATTCGCAGAACATCTGAACGCTCCGCGAGCCCCTCACGTACTACAGGACACCTCCCCATGAAGGGCGTTGGGCGCGTGACCGTCAGGCAGGGACCGGTCACGCGCCCAACGCGTGGGCGAGGGTGTAGATCACCAGGCCGGCCAGCGCGCCGACCACCGTTCCGTTGATCCTGATGAACTGCAGATCCCGCCCGATGTGCGCCTCGATCTTGCGCGAGGTGTGCTCCGCGTCCCAGCTCGCGACGGTGTCCGAGATCAGCGACGTGATCTCCGTGCGGTACGTGGTGACCACGTACACCGCCGTTTCCTCCACCCAGCCCTCCACCTTCGCCTGGAGCCGGCCGTCCGTGGCGAGGCGCGCCCCCAGGGAGAGCAAGGAGGCGCGGGCACGCAGCCGCAGTTCGCTGCGGTCGTCCTCCGCCGCCGAGAGGATCATGGTGCGAATGGAGGCCCAGGCCGACGCGATCACGTCCTGCACCTCCGGACGCGACACCAGATCGGACTTCATCCGCTCCACACGTACGCGCGTGTCCGTGTCCGACTGCAGATCCGCCGCGAAGTCCGTCAGGAACCGGTCGATCGCACGCCGCGCCGGGTGGCCCGGCATGTCGCGCATCTCGGTGACGAAGCGCACCAGCTCCTTGTAGACACGCTCGCCGACCTTCCTGTCGACGAAACGCGGGGTCCAGCCCGGGGCGCCGCCCTCCACCGCGTCCATCACCGAGTCCGAGTGCAGCACCAGCCAGTCGTGCGCGCGGGCACAGACCAGGTCGACCGCGCGGTGGTGGGCGCCGTCGGCCACGACCTTCTCCAGGGTCTTTCCTATGCCGGGGGCGATCTCCGCACTCTCCGCGCGGCGGGTGATCGCCTCGCCGACGACCGCCTGGACGTCGGAGTCGCGCAGCACCGCCAGGGCGCCGCGCAGGGCGGTGGCGAGCTCGGCGGTGACCCGGTCGGCATGGGCCGGCTCCGCCAGCCATGCGCCGAGACGGCCGCCGATGCCGAGCCCGCGCAGACGGGCGCGTACGACATCTGCGGAGAGGAAGTTCTCGCCGACGAAGGAACCGAGCGAGGCGCCGAGCTGGTCCTTCTTGTTGGGGATGATCGCGGTGTGCGGGATGGGGAGGCCCAGAGGGTGGCGGAAGAGCGCGGTGACGGCGAACCAGTCGGCCAGGGCACCGACCATGCCCGCCTCCGCGGCGGCAGCGACATAGCCGGCCCAGCCGCCCAGACCCGCGTTCTTCGCCCAGGTGGCGAGGACGAAGATCAGCGCGACGAGGAGCAGCAGGCCGGTCGCCGTCGCCTTCATACGGCGGACACCGCGCCGCTTCTCCTCGTCGGCCTCCGTGTACGCGAAGGGGGGCAGGGTCCGCGTCCTCGCGGAGGCCGGCCGGCCCACCGCCGCGGACGGGTCCTCCCCCGCCCCGTCCTGCGCCGCCAGGCCCACAACCGGGCCGTCCGGCCTGTCCCGATCTGTGCGTTCCATGCGCTCCACCCGTCCGCGCGTACGTACCGTATGCATTGTCCTTACCTCTGGTACTCCTGGGCCGCACGTCGAGTTCCCGAGCGATATCGGATGATGTGCTCATGAAGAAGCGCCACGGGTATGCGAGCCTCGCCGCCCTCATGGCCGTCGTGGTCCTCATCTGCGCCGGCATCTATCTGAGCGTCGGTACGGCCAAGGGCAGGCCTGCCCTGCGTACACCGCCCCCCTCAGCCGCATCCGTGTGGATCGGCACCTGGTCCGCCAGCCCCGTCCTGGCCGCCCCCGCCACGACCGCGCCGGGCTCCCCGAGCGGCAGGGCGGGCCGCTCCGTACGCAATGTGGTGCACACCACCGTCGGCGGCACCGCCGCGCGGATCACCCTCTCCAACCTCACCGGGACGCAGCCGCTGAAGATCGGCTCGGTGTCCCTCGCCGTGCGTGCGGACGGCGGGGCCGAGGCAATGCCGGGGACCCTGCGCCGCGTCACTTTCCAGGGCGCGCCCGCTGCCACCGTCGGGGCCGGTGACCAGCTCGTCAGCGACCCGGTGGTGCTCCGGATCCCGTACGACGGCGATCTGCTGATCTCCGTCCACACTCCCGGCACCGGCGGTACGGTCACCAGCCACCCGCAGGCGCGCCAGACCTCCTACCTCGCGGCGGGCGACCACACGCTCGACGAGAGCGGCGACGACTACACGGGGGTCACCACCTCCTGGCACCACCTCACGGCCGTCGACGTACTGACCTCGGAAGCCCGCGGGGCGATCATCGCCGTCGGCGACTCGATCACCGACGGGGTCAGCTCCACCCGGGACGCGAATCTGCGCTGGCCGGACGTACTCGCCGACCGGCTCGGCGGCCGCTACTCCGTGCTCAACCAGGGCATCAGCGGCAACCGGCTGCTCGCCGAAGGGCGCGGGCCCAGCGTCATCGACCGCTTCGACCGCGATGTGCTCGCCCGGTCCGGCGCCCGGACCGTGATCGTCGCGATCGGTATCAACGACCTGCTGCGGCCCTCCTACCCGCTCTCCACGGACGCCCTCACCGACGGACTCGCCGAGCTGACCCGCCGTGCCCACGCCCGCGGCCTGCGTGTCGTCGGGGCGACGCTGACGCCCTGCGGCGGCTACCCGATGTGCACCCCGGCCGTGGAGGCCGAACGCACCAGGGTCAACAACGTCATCCGCTCGGGCGGCATCTTCGACGCGGTCGTCGACTTCGACCGGGCGCTGCGCGATCCGTACGCGCCGCACCGGCTGAGCCCGGCGTACGACTACGGGGACCATCTCCACCCGAGCGACGCCGGATTCGCCCGGATGGGCGCGGCGGTGGACCCGGCGCAGCTGTGAGCCGTACGCAGCAGTGAACCGGCCACGGATCCGGGTCGGACACGGATCTGAGGCGTGCGCGCTTCCGGGCCCTACGCGGATCCGGGCCGTACGCGGATCCGGGCCCTACGCGGCTCTGAGGCGCAGCCACGGACAGAGCAGGAGCGCTCGCGGTCACCGGGCCGCGGGGGCCTGCCGTCCGGCTGCGTCTCAGCCGAGCTCCTTGCGCTCCCCGCCGTCGCCCTTGTCCAGCCGGTCCCGGTTCTCGCGCTCGAGCCGCTCGGCCCGCTCCGCCTTCAGCCGCTGCTTCTCGGCCCGGGTGCGCTTGCGCTCCACACCCACCCCGCCCATCAACGCCACACCGTTGATGATCACCCGCGGGGCGGCCGGGTCCGGCGCCGACTCCACGCTGCTGCCGTGCTCATCGAAGCCGCCCATCAGGCCGATGCCCCTGACCTCGACGTTCAGGTCCGGCGGTACGACGATCTGCACACCGCCCATGACCGCGATGCAGGTGATCACGGTCTCGCGGTCCTCGAAACGAGCCTCGCGCAGATCCAGTTCTCCGCCGCCCATCATCGTGAACGCGGTGAACCGGCGGCCCACCGTCCACCCGCCCCTGCGCCCGAACCCGCCCCAGAAGGCGAACGCGCCCTTGGAGGTGGCGGGACCACCGACCCGCCCTGCCCAGTCGCCCGTCGCCGGGGCGGCCACGGACGCCGCCGCGGAACCGCTCACCGGCAGGTCCCGCACCAGCGGCGCCAACTCGCCGTGCGTACGCGCCCTGTACGCCGCGTCCAGGCGCTGCTCGAACTCGTCCATGTCGAGTCGTCCCTCGGCCACGGCTTCACGCAGCCGCTCGGCAACCCGCTCCCGCTCGGAGTCGGAGGCACGCATCTCGGGGAGATCGCTCGTCATGCCGCCAGCCTAGTCAACGGGAGCGATTCTCGAAGCCCTGATCGACATCCTTGATCGGGACGGGGACAGGGACGGGGACAGGGACGTCGCCGCCGACGGTGACACCGTCGCTCACAGCCCCGGACGCTCCGCGTAAAGCTTCGCGATCACCGCCTCGATGTCCGGCTCCCGCACCGACAGATCGACCAGCGGATAGCGTTCCGCGAGCTCCGCCACCAGCGGCGCCGCCGACCGTGAGGCCGGGAACGCCAGCCACTGCCGCGGCCCCTCCACCTTCACCGTCCGCGCCCCGTCCACCTCGACCGGCGCCAGCTCGCGCTCCAGGTCCACCACCAGCGTGCGCTCGCTCTCGCCGACCTCGTGCAGCCCGGCCAGCGCCCCGTCGTACATCAGCCGGCCGTGGTCGATGACCATCACCCGCTTGCACAGCTGCTCTATGTCGGTCAGATCGTGCGTCGTCAGCAGGACGGTCGTGCCCTGCTCGGCGTTCAGATCACGCAGAAAGGTGCGGACCTTCGCCTTGGAGATCACATCGAGCCCGATCGTCGGCTCGTCGAGGTACAGCACCTCGGGGTCGTGCAGCAGCGCCGCCGCGATGTCGCCGCGCATCCGCTGGCCCAGCGACAGCTGACGCACCGGCACCTGCAACAGCTCACCCAGGTCCAGCAGTTCGACGCACCGGTCCAGGTTCTCGCGGAAGACCTGGTCCGGGATCCGGTACATCCGGTGCATCAGCCGGTACGAATCACGCAGCGGCAGGTCCCACCACAGCGTCGTACGCTGCCCGAACACCACACCGATGCGCTGCGCGAGCCGGGTGCGCTCCCGGGACGGATCGATGCCCGCCACCCGGAGCCGGCCGCCGCTCGGGGTGAGAATCCCCGTCAGCATCTTGATGGTGGTGGACTTCCCGGCACCGTTCGGACCGATGTAGCCGACCATCTCGCCGCGCGGCACCGCGAAACTTATGCCGTCCACCGCCCGCACCTGGTGCTTCTGACGGCGTATCCGGCTCCCCGCCACCCTGCGCCGCACCTCGAAGACCTTCTCGACCCCGTCGAGCTCGATGAAATCCATGTCCAGCCCCCTGCTCCTCGGCCCTCAGCTTCCGGTGCTGCGATACGAACGAAGGCCCAGCCGCCAGGCCTGCGCCGCGAGCCCGCAGCACACCGCGGCGACCAGCGGCGGCAGGAACGCCAGCCAGTCCGGCAGACCCAGAGGGTCCTCGCGGCCCAGCACGTACAGCGACGGCACCCAGTTGACGAAGGCCAGCGGCACGACGAACGTCACCCCGCGCACCAGGTCCTTCGCGAAGATCGACGGCGGGTACTGCAGCAGTGTGTTCCCGCCGTACGTGAAGGAGTTCTGCACCTCGGAGGCGTCCTGCGCCCAGAACTGGAACGCCCCGCCCGCCACGAACACCGACGCGAAGATCGCCCCGCCGCTGAGCAGCATCAACGGCACCATCGCCACCTTCGCCGCCGTCCACCCGACGTCCAGGTTCGCCAGCCCGTACCCCAGCACCAGCAGCCCCTGGCTGATCCGCCCGAGCCGGCGCAGCGCGAAACGGTCGGCCGCGACCTGGGCGAGCACCGGCACCGGCCGTACCAGCAGGGTGTCGAGCGTGCCGTCGCGCACCCGCCGCCCCAGCCGGTCCATCGAGCCCATGACCAGGTCGGCCAGGCCGAAGGCGGTACTCGTCGTCCCGTACAGGAAGGCGATCTCGGGCAGCGAGTAGCCGCCGAGCGCGTCCACGTGCGAGAACATCAGCAGGATCGTCACGAAGTCGAAGCCGGTGGCCGCGAAGTTCCCCAGCGTGGTCATCACGAACGACACCCGGTACGTCATCGTGGACCGGATCCACATCGCCGCGATCAGCCCGTACGCCCTGACGGCCTCACCCACCCTGGACCACCACCCGGCGCGTTGCCACCCGCTGCAGCGTGCGGCCGGCCGCCAGCAGCGCCACCGCCCAGCCGGCCTGGAACGCGTACGCCTGCACCAGAGACCACCCGGTGTGCTTGCCCAGGAAGACATCCGCGGGCACCTGCAGCAGCGACGACCAGGGCAGCGCACGCGCCACCTCCCCCAGCACACCAGGGAACAGGTTCAGCGGCAGCAGCATCCCGGAGAAGAACAGTGTCGCCAGCCAGCAGATCTGCATCACCCCGGCCCCGTCCATCAGCCAGAACGCCGACAGGGCCACCAGGAAGCGCACCGCGAAGCTCACGACGACGCCGAGCGCGACCGACACGAAAAAGGCCAGCCAGGTCAGCGGCGAGGCGGGAAACACCAGATCGAAGGCGAGGCTGCCGAGCACCATCGGCACGATGCCGCGTCCCAGCAGATGGAACGCCGCGCGCCCCAGGTCGCCCGCCAGCCACCACAGTTGAAGATCCGCAGGACGGTAGAGATCGATGGCGATGTCACCCGTACGGATGCGCTCGATCAATTCGTCCTCGAAACCGCCGCCCATCATGGCGCAGGTCATCAGCAGCGCCTGGCCGAGCCACACATACGTCAGTGCCTCGGGCAGGTCGTAACCGCCCAGCCGGGGACGCTCGTCCCACAAGGCGATATAGGTGTACGCCACGATGAGGCCGAACACGGTGTTGGTGAACACGCCCGCCGCCGTGGCCACCCGGTACGTCGCATAGCGCCGGAACCCACCCGCCGCGACGACCGCGTACAGCCGCACCACAGCCCCCTCACCCACGCGATCCGTCCGGGCACCGAAGCGCATGACCCTAACGGACCAGCCAGGAGCGCCGCGAGCGCATTTCCGGCCGGAACGGGTGAGGATCCAGGGGATATCGGTGTGAAAAGTGCACTATGAGGGATATGAGCGACGAGCCGCAGCAGCAGGGCTGGCCCCCCAGAGACGAGACGGAGCCCGGCCCGCCCGCCCCAGTTCTCCCCACGGAGCCGGCCCCGGCCCTTCCCACAGAGCCCGCACCGGCCCTCCCTGCTGAGGTTGCCTCAGCTTCCCCGCCGGAGTCCGCGCCTGCCCTCCCCACAGAGCCGGCCCCGGTCCTCCCCACAGAGCCCGCACCGGCCCTCCCTGCTGAGGCTGCCTCAGCTTCCCCGCCGGAGTCCGCGCCCGCCCTTCCCACAGAGCCCGCACCGCCCCTCCCCACAGGACACGCCCCGGCGCTCCTGGCAGCGGGGAGCGCCGACAGCAAGCCCGGCAAACCACGCCGCCCACGCACCGGATGGCGCCGTGTCATCCCCACCTGGCGCATGGTCCTCGGAGCATTCCTGCTCGTCGCACTCATGCTCATGGGCGGATTCGCCGCCGGCTACCTCCTCGTCGACATCCCGCCCGCCAACGCCGCCGCCACCGCTCAGTCCAACGTCTACCTCTACAAGGACGGCACCCAGATCGCCCGCGACGGCGACGTCAACCGCGAGAACGTCCCCCTCGCCCGGATCCCCCGGCACGTGCAACAGGCCGTACTGGCCGCCGAGGACCGGGACTTCCACTCCAAACAGGCGGTCGACCCCCAGGCCATGGTCCGTGCCGCCTGGAACACCCTGCGCGGCAAAGGCAGGCAGTCCGGCTCCACCATCACCCAGCAGTACGTCAAGAACTACTACCTCGGCCAGGAACAGACCCTCACCCGAAAGGCCAAGGAGTTCTTCATCGCACTGAAACTCAGCCGCGAGCAGAGCACCTACGACATCCTCGAGGGCTACCTCAACACCAGCTACTTCGGACGCAACGCCTACGGCATCCAGGCCGCCGCCCAGGCCTACTACGGACGGGACGTCGACGACCTCGACACCGCGCAGGGCGCCTACCTCGCCTCACTGCTCAACGCACCCAGCGCGTACGACATCGCCACCCGCCCCGAGAACCGGCGCGCCGCGCTCGCCCGCTGGAACTACGTCCTCGACGGCATGGTCAAGGAGAAGTGGCTCTCCCCCGCCGCACGCGACCGGCTGACCTTCGCGATGCCGCACAGGGCCAGGCCCTCCACCGGCCTCGCCGGCCAGCGCGGCTACATCGTGCAGGCCGTCGAGCACTACCTCACCCACAACAAGATCATCGACGAGAAGACCCTGGCCTCCGGCGGCTACCGGATCACCACCACACTCGAGCCCCGCAAACAGGACGCGTTCGCCCGAGCGGTCAAGGACCATGTCACCTCGAAACTCGACCGCCGCCGTCGCGCGATCGACCGCAACGTCCGCGTCGGGGGCGCCTCCATCGACCCGGCCACCGGCAAGGTCGTCGCCATGTACGGCGGCATCGACTACACCAAGCAGTACGTCAACAACGCCACCCGCCGCGACTACCAGGTCGGCTCCACCTTCAAACCGTTCGTCTTCACCGCGGCCGTCGAGCACCGCGCCACGACCCAGGACGGCCGGCCCATCACCCCCCGCACCGTCTACGACGGCCGCAACATGCGCCCCGTCCAGGGCTGGAGCGGCGAGCGGTACGCCCCCGGGAACTCGGACAACTCCTCGTACGGCCCCATCACCGTCAGCTCCGCCACCAACTCGTCCGTCAACGCGGTGTACGCCCAGATGGCTGTGGACGTCGGCCCCCTCCTCGTCGAACGGACCGCGATCGGCCTCGGCATCCCCCGCAACACGCCCGACCTCACCCCCGCCCCCTCCATCGCACTCGGCACCGCCACCGCGAGCGTGCTCGACATGACCGTGGCCTACGCGACCCTCGCCAACCACGGCCGGTTCGGCACGTACACACTCGTCGAGAAGATCTCCAGGAACGGCACCGACATCGCGCTGCCGCGGCGGAGCAGCCGGCGCGCCGTCTCACGCGAGGCCGCCGACACCACCACCGCCATGCTCCGCAGCGTCGTCGCCGGCGGATCCGGCAAGGCCGCCCGGTCGGCAGGCCGCCCGGCGGCGGGCAAGACCGGCACCGCGGAGGAGGACAAGGCCGCCTGGTTCGCCGGCTACACACCCGACCTCGCCACCGTGGTCGCCGTGATGGGCCAGGACCCGGACACCGGCGTGCAGACACCGCTGTACGGGGCACTCGGCCTGCGGCGTCTTGGCGGCGGGGACGCACCCGCGCAGATCTGGGGGCAGTTCATGGCCGCGGCACTGAAGAAGACAGCGGTCCGGGACTTCGAGCTGAAGCTCGCTGCCGGCGCGGAGAACACCGGGCCGCCGCTGATGCAGGCGGGACCGCCGCACCCGTCCGGGGCCCGGAACTCACCGAGCCCGACCCAGGGCGCGACGAACGGCGGACCTCAGGGCGGCACCACCCCCGGCCCCACCACCGGCGGCCCCGGTCACCCCAGCGCTCCCGGTCTCCCCAGCGGTACCGGATACCCCAGCGTTCCTGGTTACCCCGGCAGGCCCACCGCCGGCGGTCCCGGCAGCGCCATCGGGTCCGGCGCCCCCGGGAGCCCGCAGGCCCCGCAGCCTCCGCCCGGCACACCCGCGGACGGCACCAGCGGCGCACCGGGGCTACCCGGCTTCAGCCCGGGCGCACCCGTCGAAACCCTCACCCCCACGGCCCCGCCCGCCCCCGGCCCCACCCCCGGCGGACCTCAGTGACCCGACGTCGCCTTCAGCCCCACCACGGCAACCAGCAGCAGACACACGAAGAAGATCCGGGCGGCCGTGACGGGCTCGTTCAGCACGACCATGCCGACCACCGCCGCACCCGCCGCGCCGATACCCACCCACACGCCGTACGCCGTACCGATCGGCAGGGACTTCGCCGCATGCGACAGCAGCACCATGCTGGCCACGATGCCGAGACCGGTGAACACACTCGGCCAGAGCCTGGTGAACCCGTCGGTGAACTTCATACCGATCGACCAGCCGACCTCGAGCAGACCGGCGACAACAAGCAGAACCCAGGCCATGACAGCACCTCCGAGACGCAGAACCACCAGGGATGCGTCGTCTTTGCCTGCCCGGTACGGCGCGTCTCGTCGGGGCCCCCCAACCTAGCAAAGGGATGACGAAAGGGCCGGTGACCCCGGTCACCGGCCCCTGCTGCGTACGACTGCGCGGCTGCGGATCGCGCCCGCGGACACCTACAGGTACAGCCCCGTGGAGTCCTCCGACCCCTGGAAACGGTCCGCGGCCACCGCATGCAGATCACGCTCGCGCATCAGCACGTACGCAACGCCGCGCACCTCGACCTCGGCCCGGTCCTCGGGGTCGTACAGCACCCGGTCCCCCGGCTCCACCGTCCGTACGTTCTGCCCGACCGCGACCACCCCGGCCCACGCCAGCCGCCGCCCGACCGCAGCCGTGGCCGGAATGACGATGCCGCCGCTGGAACGCCGCTCACCCTCCGGGATGTCGGTCCGCACGAGCACACGGTCGTGCAGCATCCGGATGGGCAGCTTGTCGTGCTGCGTGCTGTGTTCATGGCTTTTCGCGCTCACGCGGGCAACCTACCTGTCCCACGGCAATCCGTACGCCCCAGGGTCGTCAGCCGCGTCGTCGCGCCGACATCGCCAGCAGCCCCACCAGACCGACCGCCACCAGCGCGACCGGCACCAACCGCTCCAGCCGCGGCGCGCCGTCGTCGCGCACGAACTGGGCCTTCACATCCGACATCGTCCGGTTCACCGCGACGAACGCGCGCCCGGCCGTCTGGTCCACGCTCGAGGCGATCCTGGCCTTGGCATCACCGATGACCGTCTTCGGGTGCATCCGCACGCCGATCTCGTCAAGCATCTCGGCAAGCATCTCGCGCCTGCGGACGATGTCCGCCTCGATCTGCGCAGGGGTCCTGGCATCCGACACCGCGCTGCCTCCGTGGTCGATTCCGGTAGTCCTTCCTCGACAGTCTGTCAGCTCGGCCGCGCCCGCACCCCACGGCACCCCTATTACGCTCGACGGCGTACATCCGCACGCCTCCCACGCCCCCGAGGAGAACCATGAGCGAGCGACTCCAGCCCGGCGACACCGCCCCCGACTTCACATTGCCCGACGCGGACGGCAACGAGGTCTCGCTCGCGTCCCACAAGGGCCGCAAGGTGATCGTCTACTTCTACCCGGCGGCGCTGACTCCCGGCTGCACGAAGCAGGCCTGCGACTTCACGGACAACCTGGAGCTGCTGGCGGGCGCGGGCTACGACGTGATCGGAGTGTCCCCCGACAAGCCGGAGAAGCTGGCGAAGTTCCGCGAGAAGGAGAGCCTGAAGGTCACGCTGGTCGGCGACCCGTCGAAGGAAGTGCTGACGGCGTACGGCGCGTTCGGCGAGAAGAAGCTGTACGGCAAGACGGTGACGGGCGTGATCCGCTCGACGGTGGTGGTGGACGAGGAGGGCAAGGTCGAGCGCGCGCTGTACAACGTGAAGGCGACCGGCCATGTCGCCAAGATCATCAAGGACCTGGGGATCTGAACCCCTGCCCCGCTGCGGCCCGCCTCACGGAAGTGGGGCGGGTTGCTCCGTTTTTCGGACGCGACTGTCCGACTATCGGTTCGTTACTCCGTACGAGGCTGCGAACGCGCGGCCGGGGACGGAGGGACGAATGCCGGTGAAGTACACCCGCGAGCTGCTCGCCGAAGCGGCCCGCTGCGCCACGGACCGGGACGAGGCCGTTCGCCATTGCGGCAGTACGCCGACGGCGGGCAGCAGGCGTTACCTGCGCCGACGGATGGCGGAACTCGACACAGACACGTCACACTTCCGAGCCCCGCGGGTGCGCCACACCGAGGAGCGACTGCGCGCGGCCGTCGCCGAGTCGGCAAGCATCACGGACGTCGTACGCCGCCTCGGGATCAGCCCGGTGGGCGGCAATCAAGCACACATCGGCCGGCGCATCTCCTCCCTTGACCTCGACACCTCGCACTTCGCCGCTGCGCAACGAAGCCGCCCGCGGCACTCGCACGGCGATGTTCTGGTACTGCGCACCCCCGAGGACGGCAGGACCCCCGGCAGGCGGCTGTGGCGTGAACTGCTGCGTATGGGGCGGGCAGAGACCTGCGCGATGTGCGGAAACGGCCCCGCCTGGAACGGGAAGCCGTTACGTCTCGAAGTGGATCACCGCAACGGCAACTGGTGGGACAACCGACCGGAGAATCTTCGGCTGCTGTGTCCCAACTGCCATGCCGTGACGGACACATACCGCGGACGGGTGCGGCACCGGCGACGTCCGGCAGGGAAGAAGACTCGTACTCGAGATCGATCACATCAACGGCGATCGGCTCGACAATCGCCGCGAGAATCTGCGCCACCTCTGCCCGTCGTGTCACAGCCGGACGAGAACGTTCTCGAACCGAACTCGGCGCACAGTCGCCTGAGCATGCCCAGTACAGTAGGCACCCGCGGGTCCGTACCCCAGCTGGCCAAGAGGGCGCCGGTTTAGGTCCGGTGTGTCGTGGGTTCGAGTCCCACCGGGCCCACGTGCTACGGGCGCGGCGCCGGTCGGTGCCGCGCCCATCGGCGTACCGAGGCTCAACCCAGCAGTTCCCGCACCACCGGCGCCAGCGCCCGGAACGCCTTCCCCCGGTGGCTGATCGTGTTCTTCTCCGCCGGCGTCAGTTCCGCGCACGTGCGCGTCTCGCCCTCCGGCTGGAGGATCGGGTCGTAGCCGAAGCCGCCCGTGCCCGCGGGAGCGTGGCGCAGGGTGCCCTGAAGGCGGCCCTCGACCACGCGTTCCGTGCCGTCGGGGAGCGCCAGGGCCGCCGCGCAGGCGAAGTGGGCGCCCCGGTGGATCTCGGCGATGTCCGAGAGCTGGGCGAGCAGCAGTTCCAGGTTGGCCCGGTCGTTGCCGTGGCTGCCTGCCCAGCGGGCGGAGAAGATGCCGGGTGCGCCGCCGAGGACGTCGACACAGAGGCCCGAGTCGTCGGCGACGGCGGGCAGGCCAGTGGCGCGGGCGAGGGCGTGGGCCTTGAGGAGTGCGTTCTCGGCGAAGGTGACGCCGGTTTCCTTGACGTCGGCGATGTCGGGGTAGGCGTCCGCGCCGACGAGGTCATGGGTGAGACCTGCGTCGGCGAGGATGGCCTTGAGTTCTGTGATCTTCCCGGCGTTGCGGGTGGCGAGGATCAGGCGCGTCATGTGCCCAGTATCTACGGGTGTTACGGGGTGCAGACCTTGCCGATCTCGGTGGCGGCGTCGGTGATCGGCGAGATGTCGGGGGTGCTGTCGCCGTTTTCGATGGACTTGCGGACGTTGTCGACGCCCTTGTTCAGGTCGTCGACGGCCTTGCTGAGGTCGGCGTTGTCGGTCTTGTCGCCGAGGCTGTCGAGTTCCTTGTCGATGTCGTCGAGGGCTTCCTGGGCCTTGGTGGGGTCGTCCGTGGCGGTGGAAACGGCGTCCTGGAGCTTGCTGACGCTGGTGGCGATCGCGTCCGCGGTGGCCACGCAGTCGAGTGCCTTGTCGAGGGCGCCGCAGCCTGCGGCTGCGGGCACGACGAGTACGGCGGTGGCGAGCGTGAGGGCTATGCGACGGCGCGCAGACATGGAACGGTCCTCCCCTGTTACGGACGGGCGCACGGCTTTGCCCGTGCGCCCGTGACTCTATCGACGCCCGTCAGGGCGTTCTTGGTTGCCTCTTTACCCGGCCTTACCCGGTCTGCCCGGTGGCGCCGAGTGCGTCGCGCTGGAGGGCGGCGAGGTCGGCGCAGCCTCCGGTGGCGAGATCGAGGAGGGCGTTGAGCTCCTTGCGGTCGAAGGGCTCGGCCTCGGCGGTGCCCTGTACCTCGACGAAGCGGCCGTCGCCGGTGCAGACGACGTTCATGTCGGTCTCGGCGCGTACGTCCTCCTCGTAGCAGAGGTCGAGGAGGGGGGTGCCGTCGACGATCCCGACGCTGACGGCGGCGACGGTGCCGGTGAGGGGCTTGCGGCCGGCCTTGACGAGTTTCTTGCCCTGGGCCCAGGTGATGGCGTCGGCGAGGGCGACGTAGGCGCCCGTGATGGCGGCGGTGCGGGTGCCGCCGTCGGCCTGGAGGACGTCGCAGTCGAGGACGATGGTGTTCTCGCCGAGTGCCTTGTAGTCGATGACGGCGCGCAGGGAGCGGCCGATGAGGCGGCTGATCTCGTGGGTGCGGCCGCCGATCTTGCCGCGTACGGATTCGCGGTCGCCCCGGGTGTTGGTGGAGCGCGGCAGCATGGAGTATTCGCTGGTGACCCAGCCTTCGCCGCTGCCCTTGCGCCAGCGGGGGACGCCTTCGGTGAAGGAGGCGGTGCAGAAGACCTTGGTGTCACCGAAGGAGATGAGGACGGAGCCCTCTGCGTGCTTGCTCCATCCACGTTCGATGGTGACGGGGCGGAGCTGGTCGGGGGTGCGGCCGTCGATACGAGACATGCTCCCGAGCCTATCGGCAGATCGGTGAGGGGCCGTTCCGGGTGGAAGGCCCCTCGGGTCGAGCTCAGTGCTTGGCGCGGTGGGAGCTCACATCGCGTGTCACATCATGTCTTCGATGTCGGCTGCGATGGGGTCGGCGTCGGTGCCGATGACGACCTGGATCGCGGTGCCCATCTTGACGACGCCGTGGGCGCCGGCTGCCTTGAGGGCGGCTTCGTCGACCTTGGTGGGGTCGAGGACTTCGGTGCGGAGGCGGGTGATGCAGCCTTCGATCTCTTCGATGTTGTCGATTCCGCCGAGCCCGGCGACGATCTTCTCAGCCTTGCTGGCCATGTGTTTCTCCCTGCGTTCAAGAGCGCTGAGCGCTGTATCGGCCCACGTAGGTCCGTTTCGTCACGGTAACGCACGGTTGGCCCATCTTCGCGGGCGCGTAACCATCTCGTACCGAAAGATGACGATCACCAGTGCCCTGTCGCGCGACCGGGCCTCGGGACCGTACCGCAACTGGTCTACACCAGTCTGCAGCTCCTGCCAAACCAGTCCCGTTCCGGGAGGAGACCGATGAGCACGGAGAGCACGGCCGCGCCGGAACGGAGCTGGCGGAACGGGCTCTTCCAGGGTCTTCAGAAGATCGGCCGGAGCCTGCAGCTGCCCGTGGCCGTCCTCCCGGCGGCCGGCCTGCTGGTCAGTCTCGGCAATCTCTTCGGCGCCTATCTGCACGGACCGTTCTGGGACAAGACCGCGGACGTCCTCGTCAAGGGTGGTGGCGGCATCCTCGACGGCAGCCTCGGACTTCCGCTGCTGTTCTGCATCGGCGTCGCCATCGGCTTCGCGAAGAAGGCCGACGGCTCGACGGCGCTCGCCGCCGTCGCCGGATTTCTCGTCTACCACAACGTCCTGAAGGCGTTTCCCGTCGAGGGGACGGTGACCCAGGAGCTCCCGGAGGGGGTGCCGCAGAATCCGGGCGTACTCGGCGGCGTCCTGATCGGCCTGCTGACCGCCACGATCTGGCAGCGCTACCACCGCACCAGGCTCGTCGACTGGCTGGGCTTCTTCAACGGCCGCCGACTGGTCCCGATCATCATGGCGCTCGTCTGCTGCGTGCTGGGCGTGGTGTTCGGGCTGCTGTGGGAGCCGGTCGGTGCGGCCCTGGAGTGGTTCGCCAAGCAGCTGATCGGCCTCGGCGCCTGGGGCGCGGGCATCTTCGGCGTCGCCAACCGGCTGCTGATCCCGATCGGCATGCACCAGTTCCTGAACACCTTCTTCTGGTTCCAGGCGGGCGAGTACACCACGCCGGACGGCAGGACCGTCCAGGGCGATCTCACGCGCTTCCTCGCCGAGGACCCGTCGGCGGGCCAGTTCATGTCGGGCTTCTTCCCGATCATGATGTTCGGCCTGCCGGCCGCCGCGCTCGCGATGACACACTGCGCCCGCCCCGAGCACCGCAAGCGGGTGGCCGGGCTGATGGGCTCGGTCGCGCTGACGTCGTTCGTGACCGGGGTGACCGAGCCGATCGAGTTCTCCTTCATGTTCGCGGCGCCGCTGCTGTACGGGCTGCACGCGCTGCTCACGGGGGCGTCGATGATGATCACCTGGGCGCTGGGCGTCCATGCGGGCTTCAGCTTCTCGGCCGGCGTGATCGACTACATCCTCTACTGGCATCTGGATACGAAACCCTGGCTGATCCTGCCGATCGGCGCCTGTTTCGCGGTGATCTACTACGTGCTGTTCCGGCTCCTCATCACGATGTTCGACATCGCGACGCCGGGGCGGGAGCCCGAGGAGCTCGAGGAGGAGCTGGAACGGGACGCGACAAAGGCGTGACGGCGGCGGGGCGCACCGGCCCCCGCCGCGCGCTCGGGCCCCGGACCTCACGGTCCGGGGCCTTCTGCCGTATTGGCCCGGAATTGAGCCGCGCCTGCGGGCCGGCCCCGAAGAATTCGCAGGTTCCTTATCGAAGTCTCACGTGCTACAACTGGTCTACACCTCTGAATGGTGTAGACCACGCGGTCCAGACCAATCACCGCGTTCCCCTTTGAAGGACGCCGCCCACCCCCGTTTTCCCCTGTCCCCTGGCGGCGCCTTGTCCACTGGAGGAAGTTATGAGTACGGCTACCGCGGCCCTGCCCGCAAAGAAGTGGGGATCAGGCCTGTTCCAGGGCCTGCAGAAGGTGGGCCGAAGCCTTCAGCTGCCCATCGCCGTCCTGCCCGCCGCGGGCATCCTGCTGCGCCTTGGCCAGCCCGACGTCTTCGGTGCCGACGGCCTCGGCTGGGACAAGGTCGCCTCGGTGTTCGCCACCGCCGGTGACGCAGTCTTCGCCAACCTTCCCCTGCTCTTCTGCATCGGTGTGGCCATCGGCTTCGCCAAGAAGTCCGACGGCTCCACGGCCCTGGCCGCGCTGGTCGGCTTTCTGGTCTACAAGAACGTCCTGACCGCGTTCCCGGTCACCGAGGCCGTGGTCAACACGAGCGGGAACAAGGGTGTGGACGTCGCCGCGACGTACAACAACCCGGGTGTTCTCGGCGGCATCGTGGTGGGTCTGCTCGCCGCGGTGCTGTGGCAGCGCTTCCACCGGACCAAGCTGGTGGACTGGCTCGGCTTCTTCAACGGCCGCCGGCTCGTTCCGATCATCATGGCGTTCGTCGGGGTGGTCGTGGGTGTCTTCTTCGGTCTGGTCTGGGAGCCGATCGGCGAGGTCATCTCCAGCTTCGGCGAGTGGATGACCGGACTGGGCGCGGCGGGCGCCGGCCTGTTCGGTGCCATCAACCGTGCGCTGATCCCGATCGGCATGCACCAGTTCGTGAACACCGTCGCCTGGTTCCAGATAGGTGACTTCACGAACGCGGCCGGCGAGGTCGTCCACGGTGACCTGAACCGCTTCTTCGCCGGTGACCCGGAAGCCGGGTTGTTCATGTCGGGCTTCTTCCCGATCATGATGTTCGGCCTGCCGGCCGCTGCCCTGGCCATCGCGCACACCGCTCGCCCCGATCGCCGCAAGGCCGTGACCGGCATGATGATCTCGCTCGCGCTGACCTCGTTCGTCACCGGTGTGACCGAGCCGATCGAGTTCTCCTTCATGTTCATCGCGCCGCTGCTGTACGCGATCCACGCCGTGCTGACCGCCGTTTCGATGGCCGTCACCTGGGCGCTGGGGGTCCATGCGGGCTTCACGTTCTCCGCCGGCCTGATCGACCTCGGCCTCGGCTGGAACAAGGCCACCCAACCCTGGATGATCATCCCGATCGGCCTGGCCTTCGCGGCGATCTACTACGTGCTCTTCCGCTTCGCGATCACCAAGTTCAATCTGCCGACCCCGGGCCGCGAGCCCGAGGACGAGGTCGAGGACCTCACGAAGGCGTAGCCGTTGCCACGCGCGCATGAAGCCCGAAGCCCCCGCCTTCTTTCAGGCGGGGGCTTCGGCCGTTGTCCCGGACAGCGCGAGCGCTAGATCTCGTACACCGCGCCCGCGGTCGCGACCTCGGTCGGGCCTTCGTACACCACGCGGGCGTCGGCCAGGTTCTGCTCGGCGTCCGTCCACGGCGGGATGTGGGTCAGCACCAGCCGGCCGACGTTCGCCCGGCGGGCGTGCGCTCCGGCCTCGCGGCCGTTGAGGTGGAGGTCCGGGATGTCCTCCTTGCCGTGTGTGAAGGAGGCCTCGCACAGGAACAGGTCCGTGCCGTCGGCGAGTTCGTGCAGCGCCTCGCAGACTCCGGTGTCGCCGGAGTACGTCAGCGACCTGCCGGCGTGCTCCACGCGGATGCCGTACGCCTCGACGGGGTGGGCCACCTTCTCCGTGCGCACGGTGAACGGGCCGATGTCGAACGTGCCGGCCTTCAGTGTGTGGAAGTCGAACACCTCGCTCATCGAGGAGGCGGAAGGGGTGTCCGCATATGCAGTGGTCAGGCGCTGTTCGGTGCCCTCGGGGCCGTACACCGGGAGGGGAGCGCAGCGGCCGCCGTCCTGGCGGTAGTAGCGGGCGACGAAGTACCCGCACATGTCGATGCAGTGGTCCGCGTGGAGATGGCTGAGGAAAATGGCGTCGAGGTCGTAGAGACCGCAGTGGCGCTGCAGCTCGCCCAGGGCTCCGTTGCCCATGTCGAGGAGCAGCCGGAAGCCGTCGGCCTCTACGAGGTAGCTCGAGCAGGCCGATTCCGCGGACGGGAACGACCCCGAGCAGCCGACGACGGTGAGCTTCATGGAGCTTGAACCTCCGTTGACGGGGAGGGCTGGGGAAGGTCGTGCGGTGCGTCGAGCGTAAGGCGCGAAAGGGCTGGTCGCTCCTCCGGAGCACGGCGTTGTGGGACAACTCACCCTTGCCCTGGACGTGGTTTACCAGGGCCACGACCGCCTGGCGGCGGGTGGCTTCCCCGGGAGGGCCCCGGGCCTGGTGGAAGGGCGGGGGCATGTGGGCGACGGTACCGTCTGGGTATGGATACGTCCTGGTGGCTCGCGGTGGCCGCCGTGGTCGTGCTGGCTCTGGTCGCCGCCGTGATGGACGGCCGCGGGCGCGGTGCTCGCCGGCCCGGTGGGCGTGTACGTCCGCCGGGGCGGCCGGGTGAGCGGGCACGCAGGCCGAAGACGGGCCCGGAGCCGGGTGAGATCTGGTGGGCGGAGGTGCCCTACGAGGACCGGCCGGGGGCGAAGGACAGGCCGTGTCTGGTGCTCGCGGTGCGAGGCCACACGGCGCTGGTCGCCAAGATCACCAGCCGGTATCACGACGAGCGCCCGGGTGTGATCGCGCTGCCGCCGGGGACGGTGGGCGATGCGGAGGGACGGCCGGGCTTCCTGGAGACGGACGAGCTGCGGGATGTGCGGGTGGGGGAGTTCCGGCGCCGCGTGGGAGTGATGGATCCGACGGTCTGGGACCAGGTGAGTCACCTGGCCAGTTGACGGGTTGGCCCGGTCCGGGGGCGATCTGGGCAGGGGCCGTTGGTGGCTGCTGTGGGTGGGTGGTTTCCACGGGGCGGGCCCCTCGTGCGGGGCGGCCCGGTGCCTGCCGTGGCGGCTGTCCAGATACAAGGTGGCGTGTGGCCCACGGGAAAGCGCACCACGGGGCGGGGCCCCTGGCATCGCCGGCACAGACCGGGCCAGGGAAGGACAAGCCCCGGGCAACGCCGCGCCCAGCAAGAGGAAACCCACCACCGGACAACAACCCTCAACGCCCCCGGCACGGACAGGCCCCAGGCAACGTCAGGCCACCAACGCACCCGGCACAGGCCGCCCAGAAAACGTCACAGCACGGACCGGGCCCAGGCAGGACGAGCCCCGGGAAACATCAGAGCAGCCCCGGGGAAACCACACCGGGCAACAACCACCAACGCCCCCTGGCACAGCCAGGCCCCGGGCGACGTCAGGCCCAGAGTTGACCTTGTAGAGTCTCGATCGCCGCCTCCGTCGTCTCAGCCGTGTAGACGCCCGTCGACAGGTACTTCCAGCCGCCGTCGGCCACCACGAACACGATGTCCGCGGACTCGCCCGCCTTCACGGCCTTGTTGCCGACGCCGATCGCCGCGTGGAGCGCCGCGCCCGTCGAGACGCCCGCGAAGATGCCCTCCTGCTGGAGAAGTTCCCGGGTGCGGGTGACCGCGTCCGCGGAGCCCACGGAGAAGCGGGTGGTCAGCACCGAGGCGTCGTACAGCTCGGGGACGAAGCCCTCGTCCAGGTTGCGCAGCCCGTAGACCAGGTCGTCGTAGCGCGGCTCGGCGGCGACGATCTTGATGTCGGGCTTCTGCTCGCGCAGGTAGCGGCCGACGCCCATCAGCGTGCCCGTGGTGCCGAGACCGGCCACGAAGTGCGTGACGGAGGGCAGGTCGGCCAGGATCTCCGGGCCGGTGGTGGCGTAGTGGGCGCCCGCATTGTCCGGGTTGCCGTACTGGTAGAGCATCACCCAGCTCGGGTTCTGCCCGGCGAGCTCCTTGGCGACGCGCACCGCCGTGTTGGAGCCGCCGGCCGCCGGGGAGGAGATGATCTCCGCTCCCCACATGGCGAGCAGGTCGCGGCGTTCCTGGGAGGTGTTCTCCGGCATGACGCAGACGATGCGGTAGCCCTTGAGCTTCGCGGCCATGGCCAGGGAGATGCCCGTGTTTCCGCTGGTGGGCTCGAGGATGGTGCAGCCCGGGGTCAGCCGGCCGTCCTTCTCCGCCTGCTCGACCATGTGGAGCGCAGGGCGGTCCTTGATCGAGCCGGTCGGGTTGCGGTCCTCGAGCTTGGCCCAGATCCGGACGTCGTCCGAGGGGGACAGTCGCGGGAGCCGGACCAGCGGGGTGTTGCCGACCGCCGCCAGCGGGGAGTCGTAACGCATCAGCGCATTCCGCCGGCCACGGCCGGGAGGATGGTGACGCTGTCGCCGTCGGCGAGCTTGGTGGAGATGCCGTCGAGGAAGCGGACGTCCTCGTCGTTGAGGTAGACGTTCACGAAGCGGCGCAGCTGACCGCCGTCGACGATGCGCTCCTGGATACCGGAGTGGCGGGACTCGAGGTCGGCGAACAGCTCGGCAAGGGTGTCTCCGGTGCCCTCGACGGCCTTGGCGCCGCCGGTGTAGGTGCGGAGGATGGTCGGGATGCGGACCTCGATGGCCATGACGTGGGCTCCTGTCGGAAAGGGTGGCGTCGGTGCGCGCGGCTCTGGCCCCCGCGCGAGGGGGTGGTGCGGGCAGTGCGCCGGGGACGGACGGGTCAGGCCGCGGCGTGGGCCGTACACATCGCGCTGGCGAGGCGGCACAGATCGACGTGCAGGCGCGCCACGAGCAGCACGGTGCTCGGCGTCTTGTCGCTCACGTCGTGGAAAACCATGCGGTCATCGTATCGATTCCCGGTCCGTGCTCCGGAATGTGATCTCGCATACCGGACGCACTCTGCTCAGGATGCGGGCTGCGGGTGGCGGGTGACCGAGGATCTGCGGGCCGCGGGACGGCCGGTGACCTCGGCTTCGACCTCCCGGACGCCGGGCTGCGGCTCGGCGTGAGTACTTCTTCCGGAGTGCCGGGGCGATGCTCCGGCCGCACCTGGGCGCATGCGGCCGGTCGCATCACTCGAGCCGCCGGCTGAGGCGGGGTCCACCTCACCGGCGGGGATCAGTACGCCTCGACGACCTTGACTTCTTCTTCGGTGATCTCGCCGTCCAGGATGCGGAACGAGCGGAACTGGAAGGGGCCCTCGCCGTCGGTGTCGGCGGTGGAGACCAGGACGTAGTGCGCGCCGGGCTCGTTGGCGTAGCTGACGTCGGTGCGCGACGGGTACGCCTGGGTCGCGGTGTGCGAGTGGTAGATGATCACCGGCTCTTCGTCGCGGTCGTCCAGCTCCCGGTAGAGCTTGAGCAGGTCGCCCGAGTCGAACTCGTAGAACGTGGGCGAGCGGGCGGCGTTCAGCATCGGGATGAAGCGCTCGGGGCGGCCGCTGCCCTCGGGTCCTGCGACCACGCCGCAGGCCTCGTCGGGGTGGTCTGCGCGGGCGTGCGCCACGATCTGGTCGTAGAGGGCCTGGGTGATGGTCAGCATGCTGACGAGAATAGGCGGCTCGTCAGCGCTTCTGAGATCCGGGGACCAGCCGGTGAGACTGCTCATGAGGCCGGCGCGGGCGGGTCGGTGGCGGCGAGCAGAGCGTGCACGGTGGTGTCCATCGCGCGGCGGGCCGCCTCGGTGTCCAGGCCGACGCTGCGCAAGTGGTACCAGGCCCCCCAGGTGGTGGCCGCGTCCAGCCCGTTGAGGAGGTCCGCCCGGCGCTCATCGGGCACCCGGTCGAGCTCCAGGGCGAAGACCTCGGCCAGTCGGCCACGGGCGAAGTCCTGGACCTGCCGGGTGGCCTCCTCGACGCGCTCGGACGGCTGATCCCGACGCAGGATCGCCAGCCGGGCCGGGGTCATCCACTCCAGGATCCGGGCGCGCTGTTCGGTGAGCGCCGCCACCCGTGCCGTTCGCGGGCCGTCGGTCGGCAGCGGCTTGATCTGCGCGATCAGCTGCTCCAGCCGCCTTGTGATCGCGGTGTCCACCAGCTGGTCCATGTCGGCGAAGTGATGGAACACCAGGCGCCGGGAGACACCTGCCCGCCCGGCGACCCGGTCCGCCGGGAATTGCGACTCGCCCTCGTCGAGCAGAGCCAGCAGGGCGTCGGCGATCTTCTGCCGGGTCTGCCGCCCGCGCTCGGTACGGCCGTCCGGAGCGCGCTCCGCAGGGCCCTGCGCGTTGTGCGCCGGACGTCGGACGGGCTGCTTCTCCACGGTGTACCTCCCCGGTCTTCCCGTTGACATTGTTGCACTAGCGATGCAACGGTTCCGATTGCACGCCGAGTGCAATGAGTTCCGTACGAGAGGGCTGCATTCCTCATGCTCCTGTCCGTCGGGCGCTGGTGCGCCCGCAGACCCAAGCGCACCGTGGCCGCGTGGCTGCTGCTGCTCACGACCCTGGCCGTCGCGGTGGGCGCGTTCGGGAAGGTCACCACCGAGGCCGTCACCATCCCCGGCAGCGACAGCCAGGCGGCGCGCGACGCCGGCGAGGCGTTCGCCGACTCGGCCTCCGGCCGGCAGCCTGTCGTCCTGTACGCGCCCGCCGGCGAGGCACCCCTCACCTCGGCCGCACAGCGGCAGGCGGTCGAGCGGGCGGCACAGGCCGTCGCGGAGCTGGACCATGTCGTCGCCGTCGCCACGCCCTACGATCCGGCGGGCGGGACCGCGCTCAGCTCCGACGGACGCACCGGCAGCATCTCGGTCGAACTCGACCTCACCGGGCGCGACATCACCCCCGGAATCACCCAGGGCATCCTCGACGCGGCCGCTCCGGCCGCCGAGGCCGGCATCGAGGTCACCGCCGGAGGCGATCTCGCGGCAGCCGCGGACAAGGGCTCCACCGGCCACAGTGAGGTCATCGGGCTCGCGGCCGCCTTCGTGATCCTCGCGGTGGGCTTCGGCACTCTCGTCGCGGCCGGGGTGCCTCTGCTCACCGGCGCGCTCGGACTCGCCGTCTCCCTCTGTGCGATCGGCCTGGTGGGGCACCTCGTCGACATGCCCTCCTCGGGCACGACGATCGCGGCGATGATCGGCCTCGGCGTGGGCATCGACTACACCCTGTTCTGCCTGACCCGCTTCCGTGAGCTGTCGGCAGCGGGCGCGGGCACCGTGGACGCGGCCGCGCGCACCATGGCCGGTTCCGGCAGGGCCGTGGTCTTCGCGGGCTGCGCGGTCGTCGCCGCCCTCGCCGGTCTCGCTCTGGGCGGGCTGCCGTTGCTGCACGCCCTGGCGCTCGCGCCGGGCATCGCCGTACTGGTCGCCGTTGCGGCCACGCTGACCCTGCTGCCGGCCGTGCTGGCGTTGCTCGGGCCGAGACTCAGTCCGAAGGCCACCCCTCGGGGGCCGGCAGGTCCGGGCAGCGGCGCCACTGCCCGCCCCCGCGGCTGGGGCCGCATCGCCGGGTACGTCGCCGCACGGCCGTGGCGCTGCCTCGCGGCCGGTCTGGTGCTGACCGGCGTACTGGCCGCGCCCGCCGCCCAGTTGACCTTCGGCCAGCTGGACGCGGGCGACAGGGCCGTGGGGACGGCGAGCCGTACCGCGTACGACAGGCTGACCGCGGCCTTCGGACCTGGTGCAAGCGGACCGCTCCAGGTCACCGACACCCTTCCCTCCCCGGCGGCCACCCCGGGCGACACCCGGATCGCGTCGGTCTCCGCCGCCCTGCGGGTCACCCCCGGCGTGGCCGCGGTCGGACCGGTCGAGCTGAGTCCCGACGGCAGCCACGCGCGCTGGCAGGTCACCCCGGCCACCGCGCCCGGGGACCCGGCCACCGCCGACCTCGTGCACCGGCTGCGGGACGACACGCTGCCCGATGCCACCGCCGGCAGCGGTCAGGTGACCCATGTCGGCGGCCCCACGGCTGCCCAGGCCGACCTCAACGAGCGTCTGGCCCGGCGGATGCCGCTGGTGGTCGGTTTCGTCCTCGCCGTCGCGGGGCTGCTGCTCCTTGTGGCCTTCCGCTCCCCCGTCGTCGCCGTGAAGGCCGCGGTGATGAACCTGGTGTCGGTCGCCGCCGCCTACGGGGTGCTCACCGCGGTCTTCCAGTGGGGCTGGGGTGCGCCCCTGATCGGCCTGGAAGGGCCCGTACCGATACCCGGCTACGTCCCGCTGCTGATGTTCGCCGTGCTGTTCGGGCTCTCGACGGACTACGAGGTGTTCCTGCTCAGCGCCGTCCGGGCGGCCTATGTCCGCGACGGCGACAACCGGCGGTCGGTGATCAGCGGGCTGGCCGGCACCGGGCGGATCATCACCTCCGCCGCGCTGATCATGGTCAGCGTCTTTCTGAGCTATCTGCTGTCCGACGATCCCGTGGTGAAGATGTTCGGCATCGGCCTTGCCACGGCCGTGGCTCTGGACGCGACGGTCGTCCGCGGCATTCTCGTCCCGTCCACGATGGTCCTGCTCGGCCGGGCCAACTGGTGGCTGCCCGCATGGCTGGACCGGCTGTTGCCGCACCTGGACATCGAGGACGACGGGAGCGGTCCGGCTCCGGCCCCGCCCGCGCCCGACGCGGCTGCGGGCAGCGCCCTGGCGAGCAGCGGCGGTGCGTCATGAACCGCACCCTCACGATGAACCGCACACTCGCGCACCTGCGCGGGCGGCGGCTGTGGACCGTGCTGGGGCTCAGCACGGTGCTCGCCGCGCTGCCCGTCGCCGACCGGGTCGCCGCGGCTCGCGCCGAGGCAAGGCTCGCGGACCGGATCGCGCACGGACAGAGCGCGGTGGTCGGCACCCCGCAGGTGCAGATCGACGCGTTCCCGTTTCTGCTGAGCGCGGCCGAGGGGACCTTCTCCAGGGTCGAGGTACGGGCGGACGCCGTCACCGGCGAAGGACGGCCGGTACAGGCGGCGGTGGAGCTGCGCGACGTCCGGGAGGAGGCGGGTGGGTACACGGCGGCGCGCGCGGACGCGCGGTTCACCGCGCCCTTCGGATCGCTCGTCACCGGCCTCGGCCCGGACGCGTCGCTGTCCGCGGCCGGCTCCCGGCAGGTGCGGATGGACCGCGTGGTCCTCGGTCTGCCGCTGTCCGTCACGGCCGAACTCCGGCTCGCCGGACGCACCGTCACGATGGTCCCGGTCGCCGCGTCGTTCGCCGGCCGGCAGATCGACCCGGCCGACCCGCGTGTCGCCCAGGTCTTCGCGGGCCGGGAGCGTGCCGTGCCGGAGCTGCCCGCCGGTCTCGGTCCGACGGATGTCTCGGTCACCGGCGCGGGCGTGACGCTGCACGCCCGCGGGGACGACGTCCGGCTCACCCGGGACCCTTCCGGGACCGTGTGAGCCGGACACGCGGGCCGGATCATGCCGGGCGTACGGCCAGGCATGATCCGGCGGCGCTCAGCGGCCGACGGTGTCCGTCTTGAGCTTGTCCTCGGCGTACTTCTTGGCCTTCCTCTGCAGAGCGAGGTAGCCGACGCCCGTGATCAGCGCCCACACCGGAACTCCCGGCCACAGCGCGGTCCGCGCGCCCTCGTCCATGCCCATCATCACGATGACCATGCCGATGAAGGCCAGCGCGAACCAGCTGGTGAAGGGGGCACCCGGCGCCTTGAAGGTCGACTGGGGCAGCTCGCCGCGGTTCGCCTTCGCCCGGTAGCGGATCTGGCAGACCAGGATCATGATCCAGGCCCACATTCCGGAGATGGTCGCGAAGGAGACGACCTTCTCGAACGCCTCGCCCGGCCACTGGTAGTTGATCCAGACACCGAACATCATCAGCAGGGCCGAGAAGGTGGTGCCGATGAGCGGCGTGCCGCTCTTGGTCAGGCGGGTGAACAGCTTCGGGCCCTGGCCGTTGAGCGCGAGGTCGCGCAGCATGCGGCCGGTGGAGTACATGCCCGAGTTGCAGGACGACAGCGCTGCGGTGAGCACCACGAAGTTGACGATGCCGGCGCCGACGGCGAGGCCCATCTTGTCGAAGGCGGCGACGAACGGCGATACGCCCGGCTCGAAGTTGGTCCAGGAGACCACCGAGAGGATCATGATCAGCGCGCCGACGTAGAAGACGGCGATACGCCACGGGACGGTGTTGATCGCCTTGGGCAGGGTCTTCTCCGGGTCCTTGGACTCGCCGGCGGTGACGCCGACCAGCTCGACCGCGAGGAAGGCGAACATCACGATCTGCAGGGTCATCAGGGTGCCGCCGATGCCCTTGGGGAAGAAGCCGCCGTCGGCCCACAGGTGGGTGACGGACGCGGTGTCACCGGCGTCGGAGAAGCCGAGGGTGAGGATGCCGAGGCAGATCAGGATCATGCCGATGATGGCGGTGACCTTGACCATCGAGAACCAGAACTCGAGCTCGCCGAAGAGCTTCACGGAGATCAGGTTGGCGCCGTAGAGGACGATCGTGAAGATCAGCGCGGAGACCCACTGCGGGATGTCGAACCAGTACGTCATGTACTGGGCGGCCGCGGTGACTTCGGTCATTCCGGTGACGACCCAGAACAGCCAGTACGTCCAGCCGGTGACGAAGCCCGCGAAGGGCCCCACGAACTCTCGCGCGTACTCGGAGAAGGACCCCGAGACGGGGCGGTACATGAGCAGTTCGCCCAGGGCCCGCATGATGAAGAAGATGACCAGGCCCGCGATGGCGTAGGCCAGGATGAGGCTCGGTCCGGCCATCGAGATGGCCTTGCCCGCGCCGAGGAAGAGGCCGGTGCCGATGGCACCGCCGATCGCGATCATCTGGATCTGCCGGGCTCCCAGTCCGCGCTGGTAGCCCTCGTCCGCGCCCGCGGCCTCTTTGCTGTCGTTGTGCTGGTCGACCTGCATTGAGGTCATGGTGATGCGCCTTTCTCCATGCTGATCCGCGCCCGCTGCGTAGCGTGGCCGCGGATCAGGTCCTGATCCCCCCGGATGTGGATGGAGTGCCGCCGGCGGTCTGCCGGCCCAAGCGCCCCCGGGCACATGGGTGGCGTCCCCGGGCGGTCGTGAAGATCTATCACGCCCGAAATGTTGATCCACTTGGACGGATGTGGCCCACGCCACAGGAAGAAGCGGACAAAACAATCGCGACACCGCAAGGCAGGCCGCCGCGGTGACGCGATCGTTATCCGGATTTGAGTGTCCGCTGAGCGAACAGGCGATGGCCGTGCACCGTCGCACCGGTCACGGCATCAGCGTCTCCACAAGGGTCTCCTGGAGGGCGCCGAGCCACAGGTAGGCCATCACCATCGGCTTGCGCGGATCGGAGTCCGGCAGCCGGTACAGCGCATCGTTCTCGTCCTCGTCCCCGACATCCAGCCGCGTGCCGATGGTCAGCCGCAGGTCGTTGAGCGCGCCGAGCCAGTGCTGACAGTCGTCGGGGCCGAGTTCGAGCACGGCCCCGCCGTCGCCGGCGGCGTTGAGGGAGTCCAGGGTGCGCACCACAGCGAGGGCGTCGTCGCGCTTGCGTGAGCGCAGGTCGGTCTCGGTGAAGCGCCGGAACTCGGCGGAACGGGCGAGCAGTTCGTCGTCCTGCGTGTCGGCTTCCGGGCCTCCGTACGCGTCCGGGAAGAGCCGGGCGAGCGCCGGGTCGGAGGGTGCCTCACTGGGCCCTTCGGCGAACAGGGCGGCCAACGGGTCCTGGCCCTCGATCGCCTCTTCTCCGGGTCCGATGAGCTCCAGCAGCTGGACGGCGAGTGAGCGCAGGATCGAGATCTCGACCTCGTCCAGCGCGACGGCAGCGCCGCCGCCCTTGAGCGGCTCGAAGTGGGAGGCCATCAGAAGCGGTCCTGGGAAAGCGTGGCCCACAGTCCGTAACCGTGCATCGCCTGCACGTCGCGTTCCATCTCCTCGCGGCTGCCGCTGGAGACGACCGCGCGTCCCTTGTGATGGACGTCGAGCATCAGTTTGTGCGCCTTGTCCTTGGAATAGCCGAAGTACGCCTGGAAGACGTAGGTGACATAGCTCATCAGGTTGACCGGGTCGTTGTGCACCAGCGTCACCCAGGGCACATCGGGTTCAGGGACGGCGAACGTCTCCTCGGCCGACTCAGGTCGTTCGATCTCTACGGGCACAGTCACTCCACCCATGCTGCCACCCGGGAGGCCGTGTCGCACAAACGGCCCCGCCGAACGGAAGGACATCTCGTCAGTCTGACGAGATGTGCGCTAGCATGATGGTCATGAACACTGCGGACCTTGGGCTGCCGGTGGATGTTCCGTCGACCGCGCTCTTCACCGACCAGTACGAGTTCACGATGCTGCAGGCGGCACTGAAGTCGGGCACCGCCCACCGCCGCTCCGTCTTCGAGGTCTTCACCCGCCGGCTGCCCGAAGGCCGCCGGTACGGCGTGGTGGCCGGGATCGGCCGCGTCCTGGACGCCGTGGAGAACTTCCGCTTCGACCCCGGCGTGCTCGCCTTCCTGCGCGAGCAGGACATCGTCGACGAGCCCACCCTGAAGTGGCTCGCCGACTACCGCTTCAGCGGTGACGTCTGGGGCTATCCCGAGGGCGAGGTGTACTTCCCCGGCTCGCCGATCCTGCGGGTGGAGGGCTCCTTCGCCGAGTGCGTGCTGCTGGAGACCGTGGTCCTGTCGATCCTCAACCACGACTCCGCGATCGCGGCCGCGGCCTCGCGGATGTCGGCGGCAGCCGCCGGACGCAGGCTCATCGAGATGGGTGCGCGCCGCACGCACGAGCTCGCCGCGGTCGCCGCCTCACGCGCCGCGTACATCGGCGGCTTCGACTCCACGTCCGACCTGGCGGCCGGGTTCCGCTACGGCATCCCCACCGTCGGCACCAGCGCACACGCCTTCACCCTGCTGCACGACACCGAGCGGGGCGCCTTCCAGGCGCAGGTGGACTCGCTGGGACGCGGCACGACCCTGCTGGTCGACACCTATGACGTGGCGGAGGCGGTCCGTACCGCCGTGGACGTCACCGGTCCCGAACTGGGCGCCGTGCGTATCGACTCCGGCGACCTGTTGCTGGTGGCGCACCGGGTGCGCCACCAGCTGGACGAGCTGGGAGCCGTCAACACCAAGATCGTGGTCACCTCCGACCTGGACGAGTACGCGATCGCCTCGCTCGCCGCGGCGCCGGTGGACGCGTACGGGGTGGGCACCCAGCTGGTCACCGGCAGCGGGCACCCGACCTGCTCGATGGTCTACAAGCTCGTCGCCCGTGCCCGGTCCGCCGACCCGAAGGCCCCGCTGCAGGCAGTGGCGAAGAAGTCGCTGGGCGGCAAGACGTCGATCGGCGGCCGCAAGTGGGCCGCGCGCCGGCTGGACGGAGACGGGGTCGCAGAGGCCGAGGTGCTGGGGACGGGGGCCGTCCCGGACTCGCTCGCCGACCGGCAGCTGCTGGTGCAGCTGATCAAGGGCGGCGAGAGCGTCACCCGCGAGCCCCTGGAGGCGGCACGCAGGCGGCACTTCGAGGCGCGTGCGGGTCTGCCGCTCTCCGCGACCCAGCTCTCGCGCGGCGAGCCCGTCATCCCTACGGAGTACGTGTGAGCCGCTGCGTACGGGGCAGCGGGGGCTCAGGAGGTGTACGAGGCACGTGCCCCGGCCCGCGGGGACGCCCTCTCCCGTACGGCCTCGCGAGTCTCTACGCTCGTTAGCGTCGCCCGCCTGTTTGTCCGAACCTGTTGCCGCCGACCCGCCCACCGAAGGACACCCGCCATGCACCGCGCCTTGATCGTCGTGGACGTCCAGAACGACTTCTGCGAAGGCGGCAGCCTCGCGGTGTCCGGCGGTGCCGACGTCGCAGCCGCCATCACCGACCTCATCGGCCAGGCCCAGCCGGGCTACCGCCATGTGGTGGCCACCCGTGACACCCATGTCGACCCGGGCGGCCACTTCTCCGCACAGCCGGACTACGTCGACTCCTGGCCGGCGCACTGCGTCGCGGGTACGGAGGGTGTGGGGTTCCACCCGAACTTCGCCCCGGTGGTCGCCTCGGGTGCGATCGACGCGGTCTTCGACAAGGGCGCGTACGCGGCGGCGTACAGCGGCTTCGAGGGCACGGACGAGAACGGCGCGACGCTTGCCGAGTGGCTGCGCGAGCGCGGGGTCACCGAGGTGGACGTGGTCGGCATCGCCACCGATCACTGCGTGCGGGCCACGGCGCTGGACGCGGTGCGCGAGGGCTTCGCGACGCATGTCCTGCTGGACCTGACTGCGGGGGTCGCCGAGGCGACGACGGACCGCGCGCTGAAGGAGCTGCGCGCGGCGGGCGTGGAACTCACGGGCAAGCCGGTGGTGGCGTAGCGCTGCGCGGGGGCGTGCCCCTACCCGGCTACGCTCCGGCTGCCGGGGAGCGCATCAGCGCGCGTATCGGGTGCCACAGCTCAGGACCCGCGTGCTGGGTGCGCCACAGCAGACCGTCCGGGTGGTGCAGCACCGCCGTGATCTCGTCCGGGGTCGGAGGCTCCGCGTTGCCCCGCAGGTAGACCGCCCGCAGGCCCAGGTTCCGCAGCCGTGTCAGCGCCCTGGCGCGGTTGGCCGCATGGACCAGGAAGCGTACGGTGCTGCCGTCGCCGGCCGGGTTCGGCAGGCTCAGCGCCACCACGACACTGCCGCCTGGCAACTTGCAAAAACCTCCGCCGGGCATGCGGAACCACTCCCCCGTGAGCTGGTCTGTCAATAAGAACTTCGTCAGACGCACCTAAACACGATCGGCCGCCGCCCGCTAGAGGGCGACGGCCGATCACGTTCTGACCTGCGGTGATACCAATCAGTTGGTCGACGGACCAACCTTGACGGTGATCGTCTCGCCGCTGCGCGGCTCCTTCACGATCGAGATCTTGGTGTTGGTGTCAGCGACCTTCACGCTTGCGGTCGGGTTCTCCTCGTACCAGTAGACGCCCTTGCGGTCGTCGAAGACGGAGACGCCCTTCTGCGACTTGATCATCTGCGGGATGTCCGCGTTGTGCAGCTTGAAGCGGTCGGTGGCGTACAGGCTGAACGGCGAGTCGAACGTCTGGATCTTGTTCCGCATCAGCTTGCCGTCGGTCCACTTCAGCGGCTTGGCGTGGGCGTCCACCGGAAGGATCAGACCACGGCCCGGGTGGGCACTGGTGTTGTTGTCCTTCTGGGAGGTGTCCCACAGCCAGACCATCAGGCCGTTCTGGTACGGGTAGTGCTCGACCCAGCCGTCCTTGGGCGCCTTGAAGCCGAAGTTGTACGGGCCGACCTGGAGGGTCTTGTCGTACGACACGTACTGACGGTTCTCGGCGATGTAGTACTGCTCGTACTCCTGGGTGAAGGACTCACCGATGCGGGAGAAGCCCTTCGCGGTCCACCCGGCGTCGTCACCCTCGGCGTTGTCCGAGAACAGCGGGGCGCCGTCGGCGTTGATCGTGAGGGCGTCGGCCGCGAAGCCCTTGCCCGCCACGCCGCCGTCCGACTGGTAGCGGAAGCGGAGGTCGACCTTCTTGCCCGCGTAGGCGTCCAGGGGGTAGACGAGCTTCTTGTACGCGCCCGACACACCGGTGAGGGCAGGCGAGTCGCTGCCGTCACGGGTGATCGCCTTGCCGTCGGCCGTGCCGTCCAGCGGCGTCCAGTTGGCACCGCCGTCCGTCGACACCTCGGCGTACAGGAAGTCGTAGTCGGCCTCGATGTCCCACCAGCCGGAGAGCTCGAGCGAGCCCTTCGACTTGCCGGTGAGGTCGACGGAGCGGGTCAGGGTGTTCTTGAGGTCGTCACCCATGTCGCTCCACCACTGCTTGGAGCCCTCGGCGGGCTTCACGACAGTCGTGGTGACGGGCTTCTTGGGCAGCTCGACGACGAGCGCCTGCGGGCGCTTGGTGTTGTACTCGGCCACACCCAGCGTGTGCGTCGACTTCGTCGCCGCCTTGCCCTTGGTGTAGTTGAGCCAGCCCAGCTGCAGCTTGTCCCAGGCCGTCATGTCGCCGGGCAGGTCACCGATGGAGTCCTTGCCCTCGCCGAGCCAGGAGCCGGCCGACATCAGGGTCCAGAAGCCGGTCGAGTTCTCGCCCTTGCCCGAGGTGTCGTAGTGGTCGGGCAGACCGAGGTCGTGACCGTACTCGTGGGCGAAGACACCGAGGCCGCCGTTCTCGGGCTGCATGGTGTAGTCGCCGACCCAGATGCCGGTGGAGCCGATCTGGGTGCCGCCGGCCTTGTTGTTCGCCGGGCCGGTCTTGCCGGCGTCGGTGCCGTAGGCGTACCAGCGGTGGGCCCACAGGGCGTTCTCGCCCTCGGCGCCGCCGCCGGCCGACTCGTCCTCGCCCGCGTGGACGATCTGGAAGTGGTCGATGTAGCCGTCGGACTCGTTGAAGTTGCCGTCGCCGTCGAAGTCGTAGCGGTCCCACTGGTCGTACTTCGCCAGCTCCGCCTTGACCTCGGCGTCGGACTTGCCCTTGGCCTTCTGGTCGGCGACCCAGGCCGTGACGCCGTCACGGACCGTGTCCCAGACGTTGGCGCAGTTGGAGTCGCCGCAGTAGTTGGAGCCGTAGCGGGCCTCGTTGTAATCGACCTTGACCCAGTCGGAGACGCCACCGTCGACCGAGTAACGGCCGGACGAGGTCTTCTCGTAGTAGGTCTTCAGGGACTCCTTCTTACGGCCCTTGCCGTCCTTGCCGGTGCCGAAGTAGAGGTCCTGGAAGTACTTCTGGTTGAAGTCCGCCTGCCAGGCCGTCGAGTTGTCGACCTTGCGGTCCGGCTTGGCGATCTTGTTGTGCAGCGGGCCGGGCGTGCCGCCGTACTTCTTGACGGGGGCCTCGGGCCCCTCCGGGCCGTCCGGGTCGAACATCGTGGTGTCGTCGACCTTGTCGCCGAACTCCACCAGGATCGTGAAGATCTTGTCCGTCTGCTCACGGCCGAGCTCGACGTACTTCTTGTCGTCGAGCTTCACGACCTTGGACGCGCCGCGCTGCTGCACGGCCGCGTCGCCGGATATCACCTGCTCGAGCGCGGCCTGGCGCTGCTGGTCCTGCTGCTTGCTGAACGGGCCCTCGAGGTCGTGCTCGACATGGGCCTTCTGCGGTGCCGGATCGCGCCGCTCTATTCCGGCCGGGTCCGACGACTTCTGGCCGTCGGCCTGAGCGGTGCTGAACGCCGCGCCCGTCGCGGTGGTCGCGGCAAGGGCCACGAGAACCGCGGACGCTCTGAACGTCCGTCGCTTGCTGGTCACTTGATGGTGTCCTCCCCCGCGCCCCGTCGCCACGGACCTATGTGGGGTTGTCCGCGCGCGGTGACGCGTCACAAGTGACGACATTCGACCGGAGTTGCCGAAGAAAAGACAGTCCTTGACTTAGACCGGCCAACTGCACTATGCAGGAGTAGAGTTCCGGATTCCGGACGATGTCGAATCCGGACAAGCGGCGCACATTCCTCACGAGTTGGCTGTGTGAATGATTCGGTGCGCCCCCCCATGCTCCGGCACCGTGGGTTAGGTCACGCTTACTGCTGGTTCCGCCCGGGCATTCACCGTCGTAGAGTCTTTTGCCAGTGTGCGAACTGGCTTGAGACTCCCCCTGACCCTGTCCCGAGGACGGATACCGTCATGCCGCGTCCGACTGCCGCACAGCTTGCCTATGGTTCGGCCACCGTCGTCCTGTCGACCGTCGCCCTCCTGCTGCTGACCCGTACCACCAGCGGCTTGGCCGTCGCCGCCATCGGTGTCGCCGCCATGATGCTCGGCCTGCTGGTCGCGGTCGCCCTGCCGATGGGCCGGGCCACCCGCCCCGCCGCCCGTACGAAGGGCGCCACCGCCACCGCCGCCGGTGCCTCGGCCCCGGCCGGCGTCGCGGCCCCTTCCGCTTCCGCCACCTCCTCGGACGGGCTCACCCCCCGGCCCCCGGCGCCGCGTGCACGCGCCGGGGCCCAGGTCGCAGCGGGCCGCATATCGCTGCGGCGCTGAGCTACGCGGCGGAGACCACCACCGTCTTGGCCGCCTTGTCGTGCAGTCCCTGGCGGTAGGGCCGGTCGGCAATGACCGTGATGATGATGACGAGCCACCAGACGCAGAAGCAGCACAGCAGCGCGGGCACCCAGAGCACGGTGGCGCGCAACAGCGCCGCGCTGGTGTCCGGGGTCCGGCCGTCGTTGAGCATGGCCACGCGCAGCTTCATGATGCTCTTGCCGAGCGTCTGACCGTTGCGCTTGGTCAGGAACGTGTCGTAGCCGACGTAGGCGACAACGGAGATCAGCGACCACAGCCACTGGCGGCCGGTGTTGACCTGGTTCGTGATCTCGTCCCAGCTGTCGCCGTCCGTGGCCATGTCGAAGCCGCCGGCGGCCCATGAGATCAGACCCAGCGGGATGGCGATGATCAATACGTCGATGAGCCGGGCGAGGAACCGCTTGCCGAAGTCGGCGAGCGGTGGCATCCCCGCGAGGGGGTCCGCACCGCCGTACGGACCGCCATAGGCATTTCCGCCCCCGTACGGCGGGGGCTGCCCGGCACCGCCGGCGCCGCCCTGGCCACCGTACGGGGAGCCTCCGCCCTCGCCCTGGCCGTACGGAGACCCGGCGGGCGGACCCTGTCCCGGCCCCGGTCCCTGCGGTTCCTGGGGCGGCTGCGGCTCCTGTGGCTTCTTCCGGAAGGGGTCTTCCTCGGGCGGCTCGCCGGGCGGCGGCTGAACGTTGCTCATGGGGGCAGTGCACCCCGGCCCGAAGGGCCCCGCAACGGCTCGCGCGCGTTCGGGGGAACGCCTCCGGGGCGGCGTACGGCGCCCGGGTCAGCTCACGAACGTATGCGCCGTCTTGTCGTGCCAGCACTGCCGCCAGGGACGGTCGAACAGGCACCACAGGACGTTGACCACGCCGATGACGAGCAGGCCCAGCACGCTGTAGAGGAGCCAGCGGCGCAGCGCCGCTCCGAACGTGGGCGGCTCATGGGACTCGATGTCCATCACCTTGACGCCGCACAGCTTCTTGCCGAGCGTGCGGCCCCACTTGGCGGTCGGCAGCGCCTCGTACAGCACACCGAGGAGCAGCAGCGCCCCGAGGACGATGCCGAGGTGGACCGCGGTGGTGCCGTCGATCAGCCACACGGTCACCGTCTCACCGGACAGCTTGGCCGCCTCGATCTTGTCGTCGATGTGGGCGCGGGCCTGGGCGAAGACCGGTACACCGACGGCGCCGACGAGCGCGCCGAGCAGCAGCGTGTCGACCAGGCGGGCGGCAAAGCGCTTGCCGAGCGATGCCGGGCGGGCCGCCGCCTGGGCCTGGGCGGCCTGCAGGAACGGGTCGTTGACCGGCGGCTTCCAGGGCACGACCGGCGGCTCGCCGGCTTCGGACAGGGGGCCGGGCCGGCCGAGTTGGTGGACCTGCTGCGCCCAGGAGGCCGCACCGCCGCCGACTCCGCTGCTGAGGGGCGCCTGTGACTGCGGCTGCGCCGGCTGTGCCGGAACCTGCTGGTCCGCTGCCGCTGCTGGGGACGGGGTCTGCGGCTGCTGCGGGGCGGGGGCAGGGGGGGTGCCGGGGGTCATCGACCGGACGGTCATGCCGTCGCCCTGCCCCGTGCCCGTGCCGGGGCGCTGCGCGCGGATGGTGACGGTGCTTTCGGCGGGCGGCTGGGCGTTGCGGCTCAGGGCGTCCTCGGCGCCGCCTGTGCCGGCCCCTGCCCCCGTCCCGGCGCCGGGCTTCGGTCGCAGCGCGCGGATGGCGACGGTGCCGTCGACAGGCGGTTCACCCCCGCCGGGGGCGGCGGCGCTCACCGAGCGCACGCCGGGCAGGGCGCCGCCGGTCGGGTCGACGGGGTTGCGCGGATCGGCCGCCGGTGCGGACGGTCCGGGCTGTGCGGGCAGGCGCGGATCCTGCCCGCCCGTGCCAGTGCCGCCCCAGGAGACGCGGTTGTCGCGGTCGCCCCCGAAGCCTGCCTGGCGCGACGCGTCGGCCTGCCAGGCGCTTGCGGGCTCGGGACGCATCGGCTGCTCGGACGGGGTCGCGGAACGCGCGGACGCTTGGCCGGGATCCTCGTCGAGGAAGACCGGGCCGGTCTCCTCGACCGCGGCCGGGGCGTGGGCCGCGGAGCCGGGGGCCGCGGGCATCGCCTCGCCCGAGGAGGGCGCGGGCCTGCTGGTGCCTGGCACCCAGGCAGCGCCGTTCCAGTACCGGACATATCCAGGAATGGACGGGTCCGGGTAGTAGCCGGGTGTGGGGCTGCCGTCGCCGGTTGCCGGGGTTGGGGCGCTCATCACCGTGGTCCCGTATCTCCTCGAGCCGCAATTCAGGGCTCCACATCTATCAGACCGCCGCGCGCCGCTGGGCCAGTCCCGCCGGAACGGCCACTTTCCGGTCACTGTCCGATCACAGAAAGTTGTTGCCGGAAGTCGCGTCATCGCCGCGCGGGAAGCCGCTCTCCGTAGGTGGGACCCGTTCACCGGTCCCGGCAGAACAGCCGACAGAACCGCAGGACGAGCGGAAAGGAAGAGCACTCCGATGCACACCGTGGTGGAACGCGAACTCGAGCTGGATCTGGTGCTGTCGCCGGAGCACAGCATTGCCGTCCCGACCCGGCTGACCTACCGGACGGCCGACCCGTACGCCGTGCACATCAGCTTCCACATCCACTCCGAGCACCCCGTGAACTGGACCTTCGCACGTGAACTGCTGGTGGAGGGAGTGTTCCGGCCGAGTGGCGACGGCGACGTACGGCTCTGGCCGACCAAGCGCAACGGGTGCAACGTCATCCTCCTGGCGCTGAGTTCACCCGACGGGGAGGCGCTGCTCGAGGCCTCGTCCGAGGTGGTGTCCGCGTGGCTGGAGCGGACGCTGCGCGTGATTCCGCCGGGCTGCGAGTCCGAGCGTCTCGGTATCGACGACGCTCTCGCCGAACTGCTCGCCCCCACCGTGGCCGACGACCGTCCGCAGGATCAGGATGTGGACGGCTGAGCAGAACGGCGGCGTGTCCCGGGCGTATGCGGGTGCACGCGGCGACCGCGATGCACCCGGCGACGGCTCAGAAGAGCTTGCCCGGGTTGAGGATTCCGAGCGGGTCGAACGTCTGCTTGATGCCGCGCTGCAGCTCCAGCCCCACCGGGCCGAGTTCACGGGCCAGCCACTCCTTCTTGAGCACGCCGACGCCGTGTTCGCCGGTGATGGTGCCGCCCAGCTCCAGGCCGAGCGCCATGATCTCGTCGAAGGACTCGCGGGCGCGCCGGGACTCGTCGGGGTCGGTGTGGTCGAAGCAGACGACGGGATGCGTGTTGCCGTCGCCCGCGTGGGCGCAGACGCCGATGGTGAGGTCGTACTTCTCGGCGATGGCGGCCGTGCCGTCGATCATCGCGCCGAGCTTCGAACGCGGTACGCAGACGTCGTCGATCATCGTGGCCGACTTGACGGTCTCCAGGGCGGTGAGGGACAGCCGCCGTGCCTGGAGCAGCAGTTCGGACTCGGCGACAGTCTCTGCGGGGACCACCTCGCTCGCTCCCGCCGCCTCGCACAGCGCGCCGACGGCAGCCAGGTCGGCGGCGGGTTCGGGGGTGTCGAAGGCCGCGAGGAGCAGCGCCTCGGTCGACTCGGGCAGGCCCATGTTGGCCAGCTTGTTGACGGCATGGACGGTGGTGCGGTCCATGATCTCGAGGAGCGAGGGGGTGTGCCCGCCCTCCATGATCGCGCAGACTGCGTCACAGGCGGCGGCAGCGGAGGGGAACTCGGCGGCCAGGACCAGCTGCGCCGGCGGCTTCGGACGCAGCGCCAGGACGGCTTCGACAACGATGCCGAGGCTTCCCTCGGAGCCGACGAAGAGCCTGGTCAGGTCGTAGCCGGCGACGCCCTTGGCGGTGCGCCGGCCGGTCGACATCAGCCGCCCGTCGGCGAGGACGACCTTCAGTCCGAGGACGTACTCCGCGGTCACGCCGTACTTGACGCAGCACAGTCCGCCCGACGCGGTGCCGATGTTCCCGCCGATGGTGCACATCTCCCAGCTGGAGGGGTCCGGCGGGTAGTAGAGACCGTGTTCGCCCACGGCACGCGACAGCGTCGCGTTGACGACACCCGGTTCGACGACCGCGATCCGGTCGACCGGGCTGATCTCCAGGATGCGGTCCATCTTGGTCAGCGACAGCACGATGCAGTCGTCGGAGGCGTTGGCGGCGCCGGACAGCCCGGTGCGGGCGCCCTGGGGCACCACGGGCACCCGCAGCTCGGTCGCGGTGCGCATGACGTGCTGCACCTGTTCGACGGTGCGCGGCAGGACGACGGCGGCGGGGGTGCCCGCGTCGCAGAAGCTCGCCATGTCGTGCCCGTACGAGACGGTGACGTCCGGGTCGGTGATGAGGGCTTCGGCAGGGAGGCCGGCGCGCAGTCGCCGGAGAAGATCGTCCATGCCCTTCAGCCTGACACCAGGGGCCATCGGTGTGAACCCGTGTGCGTTCCGCCGGGCAGCTCCGAGTGTGTTCTTCGTATTGACATGCCGCTGACGCACAGTGAGCGCCATGAAGAGCGAAACCCTGAAGAAAGCCGCAGTCAGCACGCTGGTCGGCGCGACGCTGGTGACCGGGGTGGTCCTGCTCGCGCCCGGTTGGGGCGACAACCCGCATCCCTCGCCGGGGGCGGTGGCGCGGGCGAGGGCGGCGGCGGGCACGGGCGTCCCCGCCTCCCTGCCCGATCTGTCCGCGCTCATCGCCGACCGCGAACGGTGGCTCAGCGATCACCCCCGCGACGACGAGTCATGGGCGGTACTGGGGGCTGCGTATGTGGAGCGGGGCTCGCGGCTCGCGGATTCGGAGCAGTACCCGAAGGCGGAGCGCGCACTGAAGCGCTCGCTCGATGTGCTGCCGGCCAAGGAGGGCAACACGGATGCGCTGATCGGTCTCGCGGCGCTGGCCGCCGCCCGGCACGACTTCGCGACGGCGCGCACCCTGGGCGAGAGCGCGGTCCGGCAGAAGCCGAGGCGCTGGCAGGCGCATGCGGTGCTGCTCGACGCCTACAGCGGGCTCGGCAACCACAAGGCCGCGGGCAGGGCGCTGGACACACTGCGGAAGCTCAGTTCGGGCCCGCAGGTGCTGGAGCGTGAAACGCAGATCTACTGGGAGCGCGGCCGGCGCGAGGACGCGGCGGCGGTGGCGTACGACGCGGCGGCGAAGGCCGCAACCCCGGTGGCTCGAGCGGCGGCACTGCACCAGCTGGGCGAGCTGGTGTGGGAGCGGGGCGAGCCCGCCGAGGCCGTGCGCACCTTCTCGGCGGCGCTGGACGCCTCGCCGGAGAGCCACCGCTCGTGGGCGGGCCGGGCCAGGGCGCTCGCGGCCCTGGGGCGCACCGACGAGGCCGTCCGCGACTACCAGGAGGCGCTCTCCCAGGTGCCGTTGCCCGAATACGCGCTGGAACTGGGCGAGTTGTACGAGTCGATTGGCCTGGACGGGGACGCGACGACGCAGTACGAGCGGCTGCGCGAGCTGGTCGAGGACGCGGCCGCCGACGGAGTCGACAACGATCTGGTCCTGGCGCGCCTCGAGGCGGACCACGGCGACCCGCAGGAGGCGGTGCGCACGCTCCAGGCCGAGTGGCGGAGCGGGCACCGGAGCATGTACGTGGCGGACGCGATGGCCTGGGCCCTGTACAAGGCGGACCGTCCGAAGGAGGCACTGCCGTTCCTGAAGCCGGTGGCGGCGCCTGGCATGCGCAGCGCGCTGTTCGCGTACCACCGGGGGCAGATCGAGCGGGTGCTGGAGGACTACGGTCCGGCGCGACGGCACCTGGAGGAGGCGCTGCGGATCAACCCGGACTTCTCGCCTCTCTTCGCGCCGCGGGCCAGGGAGGCGCTGAAGGCACTCGGCGAGCCCCCCGCGGGTGGGCCGGACGACATGTTCGGCGACGACGCCGACGGTGAGTTCACGCTGGACACGAAGGGCCAGGAATCACGCGAGGCGTCGGGGGAAGAGGCGGCCGGGCGGCCGGAGGAGGGGTCCGGCAGGGAGCCGGGTTCGGGCTCGAGCTCGGGTGAGGCCACGGGCGGGCAGGCCGGGACGGCGGGCGTGAGCCCGCGGCCGGGGACTCCGGAGCCGGCTCCTGCGCAGTCCTCTCCCCCGGTGCCGCCGTCCGCGGCAGCCGCTCCGGGCAGCCCGGGGACATCTGCGCCGGGCACGTCCACCGCGCCGCCGGGATCGGCCAGGACGGCCGCGCAGATCGACCCGGAGCCGCCCGCCCGCTCCGACGCCGGACCGGCGGGCGCGGCGGGCTCCGTACCGGCATCCGGGGCGTCGCCCGCGGCACCCGTCGGCAACTGACGCGGGAGCCGGTGCCCGTCGCCGTTGTGCGCCGCCGTCGTCCCTCGGCAGCCGTGCGGCCCCACGGATGGTCCGTGGGGCCGCAGTGACGGGACCGGCCGGTGCTACAGGTTGCCGCGCTTGGCCTGCTCGCGCTCGATCGCCTCGAACAGGGCCTTGAAGTTGCCCTTGCCGAAGCCCATCGAGCCGTGGCGCTCGATCATCTCGAAGAAGACGGTCGGGCGGTCCTGGACCGGCTTGGTGAAGATCTGCAGCAGGTAGCCGTCCTCGTCACGGTCGACCAGGATCTTCAGCTCGCGCAGCGTCTCGACGGGCACGCGGGTCTCGCCGGCCCACTCGCCGAGGGTGTCGTAGTACGAGTCGGGGGTGTCCAGGAACTGCACACCTCCGGCCCGCATGGCACGCACGGTGGCGACGATGTCGTTCGTGGCGAGCGCGATGTGCTGCACACCGGCACCGTTGTAGAACTCCAGGTACTCGTCGATCTGCGACTTCTTCTTGGCGATCGCCGGCTCGTTGATCGGGAACTTCACCTTCAGCGTGCCGTCGGCGACGACCTTCGACATCAGGGCGGAGTACTCGGTGGCGATGTCGTCGCCCACGAACTCCTTCATGTTGGTGAAGCCCATGACCTTGTTGTAGAAGGCGACCCACTCGTTCATCCTGCCGAGCTCGACATTGCCCACGCAGTGGTCGATGGCCTGGAAGGTGCGCTTGGCGGGCGGCTCGACGATCGGGGCGGCGGCCACGAAGCCGGGCAGATACGGGCCCTCGTAACGGGAGCGGTCGACGAGCGTGTGGCGCGTCTTGCCGTACGTGGCGATGGCGGCAAGGACGACAACCCCGTGGTCGTCCTTGATCTCGTACGGCTCGGTGATGCCGGTGGCGCCGTGCTCGGTGGCGTACTTGTAGGCCGCGTAGACGTCCGGCACCTCGATGGCCAGGTCGACGACGCCGTCGCCGTGTTCGGCGACATGCTCGGCGAGGAAGTGGCCCCAGTCGGTGGACGCCTTGATCACGGAGGTGAGGACAAAGCGGGCCGCACCGTTGGTGAGCACGTAACTGGCCGTCTCGCGGCTGCCGTTCTCCGGTCCGGAGTAGGCGACCAGCTTCATGCCGAAGGCCGTGGCGTAGTAGTGCGCGGCCTGCTTGGCGTTGCCGACGGCGAAGACGACCGCGTCCATGCCCTTCACCGGGAAGGGATCGGCCTCGCGCTCGGTGGTGGGGTGGTGATCGATGGTCTCAGTCATGTGGGCAGACTCCACCCCATCCACAAGGTGCGCAATAGTTCGCCTTCCGACTGGTCAATATGCGCAGACCGGACGCAGGATGTAAGGGCGTTCTGTACAGGATGACCACTCGGGAGACGCCATGGCGATCGATCATCTGGACGGCAGGCTCATCATGCTGCTGGCGCGCGAACCGCGCATCGGCGTACTGGAGGCGTCCCGGCGGCTGGGCGTGGCCCGCGGGACGGTCCAGGCGCGGCTGGACCGCCTTCAGTCGAACGGCGTCATCCGCGGGTTCGGGCCGGATGTCGACCCGGCCGCGCTCGGCTATCCGGTCACGGCGTTCGCGACGCTGGAGATCAAGCAGGGCCAGGGTGCGGATGTACGGGCACATCTGGCGACCGTGCCCGAGGTGCTCGAGCTGCACACGACCACCGGCCACGGCGACATGCTCTGCCGGCTCGTCGCCCGCTCCAACGCGGATCTGCAGCGGGTGATCGACCGGGTGGTCGGCTTCGAGGGCATCGTGCGGGCCTCCACGGCGATCGTGATGGAGAACCCGGTTCCGCTGCGGATCATCCCGCTCGTGGAGCAGGCGGCCAGGGACCGGGAGGTCTGAGCCGGGGCCGGCAGTCGCAAAGAAGTCTTTGCAAAAAGTCTTGCAACGACTTCTTTGCAAGACTATCTTTGCATCATGGCCGAGAACGAGGACCGCACACCCGCACCACCCGAGGACCACACGCCCGCACCACGCACATACCGCACGCTCGACCCGCGCTCCCTGCGCGGTCTCGCGCACCCCTTGCGGATGCGCCTGCTCTCCACCCTGCGCCACGACGGACCCGCCACCGCCTCCCAACTGGCCGACAGGCTGGGCGAGTCCAGTGGCGCCACCAGCTATCACCTGCGCCAGCTCGCCGCCCACGGCTTCGTCGAGGACGACCCGGAGCGCGGCAAGGGCAGGGAGCGGTGGTGGAAGGCGGGGGCGGAAGGGACGGCCTTCGACGAATCGCTCTACACCGACCCCGACCCCGAAGTGCGCGGGGCCGCCGACTTCTTCATCCACGAGATCGCGAACATCCACGCCCAGGAGATCGCCACCTGGCTCGCCACCGCGCGGGACTGGCCGGACGTGTGGCGGCGCAGCTCCGACATGAGCGACTTCACCCTGCGCCTGACGCCCGAACAGGCCCACGAGCTCAACGAGAAGGTGCACGCACTCATCGAGAGCTACCGGGCCCTCGCTCCCGGCCCTGAGGCCGAGGGCGCCGCCCAGGTCCGTATGCACCTGCACGCCTTTCCGCGCTCCACCGAATGACGTGCACGCCTTCCGCGCTCCACCGAGTTACTTGCACGCCACTCCGCGCTCCACCGAACGAGGGGACACAAGGACATGCACGCCGACATACATCTGTATCTGCACGAGCTGCGCGGCGAGGAGCTCCGCACGGCAGCCGCCCACCAGCTGCCGAGTGAACCGCTGCGTACCCAAGTGGGATGGAAACTCGTCCAGTTGGGTCTGCGTCTGGTGCAGCAGGCGCCGGTGGGCACGACCCGCCTCGCATGAGGGAGCAGGGGGGACACGGCCCGCAGGAGGCCGCGGCGGGTGCGGTCCGCCGCGGCCCACTCGCCGCCGTACTGACCGCCAACGCCGTATCGATCACCGGCAACTCCCTCACGCTCATCGGCGTCCCGTGGTTCGCCCTGCAGACCACGGGAAGCCCCGGCAAAGCCGGTCTGGTTGCCTTCTGTGCGACCCTGCCGGTCGTCGTCTCCGCGCTCACCGGCGGCCCGGTCATCGACCGCATCGGCCGCCGCCGGGTCAGCATCGCCTCGGATCTCGTCTGCGCGGCCGCCCTCGGGGCGATCCCGTTGCTGCACCGCGCAGGCATGCTGGAGTTCTGGATGCTGTGCGCGCTGATGGCCGTCACCGGCCTCTTCCACGCCCCCGGCGAGACCGCGCGCTTCGTGCTCATCCCCGATCTCGCCGAGCGGGCGGGTACGAGCCTGTCCCGTGCGGCGAGCCTGTTCGACGCGGTGTCGCGCGGCGCGCGCATGGCCGGCGCGGCACTGGCCGGCGTCCTCATCGCACTCATCGGCGCGGAGACCGTCCTGCTGCTGGACGCCGTGACGTTCTGCGGCTCCGCACTGCTGATCTTCCTCGGTGTACGCCGGCTGAGCGCGGCCGAACCGCAGACCGGCTCGCCCCCGGTGTCGTTCGCCGGATACCGCCGCGACCTGCGCGAGGGATACGAGTTCCTCCTGCGCACCCGCCTGCTGCTGGGCGTCGTCCTGATGGTGATGCTCACCAACGGGCTGGACCAGGGCTGGAGTTCGGTCCTGCTGCCGGTGCACGCCAAGGAGGACCTCGGCGGTTCACGGGATCTGGGTCTGCTGGTCGCGGTCATGGGCGGCTGCGCCCTGCTCGGCGCGCTGCTGTACGGGGCGGTGGGGCACCGCTTCCCGCGCCGGGTGCTGTTCACCGTCGCGTTCATGATCTGCGGGCTGCCGCGGTTCGTCGCGGCGGCGCTGTGGGACGGTACGGTGCCGCTGGCCGTGACGATGGCGGTGGCGGGGCTCGGCGCGGGGATGCTCAACCCGATCCTCGTGACGGTCGTCTACGAGCGCGTCCCCGAGGAACTGCGCAGCCGGGTCGCCGGTGTGAACACGGCGGGTGTCCTGATGACCACGCCGCTAGGGGGACTGGCGGCAGGCTTTCTGATCGAGCAAGCAGGCCTGACGGCGGCGCTGCTCACGCTCGGCGGGCTGTACTTCCTGGCGACCCTGGCACCGGCGGTGTTCCCGTGCTGGCGGGAGATGGACGGCCCACGGGAGGTCAGCAGCTCGGGACCTTCCCGCCCGCATCCAGAGCCCGAAGTGACTCGACCGCGCCGTTGAGGGTGGTGACCGGGATCAGCCGCAGCCCTTCGGGGAGTTCGGCCCGGGCGTCGGAGCACTCTCCCTTGGGGACGAGGAAGACGGTCGCCCCGTCCCGCTTGGCCGCCTGGGTCTTCAGGGACACGCCGCCGACCTCGCCCACCTTGCCGTCGGCAGTGATCGTGCCGGTGCCGGCGATGCTGCGTCCGCCGGTGAGGTCGCCGCCCTTGCCGTTGCCGTCCAGCTTGTCGATGATCCCGAGCGAGAACAGCAGCCCCGCGCTGGGCCCGCCGACGTCGGCGAGATGGAGGGTGACCTTCACCTTGGCCGGGTCCTCGTCGAGGTAGGAGAGCGCGGCACGGGTCGCGTCGCCCTGGGACTCCTCCATGTCCTTGACGTTGCGCCGCTCGACCTCCTTGTCGGACTGGCCGGCCGGATAGACGGACTCACGCGGCAGGATCGCCTGGTCCGTACGGAACCAGCCGTCGATCACGTCACCGAGCCCGACCTCGGCGGACGGCCCGGTCGCCACGATGGTGGTCATCCGCAGTGCGCCCTTGGTCGTACGGGTGGGTGCGCCGGAGACGGTGATGACCGGCTTGCCCCGGTGCTCACCGAGCACGTTCGCGGTCATGCCGGGCTCGGCCACGACGAACGGCAGCGGCGCGAACCCCGCGACGGCGACCAGCGCGGCAATGGGCAGGGCGCAGACGGCGAGGGCACGGGAGCGCGTGAGACTGGAGAGCACGGAGTCAATGTAGCTGCCGGGGCGCCGGGGACGCGGGGGGCGAGACCACCTGGGCCGCACACCCGACGCCGCAGGCGCGCGGCCGGGACCACCGAGGCCGCACAGCGAGGCACGGGGCCGCGATGGAGCGGTCCGCCCCCGGGCACGGAGTCCGGTGCCCGGAAGCGGCGAGACGCCCGGCGTGAACCGGGCGTCCTCCGCGGGGCAGCGACAAGCGACGCCGCCCCGTCAGCGCAGTGCGTCCGCCACCTCGCGGGCGGCGTCGACGACACGGGGGCCGACCCGTTCCGGGACGGAGTCCGCGAGCATCACCACTCCCACGCTGCCCTCGATCCCGGTCACGCCGACCAGAGCCGCGGCCGCGCCGCTCGCGCCCGCCTCGAGTTCGCCGTGGGTGAGCGTGTAGCCGGGCTCGGGGTTCTTGGCCTGCCGGGCCGCGAGGATCGCCTTGCCGGCCGCCCCCCGGTCCAGCGGGTGCCGGAACCCGGCCCGGTAGGCGACGTGGTAGTCCGTCCAGGTCGGTTCGACGACGGCGACCGCGAGGGCGTCCGCGCCGTCGACCAGCGTGAGATGAGCCGTCGCCCCTATGTCCTCGGCAAGCGAGCGCAGCGCGGGCAACGCTGCCTCGCGTACGAGCGGATGCACCTGCCGGCCGAGCCGCAGCACGCCGAGTCCCACCCTGGCGCGACCCCCGAGGTCACGCCGGACGAGGGCATGCTGCTCGAGCGTGGCGAGCAGACGGTAGACGACGGTGCGGTTGACGCCGAGTCTGTTGGACAACTCGGTGACGGTCAGCCCGTGGTCGGTATCGGCGAGCAGCTTGAGGACACGTAGTCCCCGGTCGAGCGTCTGAGAAGTTTCCGCGGTCACAGCGCCCCCTCCTTCGGAGTGAGTGACGGCGGTCCTCCGAAAGAAACAGCGGCACCGGTCCCATCGGCGACGCACCCAGAGGCCGCCGGCAGGCAAGAGCACACCGACTGCGCTCCGCGGCGGCGCTGCCACGGGGCGTTTGCATTGCGGGGACAGTAGCGACCGGCACCGCTCAGCGGAAGCCCTCGTCCAGAATCCGGGCGGTGTGGCCTTTCACCGGGTACGCTGCACCGCCGTGAGGCCTCGCCGCACCCGGCTCACCGGTCCCGGACACCCGGTGCGACATGCCCTACTACGCACCATATTTCGCCCGTTCGGTAGTCGGCTTCTCAGCGCATCCTGGTGGCCCACTCCTGGACCTTCTTGATCCGCTCCCGGATCTGACCCGCCGTCGCCTCCGCGCTGGGCGGGCCGCCGCACACCCGCCGCAGCTCGGTGTGGATCACGCCGTGCGGCTTGCCGCTCTGGTGCACATACGCCCCGACCATCGTGTTCAGTTGCTTGCGCAGCTCGAGCAGCTCCTTGTGGGAGACCACCGGCCGCCGTTCGGCCGGCAGCTCCAGCAGGTCCGCCTCGGCGTCCGGCTTCTTGCGGCTGTGCGCGATCTGCCGCGCCTGCCGCTTCTGCAGCAGCAGCTGCACCTGGTCGGGTTCGAGCAGCCCTGGGATGCCGAGGTAGTCCTGCTCCTCCTCACTGCCGGGGTGCGCCTGCATGCCGAACTCGGCACCGTCGTACAGCACCCGGTCGAAGACCGCGTCGGACTCCAGCGCCTCGAAGGGGAGCATGTCCTGCTCGCCGGTGTCCTCGTCCTGCTGCTTCTCGGCCTCCGCCAACTCCTTCTCGGATTCGGCGTAGGGGTCCTCTTCCCCGTCCTTCTTCGGCTTGTCGAGCACATGGTCACGCTCGACCTCCATCTCGCTCGCGAAACCGAGGAGGTTGGGGATCGTCGGCAGGAACACGGACGCGGTCTCGCCACGCCTCCGGGAACGCACGAAACGGCCCACGGCCTGTGCGAAGAACAGCGGTGTCGAAATGGTCGTCGCATACACGCCGACCGCAAGGCGTGGCACGTCGACGCCCTCGGACACCATGCGGACCGCGACCATCCAGCGGTCGGTGCTGTCGCTGAACTCCTCGATGCGCCGGGACGCCGCCGCTTCGTCGGAGAGCACGAGGGTGGCACGGGTGCCCGTGATCTCGCGGATCAGCTTGGCGTAGGCGCGGGCCGAGTCCTGGTCGGAGGCGATGACGAGCCCGCCCGCGTCCGGGATGCCCTTCCTGACCTCGGTCAGTCGCTGGTCGGCGGCGCGCAGTACGTTCGGCATCCAGTCGCCGCGCGGGTCGAGCGCGGTGCGCCATGCCTGGGAGACGGCGTCCTTGGTCATGGGCTCGCCGAGGCGGGCGGCGACCTCGTCACCGGCCTTGGTGCGCCAGCGCATGTTGCCGCTGTACGAGAGGAAGATGACCGGCCGGACGACACCGTCGCCGAGCGCGTTGCCGTAGCCGTAGGTGTAGTCGGCGGACGACCTTCGGATGCCGTCGTTGCCCTCTTCGTACGCGACGAAGGGGATGGGGTTGGTGTCGGACCGGAAGGGCGTACCGGTGAGGGCGAGACGCCGGGTCGCCGGGTCGAAGGCCTCCAGGCAGGCCTCGCCCCAGGACTTGGAGTCACCCGCGTGGTGGATCTCGTCCAGGATCACCAGGGTCTTGCGCTGCTCGCAGCGGTTGCGGTGCAGCATGGGCCGCACGCCGACGCCCGCGTACGTGACGGCGACCCCGTGGTACTCCTTGCTCAACGGCCCCGCGCTGTACTCCGGGTCGAGCTTGATGCCTATCCGTGCCGCCGCGGCAGCCCACTGCTTCTTCAGATGCTCCGTCGGCGCGACGACCGTCACCTGCTGCACGACATGGTGGTGCAGCAGCCAGGAGGCGAGGGTGAGCGCGAACGTGGTCTTGCCGGCGCCGGGCGTGGCGACGGCGAGGAAGTCGCGGGGCTGCTCCTGGAGGTACCTCTCCATGGCGCCCTGCTGCCAGGCACGCAGCTTGCCCGCCGTACCCCAGGGGGCACGGCCGGGGAAGGCGGGTGAGAGATGGTGGGAGGCGGTAGTAGTCACGGTCTCCGGTGTGCTCTCGGCGGTGGGCGGGCGCGGTTCGGTACGGGATGCGTCGTTGCGGCACGGGTCGTTACGTACGACAACCGGGCCACCCTACCGGGGTCCCGGTCCCGGTCCGGGCGAACGTGCGGCGTGCCACCGGAAGGTGCGACTCAGCTCACAGGGCGCGCAGCCGCGCGGCGATCTCCGCCGGTTCGGCCGTGGCGCCGGACGCCACGTCGATGACCAGGTCGTATGCGGCGTCCTTGTCGGCGTCGGCGAGATCCACGCCGTTGACCGCGAGAAACGTGGCCGCGGCGAGCCACGCGGTCCGCTTGTTGCCGTCGACGAAGGGGTGGTTCGTCGCCAGGGCATGCAGCAGCGCGGCCGCCTGCTCGTACGCGTCCTCGTACGCCGACACCCCGAACATCCGTGCCCGGGGCCGGTGTACGGCGGATTCGAGCAGTCCTGCGGTGCGCAGTTCGGGCCGCCGCCCGAAGGCGATCCCGGCGAGTTCGGTGATCTCGCGGACGGTGAGGTGCCTGGTGGTGTTCACTCCGGTCACTCCCCCAGCCGTTCCAGGAGAGAGGCGTGCCGCACGGCGAGGCGCAGCCCGTGATGGCGTACGCGGCTCTGCTCGGCGTCGGCGTGGTGCCGGAGCGCGTCGAGTGCGACGTCCTCGACGGACCGGCCCTGCGCATCGGCAAGGTCGGCAAGCGCGGCCCACTCGTCTTCGGTGAGCGGGATGGTCAGCTCCGGCACGGGACGGACGATAGGCCTCGGACCGCTGCGAGCACCATCGCTTATTTCCGCCCCCGGGACGGTGACGGGGCCCGCGTACGCCCCCGGGACCGCTCAGCGCGTCGGTCACGTACCCGGCACCGGCTCAGCGCACCCGCAGCCGCGTCCCCACCCACGCCCCCGCCAGCGCCACCCCCGCCATCGGCAGGAACACCGCGGCGAAGGCCGCCGGGTGCGAGCTCGCCGCACCGCCCGCCACACCGTGGGCCGCGCCCACGGCGCCGCCCCCCAGCGCGGCGAAGGCCGCGCCGCCGGCCGCGAGCAGCAGGACGTTCGACAGCGCGTCGGAGATCTGAAGGGCCGCGGAGTTCGCGCCCGCCTCCTCCGGCGCCGACAGCTTGAACAGCAGCACGCTCGTCGACCCGAGCACCAGGCCCATCCCGAAGCAGCCGAACCCCCAGGCGACGGCGACGATCCACACCGGGACCGCCTCGATCAGCACGCTCGGCGCGGTCGCGATGGCGGCCGCGACGAGGACCATCCCGATGACGACCAGCTGTTCGCGGTACGGCTCGGTCCGCGGCCGGGCCTGTACGTACGATCCGAGCGCCCAGGTCGCCCCGCCGACCGCCAGCGACATCCCGGCCATCGTCGGGGACAGCCCCCGCTGGGTGACCAGCATCAGCGGCACGAACGACTCGGCCGCGATGAAGGAACCGGCGGCAATGCCGCGCAGCAGTACGACGGACGGCAGGCCGTGCGCCGCCCGGTAGGTCCCGCGGGGCAGCAGCCCGAGCGCGGACGGCACGAGCAGCGCCGCGCCCGCGAGTGCGGGGAGCGCCGAGAGCGGACGCAGGTCCTGTCCGGCGTACTGGAGCAGCCCGGCGCCCAGCGAGATGCCGAGGGCCAGCCGGATGCGCCGGCGGTCGAATGCGGGCATCGGGGCCGCGGGGTCGGCGGGCCCGGAGGCCATGCGGTGGATCGCGGGCAGCGCGAGAGCGAGCGGCAGGACGACCAGCGCGGGGATGCCGACGAAGACCCAGCGCCAGCCGAGGTGTTCGGTGACCGTCCCGGAGGCGAGCGGACCGACCACGGAAGGGATCACCCAGCTCGCCGCGAACGCCGCCATGATCGCGGGCTGGAGGCGTTGCGGGTAGGCGCGGCTCACCACGACGTACAGCGCGACGATCACCAGTCCGCCGCCGAGTCCCTGGACGGCGCGGCCGAGGACGAACACCCACATGGCACTCGCGGTCCCGGACATCAGCAGCCCGGCGGCGAACGCCCCGATCCCGCCGGCGAGGGCGCCCAGCGGCCCGCGCCGGTCGGACCACTGGCCCGCGACGACCATGCCGAACAGGCTGGTGGTGAAGTACGCGGAGAAGGCGAAGGCGTACAGGGCGACGCCGTGCAGCTCGCGCGCGGCGACCGGCATGGCGGTACCGACCGCGGTGGCCTCGAAGGCGATCAGCAGGACGACGGAGACCATGCCGATGCTGAGCGCGCGATGCTCCTTGCCGAGGACCCCGCCCGTGCCCTGCTCGGAAGCCGGGGACGCGGGTATGTCGATGAGCGGCGGCGTGACCTCGGCGTCACGGGGTTCCAGGGCGGTCATGGGCCCCAGAGTAAGGGGCGTTCCTCACCTTGGGCCCTGTCGGAGGACCGGGCTCCGGCTGGTCCTTCCGTCGTACGACCATGAACGGGATGTGGCAGTCGCATTGCAGCCGCGCCGGGACGCTTGAGCCGCGCCCCACACCCCGCCTACGGTCGAGGAGTTGGACCTGAGCATGGGAACCGGACATGACCAGGACCACATGACCGTGTGCCCGAGTGGTTGAGGGGCTCGCCTGCAAAGCGAGTTACGTCGGTTCGATTCCGATCACGGTCTCCATGCCTTGATCAGGCGCAACGGAGGATGGCACCCCCAGAGGGGTGCCATCCTCTTCGTCCGCTCGTCTCAGTTTCCGTCTCAGTTGAGCCCCTCTAGCTGCTCCCTACGCCCTGCGCGCTACAGCACGGCCGCCGCCTTACCACCTCGTGCGGGGAGACCGAGCCGCCAGCGCCAGCCCTGACGCACCATTAAGACTTTTCGCTAAGCGACTCAAGCAGCTCCCTCCCCTGATCTCTCAAGTTCGACGCGATTTCCTCGTGAGCGCGTTCACGCTCGAAATTGATGTCTCGGTTGGACGATTGATCGTAGACCCCTGGATGCAGGTACAGCCCTCGCTCACCCTCAGGTTTTTCTTCTTCTGGGGTAATCCGATTCTGGGCAGCATAGGGATCGTGCCGAACTCCCGTAACTTGCCACGAAATCTTGACGTTTGGCTTGTCGGTCTTGATCGAGAATCGGTTTTCGCTAATCTCCTCCGCGATGATCGCCTGCGCGAACTGCCCTACACTGGTGAGTTGATAGGTGAAGTCCTGGTTGAGCGCCTCAAAGTAGCCGGGCAAATCAACCACGGCCTCGCCATTGCCGTCGGTTTCAACATTGCCGGAGTAGACATTCAGCATGTGGGGCGACTCGACGAAGGAGTGCACCAGATACTTGTTCTCTGGGTCGAGAGGATGATCGATCTTGAACCCCCCCGAGGCTTTCGTCAAAGCTCCCTGCACATGAACCTTTCCGCTAAACCATCCCGCGTAGCCTTCGTTGCTCTTACCCCAAATTCCATAGGCCGAAGGCCCTCTGAGCGCTTCACCAATGACGCCGTTGTTACTAGAGCCCCATCCCATACCGATGACCCCGGCCGGTACACCGCCATCCTCCATGCTGGCACCCATCATGCCCCATACACGGCTCCACCCGGCAGTTCCCACTTGGCCGACTCCGCCTGCGCCAACCGAAATGGGCGCAAGCGGTGGCGCGGATATGTTGGCCAAGTTTGAGACGACCAACGACTTTCCTCCGGAGCGGTTCGCTTCAAGGAATGTTTCGCTACCACCAGCATTCTGACTACTGCCGTAGTACATCTGCCCCACAGCCATTGTGGTTCACCTCCGAGGCACAGGCATAGTGCTTGCAACGGGCACGTGCGCTCACTCCTCGCCTTAAAGACGGGGACGCGAAGGGTAGGAGATATCAGTGAGCCTGCTACTGACTTTACGTCAGCCTTAACTGCGCCACTCGTAACTTACCCATGATGGCTGCTCGCTGACTCACGCACTTGGCTTACCTCATTCTAATACGCGTCTCTACTTGCTGCCTGCCGGAAACGTCACGGGCATATACGTTGACGTAAAGGGTGCAGATTGGTGGGCTGCGGAGCGATGCCACAGCCCACCAAAGGTCCATGGGGGTGCACCAACTAGTAACTCAGTTCCGCCTCAACGGGTTAGCGAGACCGCCAGCCTCTCCGTCGTCGTCATCGTCCTGCCCGTCCGTCTCGGTTTTCCAGATCAGACCGTCGACCTGCCTCGCGATGTCGGCGCGCACCGCATCGACCATGTGCTGATACCGAGCGGCCATCGCAGTGGTCGACCACCCCATGAGACCCATCACTGCCCGCTCGGGAACACCGAGGATGAGCAGAACTGTGGCGGCCGTGTGGCGCGCGTCGTGCAGACGCCCGTCCCGAACTTTCGCCTCTTTCAGGAGAGCCTTCCACTCGGTCCAGTCCCGGCGGTGGGACGGGCTACGACCGTATTCGTCGGGGAAAACCAGGCCGCCTTCAACCCAGCGCTTCCCGGCCGCCTTCCGGTCCGCTTCCTGCGCCTTGTGATGGGCCCGTAGTAGGTCAACGAGCTGTTCCGGGAGACCGACGGCGCGGCGGCCGGCGCGGGACTTGGTGGTGGACAACTCCGGGTTCGTGCGTCGCCTCTGCGGGCAGTACCCGGCAGCCTTGCGCCCGCACGGGTCCACGCACCCGTGGGCGTACTGCGGCCGGTGGCGACTACGGCGGACCACGAGGAACCCGCCCTCAAGGTCTACGTCGTCCCACGTGAGCCCCAGCACTTCCCCTTGGCGCAGTCCGAGCGCGAGGGCGACGGCCCATCGTGCCGAGTTGCGGTGCTGATCAGCGGCCCTCAACAGCCGCTGTACCTCCTGCACGCTGTAGGGCTCCACCTCGTACTCCCCCGTCTTCGGCGCCTTGGCCAACTGAACCGGGTTCTTGCCGAGATGGCCGCGTCGTACGGCCTCGTTGAGGGCGGTGCGGAGAGTTCGGTGTACCTGGTGGGCGGTCGCGGGCTTACTGCCGTTGACCTGCATCTTCGCGTAGAACTCCTCGATGTGCTCGGGCTTGAGCCTGTCGAGACGGTGAGCCCCCAGGCCGGGAATGAGGTGCTTCCGCACAGCGACGCCGTACCCGACCATCGTGTTGTCGTTGACGGCGAGGGGCGCAACGTTCTCAATCCAATGCGTCAGCCACGCCGTGACCGTCCACGCCTTGCCAGGCTTCTTCACGGTCTTGGCGTCGCGCTGCTTCTCCAACTCACGTACGGCGGCCGTCACTTCGGCGCGGGTCTTGCGTTCGACGTGGCGGCGGTCCGGGGTGCCGTCGTCGCGGATGCCGACCGTGACGCGGCCGTGCCACTTGCCGTCTTTGCCCAGGTAGATCGAGCTGCGACCGTTGGGCTGTCGGGTGCGCTTCTGTTCCTCTGCCACAGGCAGACTCCTGATTCTCGATGTCGGGATGGGGACCGGGGCGGCGTGTTGTCCTGTCCGGGAGTGCCGCCGCCCCGGGCGTCGTCAAGCGGCGCGGTGGGCGGTGCGGAGACGGGTTACGTACGCGGCCGGCGCGTCGACCGGAACCCTGCGGAGACCGCCGACCATGACGGACTCCAGCTCTCCGGTGCGAATGAGCGCGAAGCATGTCGTCCGGCCGATGCGGAGTCGGCGGGCGGCCTCTTCAACCTTGAGGAGTACAAGAGTTGCGTCGTCGTCGACGGGGGCGGGGAGGTTGGCGTGTTCGTCCAAGGCTCACTCCGTGGGGCTGAGTTCATGGGCAAGTGCCGCCGCACAAACCGCAAAATCCGCAGAAAGGCCGGGGATGGTATCTGACCTGCGGTGATGCGGAGTGCGGGTGGTGATGGGCAGTGCTCCGCAGAAACCCGCGATATTCCGCAAAAATCAGGGGCGGCCGGTCGCCGGTCCCAGCGCTGGGGTGGTGCTCGGCTTTTTTGCGGAATATTGCGGGATTGTGCGGCGGGCCCCTCGCCGGTGTGGCGCAAGGATCCCGCCGCAGGTCAGCGGAGGGTCCGGGCTTTTCTGCGGATTTTGCGGTTTGTGCGGGAGGGGCTGAGGGCGCGGCCGGTGGTCACCCGCCGCCGTCCCGCAGGCCGGGGTGGGCGAGTAGGCGGGGCGCGGGGGGCCTGCCCCGCTTGCCGGTGCGCTCGGGCTGGTAAGACCGCAGGTATCCGTGGTCCTCCAACAGCGCGAGGGCCGGTTCGAGGTCGGCGACCGTGGGGACCTCGCTGCGGGACAGAACGCTGAAGACGTCCCGCCGGCTGACGTCCTCCCATCCGTTGTCCCTCAGCGCTTCCAGCACGCTGCGGGCGCGGGACAGGACCGGGTCGGCGCCCATGACGTCGAACACGGCGAGGGCATGGGCGGTGTAGTACTCACCCAGTTCGATGGCCGCGCGCATGGTGTCTTGGGTGACGGGGTGGGCGTAGCCGTTGCCGCCGTGTTCGGCGAGATGCAGCAGCGCGGCCATGCGGGCGGTGGCCCCGGCGAGTTTTCCGGCCCAGTTGGAGATGTGGCCCAGCTTGCCTCCGCGAGCCTTGAGCTGCGGTTCGATGCGCTTCTGATAGGCGATCAGGCCCGCGTCCGCTTCGGGGGTGAGTTGGATGACGGCCGGGTCAGTCCACTCCGCCAGGGACAAGGTGAGGTCGATGACCCGGGCGGTGTAGGTGGCGGCCGTCTCCTCCGGTACCGGGTCGGTGATGATCTCGCGGTCACCGACCGTGGAGACCGGCAGGGAGTACAGAAAGCGGGCCAGCAGTCCGCGTCCCTCGAACCCCTTCACCTTGCCGATGTCTCGCAGCACGTCCGGCTGTACGGCGAGGCCGATGGTCAGCGCAGGGGCGTCGATGTACTCGCGGCGGGTCTGCCGGTTCACCCGCAACCGGTCCCCCGCATGCCCCTTCAGGAAGACTTCCATGTTGGGGGCTCCGGAGTAGCGGCCGGCGATGATGTCGAAGATGCCGCCCTCGGCGCTCATCACCGACAACCGGCCGCCCTGTTCGGCCATGAGCGAGGTGACCGTCTCGGGTGTGGAGTCGTCCGCCAACAGGACCGGTTCGGCGGGGACGGTGAGCGTGTCGGCCGTCTGCGCGAGACCGACGGCGGTCGCCACCATGTCATCCCGCTTGTCGCCGTCGGCGGACGCGGCCTTGGCGGCGGCCTTGTCCGCCGCTTCCTTCGCCAACCGCGCGGTCAGCTCCGCTTCCACGATCACGGGCTTCATCGCCGTCTTGAGCTGCTTCTCCGCCTCATAGAGGGGGTTGGTCAGCAACGCGAAGACGGCCGACTTGCGGTTGGCAGGCGGAAGCGCCACCACCGTGTAGAGGTTGGTCGGCTCACGCCAGTTCCCGCGCACGTGGACCACCGACCGGCCGCCGGCCGCCGTGGCGAGCACGGCGAGGGCGATCGATCCGGCGAGGTCCACGGGAGTCTGCGTCTCCTCCGCGACGGCCGCCACGAACTCCCCCAACCAGGCGGGGAGGACGTGGGCGGGGAACGGCGGACGCTCACGGCGGCCGGTGAGGGGAATGGGGTCCTCCCACACGTCCGGTGTCGCGGCGTCCTCGCCGGGCGGGTCTTCCAGGGTGGGCAGTCCGGCCCACAGATCGGGGCTGTCCACAGGCTGTGGAGTCATGAGGCCGCCCTCCCTACGGCAGCGATGATGTGGGGGCAGATGCCGACGCTCACGCGGGCTGTCAGTCTGATGACGGCGACACGGCCCCGGGCACGTTCGTGATGCCCCCAGGCACAGAGCCAGTCCGCGACGGGGATGCCCTCGCAGTGGATCTGAAGCCCCGGCGTGCTGCCGGTGACGGTGACCGTCTGCAGGTCAGAACCAACAGCAGAAAGGACGCCCTTGCGGGCGGCGACCTTCGGTTCGCCCACGGTCGGCCGTGGCGGGCCCTGTACGGCGCCCCGAGGGCCGTTCGAGGGGGTTCGGGATGCTTTGTTCATGCCGCACGCTCCACAGCCGCCTCAAGGCCGTTGGCGACTGCGCGGCGGGCGTAGGTCTCCGGGACCCCCACGAAGACGGCGGCGGCCACGATCTCCTCACCAATCGCCGCGAGTCCGCACGGTCCGGGGCACGCGGTGTGCTGGGCGGCGAGGAACCGGGCGACCCCGAACGCCTGTGAGCCGGCGCCGGATTCGGTGCGTGCTCGTACGAGGGCGAGGCCGCGTTCGAGACCGGTGCGGACATAGCGCTCGGTGTGGCGGCACCCGGCCGCAACCGAGCGCTCCCAGGTGACGCGCTCGGGGACAGAAGAGACCACCTCCCCCGGCCCGGGGGTGGTCTCTTCCTTCACGACCAGGGCGCACACGGCCGCCGGCAGGTTGGCCATGCGGCCGATGCCGGGTCCGAGCCACCGGGTGTAGGACATGAGCGACTTGATGTCCACGCCCGGCCGGACCGCGTTGGACGACCGCATGGCGCCCCGGTAGATCCAGTGCTCACCGCGCATGGTCCGCACGGTCCGGGTGGTGGGCAGCGTCTCACAGGCCCATGCGACGGCCGCCGCGTTGTCCAGGTCGACCACCGTCAGACCGGCCCCGCCGGGGTGGTAGGCGACCGCCACCGCCTCACGCCACACCGGCGCCCAGACGGGCGAGGCAAGGATTTGAGGGTCTGTGGTGGCGGCGGCCCATGCGTGGCAAGGCGCGGTGCACCGGCAGGGGCCGGCCGACTTCATGACAGGTCGTCCGCCGCACGCGCCGTCCTTGCAGGAACGGCAGTTGCCGAAGGGAACCTTTCCCCGCCGCAGGGGTAGCGACGGGACTCCGGCCGATGCGAGGTCGAGCGCGGTGCGCAGGGGCTCGGGGATCGCGCTCATGCCGCCGCTCCCACAGGCTGCGCGAACGCGATATAGGCGCGGCCGATCCACTCGGTGTAGGCGGGCGGCAATGCCTCACGCAGGCGAAGGTGGTCGGTGGACCAGTCGATGCACTTCGCGGCGCGGATCTCGTCCACGGTGGCCTTGCCACCGCCCTTGCCGTACGCGGCGACGTACGGGCCGTCGTGCCACTTTCCGTGGCGCCATCCGCGCACCCTGCCCCGATGCGCAGGGTGGGCCGGTTTTACGGCGTGCCAGCCTCCGAGTTCGAAGTAGCGGTGCATGAGCACACCGAGGCCGAACTGTTCGCCGCACAGGCGGATGTCCTTGCGGACCTCGGAGCCGGGCACGTTCTCGATCACGTACGGCCGGCCCGTGGTCTCCAGTGCGGCACGGGCAGGGCCGATGAGTCGGGGGTAGGTGCGGCCGATCGCCGCGTTCCGTGCCGCGTTGGTGCCCTTCGTCGGGGCGCCCTCACCCTGGCAAGGCGGGGAGATGTGGATGAAGTCGAACTCATGACCGTGGGTGCGGATGAACTCGATGGCATCGCCCTGGTGGAAGTCGTCGCCCCGGTAGTCGGGTTGGGGCTCGATGTCCACGCCGGTGATGTGGCAGGAGGGTCCGAACGCGCGCCGGTAGCCCTCGGTGCCGCCGCCGATGCAGCAGCAGCCGTCCAGGACCCGGAAGGGTCGAACCTCGGCGGGCATTCGCCGGATGTGCGCGGGTTGGGTCATGCTGTAGGTCTCCTGTTCTGCTACGTCGGGATAGGGAGACCGGGGGCGGCGGGCTGTCCTTGTCCGGGAGTGCCGCCGCCCTCGGGCGTAGCTAGCCGTGGAAGTGGTTGCGCTTGATGACGGCCTTGCGGATGTTGACCGTCGTCCTGCCGGCGTCGGAGTTGTGGCCGAAGATCTGCACGGCGATCCAGCCGCCGAAGATGACGGTGGCGAGGATGATGAGCTGGTGGATGAGCGCGGCGAGCGCGGCAATGAACGTGGTCAGTAGCACGAGTCCGCCGCATACGGCTCCGAACCCGATGCCCCCGAGGGCGATGTTCACCGCCGTGCGCGAGACGGCCGGCTTGGTCGCGGCCGGTTCGGGCTTGGCGGGTTCGATGGCGTAGCCGGTGACGACTCGGCCGTCCGGCAGCACGATGCTCGCCACGGTCGGGATGGTGCCCGACCGTACGGGCACGAGCGGCACACTGTGGGCCGGGACCATCAGGGTGGGGTGGTGGACTTCCACAACCGCCGTCTCGTTCTCGGACCGGCGGTAGGCGGTGGGATCGTTCACGTGCTGATCTCCCTTCTAGCGGCCGATGTCGGCGAGGGCGCCGGTCACGGCGGTGACGAGCTGGTTGACGGCGTCGCTGGCGCCGGTCCCGGCGAGGTAGAAGCCAAAGAGCGCGAGGGCGACGGCTGCCCCGGCGCCGACGGCCTTGAAGCGCAGGAGCAGCGCGGCCACGACGGCGAGCAGCAGTACGAGCGGGATGGTGATGACCATGCGTCCTCCGGGCTGGGGTCAGCGGGTGCCGGCGCGGTAGGTGCGCGCGGCGCGGTTGTAGATCCAGCGGCCGACGCGTATGCGCTTGCCGGTGGCGTGGCAGCGGCGGCAGTCCTTGCCGCGCTTGAGGTGTCCCTTGCGGTCGGTCTTGAGGGCGTGGCCCATACCGGCGCACTTGCGGCAGTCGCCGAACGGACTCAGCCAGCACTTGGCGCCATAACCGAACGTGACTATGAGTAGGCAGGCGACAGCGAGGACGGGAAGGCTCATGAGGGGCCTCTCGGACGGGATTTCGGCGTTTCCGCAGGTGGGCCGCTAGCCGCTAGCGACCTGATCAGGTGCCGTTTGGGTCGCTAGCAGGGTTGCTACCGGTAGCGGCAGTTGCCGCTACCGGTAGCAGGCTGTGAGAGCTATCCGGCGTCCCGTTTCTTGTTGCGCTCCGTAATCGCAGTGGCGATGTCGTCGCGCTTGATGCCGCGCTTGTTGACCTGCCGTCCGTCGATGCGGCGACTGATCTGGTCGGTGGCCACGCCGAACGGCTTGAGCGCTGCGGTGAGCGCCTCGGCCTTGGGCTTGGCCTCCAACTCGGCCCACGACCCGTAGGTCTCGGGGCGCAGGTCGGCGAGGCGGTCGACGATGGTCTCGGACCAGATCTTGGCCTCGCCCTTGCCGAGCACGGCCGCGACGTCGTCCAGGATCGTGGCGGACACCTCCGGGGCCGGGGCCTCGCCGGCCGCGTCCCCGGTCAGGGTGCCCTCGGCCTCCCGCAGCGCCGAAGCCCTGGTGAGGATGCGTTCGGCGTCCCGGCCGTCGGCCAGGTAGGTGCGGACGATGCCGGCATCGTCCGACATGCCCTTGAGCAGCCCAACTCCCTTGTGGGACTTGAGCAGCTTGGACGCGTCCAGACCCTCGCTGTAGGACCCGGCACCGAGGATGGTGTCGGAGACCTGGTAGGCGCCGACCCGCAGGGCGAACCGGGCCTGGTGCTGGTCACGCAGCTCCGAGGGGCACGCCTTGTCGTCCGGCTTCTGCGTCGAGGTCATGACCGAGACGCCGACCGCCGGGGCGACCCGGGCGAGGTAGACCAGCAGGGACAGGATCTCCTTGCCGTGCTCGGGGTGCTGCAAGTACTCCTGCACCTCATCGACCACGAAGAGCGTGAGGGGCATGTTCAGCTTCTTGTCCCGGCTGATCTCCGGGGTGAGCTTGCCCTCCGGGCAGATGTGCAGCGGCAGTTCGGAGAGCCGGTGGTACCGGTCCTCCACGTCCGCCTTCAACTCGCGCAGTGAGGTCAGCAGGTGCACCACCGGGTCGAACCCGTTCTTGGGCACGATGCCGAACGCGATGCGGTGCGCGACCAGGGCGAACTTGCGCCAGTCCGGCGACGCCTTCCCGTCGAACACGTACAGCCTGACGTACGGGTCCAGCGCGGCAGCGAGCGCGATCGTCCGGGCGGAGAACGTCTTGCCCTGCCGCGGAACGGCGCCGACCAGCAGAGACAGCCACAGCATGGTGGCCATGACCGGGTTGCCCCGCTCGTCCACGCCCCACGGGAACGGCTTCCAGAAGTCCACCCGCGTCGCCCCCAACAGCGGGGACTTGCCGGACGGAACGGCGAGCGGGTCACGGTCGGCGATCCAGTACGACACCCGCCGGCCGCTCGTCTCGTCCTTGTCCAGGAAGAGCTGAGTCGGCGCGATGTCCATGCCGGAGGCAAGCCGGGCGTGGGCGTTGAGGGCATCCTCGAAGGTCTTGCCGTACGGCAGGTCAACCACGACGCGCCACCCGTCCCCGTCCCGGCCGATCGGCCGCGGGAACGCGATGGACTGATCCTTGGCGGTCAGTCTGGCCGCCTCGTGGGCGCGGATGACGATGTCCGAGGACAACTTGCGCTTGCGGAACGTCACCTTGGCCATGTCGATCAGCGGCCGATCCGCCGGCGCCCCCACCACACCGAGCGTCGTCGTCAGCGTGGCCATGGCCAGCAACAACAGCCAGGACGGCGCCATGACGTACAGGGTCAGGGCGGCGGCGAGGCCGACCAACCCGGCGATGGCGGCGACGATGCCTCGCAAGCGGACTCGGTCGTTGCGCTGCCGCGAGAGCTTCAGGTACTCGGCAGCGTCCTCGGCTGCCACGGCGGCGAGGCGCAGCCCCTTGCCTTCCGCGTCGAACACCCACCGACCGATCGCGGCCGACCAGCGCCACGCCCCGCGCGGCGAATACGCGAGCACCTTCGGGCTGTAGACGAGCGGCAGACGCACGGCGTGGTAGCCGACCACGGCCGAGTAGTGACGGACGGCCCACTTGCGCACGGCCTTGCGCTGGTCAGGAAGCTTGACCCAGTCCGGCAGCACCGGAAGACGGGCCTTGTCCTTGGCCTCCATCCACTCCGCTACCGAGGGCGGGTAGACCTCGTGGGGCGGGTCGACCGGGGCGCCCTCGGTCAGCTCGTCGGCCTCGAGGTCGTCGGTGTCGGGGAGTTCGGCCTCCCACTCCCCCGGCTTGGCCTCGCCATCGCCGGGCACGACGCCCGGGGTGGTGTCTTTCTTCAGCGGGAACGGCAGCACGTCGGCCGTCCGCTCGTCGCTGCCCTCCGGCTCGCCGGGGGGTGGGAACACGGGGTTCTCGGTCACGATGTATCTGCTCCTTCGCGGGAGTCGAAGGGTCCGGCCGGCTTGCTGTGGAAGGTCGGGCGGCCGGACCCGGGTTTCGGGTGGTTCAGGCAGCGCGCTGTTCCTCGGGATACGCGCAGGTCACGCAGGTTCCGAGGGAGGTGGGGATGACGTATCCGGCGTCCCGGCCGCACTCGGGGCAACGGCGGCGGGCGGCATTGGCCTTGGCGAGCGCGGCCCACCTCGCCGGGGTCATCGGCCGTACCGGCTTGGCGCGGTCGACGCGGTACAGGTACGCGGTCAGCGGTTCGCGCCGGCGACGCGGCCTGAGGATCTGTGCAGCGACGTCCTGACCACCCGGCCGCAGTCCACGGATGCGGAGTTGGCGGCGAGTCGCCAAGTCGTCGGGGGCGTATCGCCACGGGTAGGTGGGGATACCGAAGCGCTCGCCGTCCGGGTCGAAGCAGTCGGCGAGGGTCAGCCGCTTCACGCGGCGTTAGCGCCGTCGGCGGCACGTTCGGCGAGGATCGTGTCCCGCAGCGTCCGCGCGTTCGCCGGCGAGGTGTGAATCTCGCGGCGGATACCCTCCGCCGTGATCCGGCTGTCCGGCCAATCGGCGGTCGCGGTGCGGGCCTCAGCGAGCAACTGATCCGCCGTGCGCTTCGGCCGGGGCGACCGGGCCACGTCGGGAACCCGGCCGGTCGCCCGACGGGATCGGGGGGAGTCGACCGCCACCGCCCGCCGCCCGGTCGATCCGGCCGGCGCGGCAATCGCCGGGACCGGCTTGACGGGAAGCGTCGGCTTCACGAAGTCGACCACCACCGGATCGGTCACCGGGAATCGAGTCAGCACCACCGACGGCGCCGGACTCGATTCCCGCAGGTCAACCGTAGACCGATTCCTCATGGTCTCGGTAGATTCCTTCGCATTCGTAACTGGGGTGGGGTCCGGGTCGGTGCCGCCGAACATCGACAGGAGCGCGGCGTTCGCGCCGTCGGTGATCCGGTCTCGCTGCACATCCAGCAGCCTCGATCCGAGCGCCGCGTCCCCGACCCCGACCTTGCGGGCCAGACGCCACGACGCCCGATCCGACCGCTTCCTGACCCGGTCGCTGGGGTGGTGGGCGGCACGGGCGCGGTGGTAGGCGAGGGCCTGAACGATGTCGGCGGTGTGCCGCTCGCTCTCCGCGTCGCGGCCGTCGGTGTGGACGACGATCCGGCGGGCGAGGAACGCCATGCCCTCCGCCGATACCGACATGCCCATCGGGGTCAGCGCGTAGATCACGGTCCGCCCGAGATCCGGTGCGGCCATCGCGCCCATGACGGCGGCGGCGGCCGGCAGGGCCCACAGCCCGATCCGGACCACACGCGGGGAGGACTGGCCCAGCATGGTCAGACCCAGCAGCACCAGGGCGAGAACGGCCGTTGCGCCCTCGCCGGCACCGAGGGCACCGAGCGCGGTCCCCCTGCCGTAGGCGTGCCCGATGTTGCTGTAGGTGCCGATACCGCCGACCACGCCCGTGGCCAGCATCGGCACGAACGCGGCCGCCAGGACACCGACCTGAACCTTGGTGAGAGGCTTGCGGGTCTCGTTCATGCGGCTTCCCCCGACTCGGACCGGAAGTCGCGAACGGAGCGCAGGAACGGCACGGTGCGGGTGAGCGCGTTGGCGTACAGCGCGTCCCATCCGGCGATCTCGTCACCTGCCTCCGCCTCTGCCCACAGGTCGGCGAGGACATCGCGGGCCGCGTCCTCACGGGCGGCATGCTCGCCGTCCGTCTCGGATTCCAGCGGGCCCCGGAACAGGTCGATGTCGATACCGAGCGCCAGTTCCGCGAACTCGATGTCGCCGTGCGCTTCCTGGCCGGCGACGAAGGTGCGCATACGCATGATGGATTTCTCCTTGATACGTCGGGACCGGCGCGACGGGCTGTCCTGTCCGGGAGTGCCGCCGCGTCCGGAAGTGAGGGCCCGCACCACACGTCGCGGCGGACCCAGTGACCCCGGGCGGAATCTGATCCCACGCCCTCACGGCTGAATACCGGGGCCGACGGTCGTCACCCGGCCGTCACGGGGACAGGGCAAAGCCCCATCAAGATCACAAACACTCTGTTGAGTTCTCCGCAGCGCTCTCTCCGGGCCATGCATCCGGGCGCTGTTGGTGCAGGTCCAACAGGTCGTTCAAGCGCTCCGCCCCTGTCGAGGCGAGCCACATTCACAACTCTGCCTCAGAGTGCACTGTGAGGCAGAGTGCGTCAAGTCCCTCCACGGAACAAGCCGCATGGGACGCTGGTTCTACCTCTGCGGCTTAGGCACTATGAGGCAGAGACCGAGACGAGACTTGGGGTGCAGATGGTCGAGTGGACCGGCAAGTTCGCCTACCAGCAGGTAGCCGATGACCTGCGACGACGTATCGCGGAAGGCGAGTTCGCCGACACCGGACAGCTCCCCTCGCTCGCACAGCTCCAGAAGCGGTACGAGGTGACTGTGACCGTCGCCCGCGCTGCCATCAGGCAGTTGACGACGGATGGCCTCGCTGTGAGCCACCAGGGCAAGGGCGCCTTCCTGACGTCGGACGCCGGCCGTGTCGCACAACTCGCCGATCCGATCGGGACCGTGGCCGAGCTGCGCAAGGAAGTCGAGCAACTGCGGAGCGAGGTTGGGGAGCTGCGCCAACGCGTCGCGACCTTGGAAGAGAACTGACCTTCCAGCAAGCCGGGGTGGAGCCTGAGCCGTCGTGCCGGGCGGCATCTGAACCTCCTCGTTCGGTGTGGGTATAAGTTCACCGCTGCGGCACGAGATCCGGTATCACGTCCCGCTACCTGAGAAAGTCAGAGCGGTTTTATACATCCGCTTACACAGGCGCTATCACGAATTTCCATAGGCCTAGTCGAGTCGCTACACTCGCGGCTCCGACCAGCTATCTAGGAGGGGCAGATGGCACGGAAGCACCCAGATTGGAAGCCGGACCTCCTGCGAATGCATCGCGAGGAAATTGGGCTCACGCTGGAAGACACGGGAGAGAAGCTCCGCGAAATCGCGGAGCGTCACGGATTCAACATTGCCGCGAACTTCCAAACCATCTGGGGCCACGAGAAGGGTTCGGTATATCCCGGTCCGCATTACCGTCGGGCGTACTGCCGTCTCTATCGTCGCAACGAAGCTCAACTCGGCTTCCGCAAGGCCCTGCCCGGAGAGGATGCCCCTGTGCAATCCGTACCGGCGCCCGCTTGCACTGAACGAAAGCTCCCCAACCAACCGGACGCAGTACGTCAAGCGCTCAGCAGTATCCGCGAAGGCACGGATGATGTGGACAGCGATGCTCTGCGCAATCGCGTGGTCGACGCATGGCGCCGCCACACCGCAGGGGGAGGCGTCGACGGCCCCACCGTCATCCTCGTCGGAGGGTACGCAGGGTCGGGGAAGTCGGAGTTCGCGAAGTTCCTCGGCGGTCTCACCGGCTGGCCCATCCTGGACAAGGACTCGCTGACGCGTCCGTTGGTAGACCAGCTTTTGGTCTCAATGGGCGGAGAGGCGCACGACAGGAGTTCAACACTCTACCGAGAAAAGGTCCGCCCCCTCGAATACCGATGCCTGATGGAAGCCGCTTGGGACAACGTGGATTGCGGGACTTCCACGATCCTCGATGCTCCATTCATCTCTGAATTCTCCCAAGCTGAATGGATGCAGCGCTTCCAAAACCGTTGCCGATCGAAGCGCGTCTCCGTCGCAACCATATGGGTGGAGTGCGACCCGGAGTCGATGCGCGAGTACATCGAGTTCCGAGGGGCAGCACGCGACACGTGGAAGATGGATGCGTGGGACGATTACGTCTCAGGGCTTGACCTAAAAATGCGCCCGCAGGGCCCACACTTCGTCGTCGACAACCGGCTTGGCGCGGCCGTGGCCCTGGTGGATGAAGCCCGAGACGTACTGAGTGGAGGTGGCCTGTGAACCCTTCGGGCGTCATCCTCTACGGTCCTCCAGGGTCAGGCAAGGACACGATTACAGCCGAACTTTCCAACCTGCGTTCGGAGTTCGCGCTATTCCAGCGGCTTAAGGCGGGGCCCGGACGGGCCACGGGGTATCGGCTCACGACAGCTGAGCGCATCGAGCAACTGGCACAGGCCGGAGAGGTTCTGTACCGCAACAGCCGATACGACGCGGAGTACGCCATCGACCGCCGCGAGGTTTCCGCACTTGTCGATTCCGGACGGATCCCGGTCGTCCACATGGGCCAGGTAGCCGGTGCCCGCGCGGTTGCGACCTACCCCATCAATTGGGTGCGGGTGCTCCTGTGGTGCCCCGAAGACGTGACGCGTCAGCGCTGCCAGAGGCGCGGAGATAGGGACTTGGGCGCTCGGCTCAAGGTCTGGCACGAGACCTCGCAGGATCTCGTGGACCACGCGCTGGAGCCCTGGTCGCTCGTCATCAGAACCGACCAGGTCAGCGCCGCTCAGGCAGCGCAGGCCATCGACGAAGCACGGTTGGCCGGCGCACCTGCCGAGGTTCGCGATATTCGTGGGCTGGTCGGATGACCGTCGTCGGAGTTCTACACCCGGGCAGCATGGGCGCCGCGGTGGCGGCCCAAGCCCGACTCGGCGGAGCCGAGGTTCTTTGGTGCCCGACTGGCCGCAGCTCCGCGACCGAGGAACGGGCCCGGAGACACGGACTCACCGCAGCAAGCGACGTTGGCGAACTGACGGAGCGAGCCGACGTCATCCTCAGTGTCTGCCCCCCGGCGTACGCGGAAGACGTCGCAGTCGAGGTCTCCGCCCACTCGTTCACAGGGATCTACGTGGATGGCAACGCCATCTCTCCGGCCAGCATGGCGCGCGTCGCCGCGGTGATGAGCCGCACGCAGGCGACCGTCGTCGATGGCTCCATCATCGGCTCGCCCCCTTCCGCGTTGAAGTCCGCTCGCCTCTACCTGTCAGGCCCGGCGGACGCGCTGCCCCCCGTGGCATCGCTCTTCGCCGGCACGGCCGTGCAGGCGCATCCGCTGTCCGGCGGCATCGGTCGCGCCTCCGCCTTGAAACTTTCGTACAGCAGCTACCAGAAGGCGAGCCGCGTCCTTGCCGCGGTCTCGTATGCCCTCGCCAAGGACTACGGAGTGGAGGCGGAGCTCCTCGACATCGCGCAGGGCCGCACCACCAGCTACCTCACGGAGACGGACTACATCCCGAAGGTGGCCGCGCGGTCATGGCGCTGGAGTCCTGAAATGGCCGAGGTGGCCGACGCCCTACGGGAAGCTGGGCTTCCTACCGACTTGGCAGATGCGGCAGCCGCGGTCATGAGCCGATGGGATGACCTCAAGGGCGCATCCTTGAGCACTCCCGAAGCACTGGAACGTCTGCATGATTCTCCGGATAGCGAGCCCGGCTAGACCGCCAACGCTCGCATCATCTCGATAGCCTCTGCGATGCCCTGAACTACGAGGTCGGGCTCGCGGGGGCCATCGCTCCATGCACGGCCATTGGCCACCCATGCCGTGCGAAGTCCCGCCGCGCGGCCCCCTTCCATATCCGTCTCAGGCCCGTCCCCGACCATCCACCCGCCCGTGCCGAGCCGGACACCGCACAGCATGGCAGCAGCCTCGAAGTGCTCGTACGCAGGCTTCCTGGCTCCGATCTCCTCCGAGACCGCGATCCCGTCGAAGAACGACACAAGCCCGGTCGCGGCGAGCTTGGCCCGTTGGATATCCCCCGCGCCGTTCGTCGCAATACCGAGCGCCCACCCCGCGCCGCGCAGCGCTTCGAGCCCCTCCCGCACCCCAGGAAAGCAACGCACCGACCGCGCGACACCGTCGACGTACTCACGCCAGAGGTCGCCTGGGTCGTCGCTGAGCCCGAGCACCTCCCGTAGGTAGACGAAGTCCGCCGGATATGCCCGTTCCCGGAGCCGCTCACAGACGACGGACTCCGCTCCCCCGGGCAATCGTCGGTACCGCACGAAGCCGCGAGCCCAGTCTTCAAGGCCCCCGCGTCGGTCGATCAAAGTGTTGTCCAGATCGAAGAGTGCCAGCACACGAGGAACGTACTGCGGCTCGGCTGCGGATGCGCCATCATCGGTGGATGCCACCCACGAGGGGAAGTCACGGCAGGCGAGTACGGTGGTGGATCACAGTCGGCAGTGCGTTGCTCATAGGCGCAAGCCTGGCCTTCGCGATCGCAAGACTGGTCGGTGGAGCGTCAGACCAGGACGGGATCCAGGCGTCGTTGCTTGCTGTGCCGCTCTCAGCCGCTGCCCTTGTCGCTGGTGCGCTGGCACTGCGCAAGCCGCCTCAGTCGTTGGTCGACCTGGGCCGCGGATGGGCTGCCGACTTGGCTCTTGTTGTGAAAGATCAGGAGCAACGCTACCTCAATCAGCTATTGGGCGAAATCGCGCCGAAGAAAATCAATCTCACTTACACGATCCTGTCCGGGAACTTGCCCGAACTGAGCGCTAGTCCACCGACAGAAAGAGGACGCCTATTCAACGGCACAGCGACCGATCCGGACATTGTTGACTTTTACAAGAAAATCCCTTCAGGTCGCCTCGTAGTGACTGGTGAACCCGGTTCCGGAAAAACAGGGCTCATCGTGGAACTCATTCTTCGACTGCTTGAGCAGCGGAATGCTGACGACCCCGTACCGGTGCGCTTGTCCATGCCTGACTGGGACACCCATATACCGCCGGGAGAGTACCTGACCCAACATCTGGTAAATGCCTACGACTGGCATGAGAAGGCGGCAAGGACTCTGGTCGAGCAAGGTCGCATCCTCCCCGTACTTGATGGGTTGGATGAGATGGACTCCACTCATATTCATTTCGATCCCACCCAAGGACCGCAACGCGCAGTAGCCGCTCTGGAACTCCTCAACGACTCCAGAAGCGGTTTCTGGAACTGGCCGGTGGTCCTCACCTGCCGTTCTGCGCAGTATGACGCCTTATTGAATGCACGAGAACGGCTTTGGGAGGCAGTGCGCGTTGAAATAGACGCCGTCCCTGCCGCGGAAGCCTCTTCCTACTTGGATGAGCGTGCCCAGCAGTACCGCCCTCGGTGGGGAGCCGTGCGCGTCGAACTGGAAAGCAACCCGATGTTCGCGGCGAACCTGTCGACTCCCTGGCGTCTTTGCCTGGCTTCAACCGTCTACTTCAAGGACGGCGACCCTGCAGAGCTGCTGGCACATTCGGATGACCTCGATGATTTCCTTCTGGCCAGGTACATCCCGGCAGCCACCCAACTGCACCGCGACACATGCACGTACCAGCCGGAAAATGTCCACCTCTGGCTCTGGCGTCTCGCCACGCACCTGGAACGCTCCGCGCCGGGAGCCTCGGGCGGCCCCAGTAGCGACCTCCTTCTACATGAGCTGTGGCCTCTCGCTGGGCGCCTCAAAGTCCGCGTGACCGACGCGCTCATAACCGGCCTGGCCGGGGTTCTGGCGCTCCTCGTCGCGGCCCCAGCAATTAGGACTCCCGGCGATGCCTTTCTCCCGGTATGCGCCATCGCTTTTGCCGCTGTGGCCGTATTCTTGACGAAGGAAGTGCATCCAATGCGCATTGATCTTCGTTTCTTGTCCGATGGCAGATCTGGCCGTCTACTCGCGAAGAATGTAGCTGCTGGATTCGCCGGTGGATTTTTGTTCGCCGCGTTCCTCTGGGCAATTGAGATGCTTGCGAAGTTGACGGGATATGCCTTCCTACCTAACCAAACACCGGGACAATCATTCACACTCACCTTGACTCTCACGGGGGTAATGGGTCCGGTAATTGCGGTTACGGGTTCATTGACGGACAAGATTCTGCGAGAAAAGCAGGTACTGAAGCCACGCCAGTCCATTCGCGAGGATTTAGTATGCGGGGCTTCCATCGCATTTCTGTGCGGGATGGGTCCCTTGCTGTTCGGCGCGCCTATTGGCCTCATGGTGGAGTTTCTCAGACGCCATGGTTTCATCGGGGGGCAATCCTACGGATACATCGAGATGATGTTGAATGGAATCGCGGTGCTACTCCCCATAACACTCCCCCTGGGTGCCTTGATCGGTTTCGCAGGCTGCTGTCGGGCAAGCCGCCGATATCTCGTCTTCCTGTTCTGGTATCGCAGACGGTTGCCCTTTCGGCTGGCCGCATTCTTGGACTGGTCCAGCGCCGCCGGTTTGCTGCGCATCTCCGGCACCGCCTACCAATTCCGCCACCGAGAACTCCAGCAGTGGCTCGTTCGCCACGGCCAGCCGACGACCGGCGAAGCTTCGTAGTGCCGGACGTCAGCGCAGCCTGCCGTTTCAGTTCCGTCTCATTCACCGCCGTACGCGTACCCGGTGCGACCTGCTCCGTGAACCCCGGGGGACCTCCCCGTACGGTCATGCGGACAGTTGGAAAGCGTGTTGGGGCCAGCCTCGCGAGAACGAGTTGCGTGAAGATGTACGCGCGGCTTCAAGCCAACGGGACTGGCGGCACGCTGAATTAAGCCGCTCGCGGACCCGATGCCGCAGGGACGGCTACCCCTGCTTTAGCCGAAAGGAGCGGGGCCGAGTCCTGAGCAGCCGCTCTCCCGTGTACCGCGGGTGGCCATGAACTCGCTCTCTCGCCCGTCGGGAAGGCGCAGAATGCCGGGAGCTGCGTCGAAGAGATCAACGTCGTCGTCCCCCGCCAGGGTGACACTGCCCGCCCACGTGCTGTGCCGGTCATAACTGAAGTCGGGAACGGTGGCTGGGTCCAGGCGGAGCACGAGGCAGGCATGCACAGCGACTTCACGGCCGTCGGGGAAGACGACGGTCGCAGGGCCCTGGTAGCGGGGGCGTCCGTCGTCCTTGTGGAATCTGTCGCGTGCCATGCGCCCATCCTCGCGCGGCCGCAGGTCTGGTCAAGGGGCCAGCTCCCACCGTCTCAGTTCCCGTCTCATTCATCGCCGTACGAGGCCGTCCAGGACCATTCGCCTGCCCCGGCAATCCGGCCTGTCCGTACGAGTATGAACGCCAGTGGACGCACCCGGATCGTGGTCTGACCAGCGCGGACAAACCTGCAAAGCGAGTTACGTGGGTTCGAATCCCGCCACGGTCTCCGGCAGCCGATGGCGCGAAGCTGCCCGAAGACAGCGGGCGGTCCCGATCGGGACCGCCCGCTCGTCCGTCGGCCGCGCCGGTCATCGGCTGCCGGCGCGGCCGGTGGCTCTACGCCCCGGGCAACGTGTCCACGCTCAGCCCCTGGCCTCGGCCTCCGCCTCGGCGTCGGCAACGGCGATGGCGATGCCGAGTGCTCGGGCGATGTTGCCGGCTGCCGTCATGACACGGGCGGTGCCCACGATGGGGGCGATGGCGACCAGGACGTCCTGCAGTTGCTCGGCGTTCATGCCGGCCTTGAGGGCGGGGTCGATGTGGGCGACGTAGGAAATCGGCGGAGCGTCCGAGGCCGCGAGGGCCGCGATGCGGGTGAGCATGAGCATGTCCGGGGCCAGCCCGCACCGCTCGACCGAGTCGATCGTCATCGCAGCGAGGGTGTCCAGGACGGGGGTTTCAGATGCAGTGGCCATGTCGGGTCGTCTCCTGATGGTGTCGCAACGCGGGTCAGGGGCGGCAGGGCCGCCGCCGGTACAGCACCTACCGCTCGACCGTAAGGCCCTTCCGGGCGGATTGCCTGTCGAGCGGAATCGTCCAGGCGGGGAGGCAGCTCGGCGGCACCGGGACCGAACCTGCCGGCCCACAGGGCGGTCGGCACCCGCCCCGACGAGCGGTCTGCGGACCACTGACACGCCGGCGCAGTGCGACCCCGGCCGACGGAGCGGCTGCTCCGGCCGCCGGGCGGACCCGGCGGCGTAGCGGCGGCAGCCGCCGTTCGCTGTCACCGCAGGCGCCGGTGGCCGGGCTGCCGGCTCTCGGCGGCCTCCGCCACGCCTGTCCCCTCACGCAGGTCGGGTGTCACGGCGGTCTCGCCCTCGTACCACCCGCCGTAGCGGTCGGCGAGAACGACGGCCGACACGCCGTGCAGCAGAATGCTGAGGCCGACGGTGACCGAGATGACCGTGCCCAGCAGGTCGATACCGGGAACGTGCTCCTCCACCACCAGGAGTCCGAACGTGATGGACGCCAGGCCACGGGGCCCGAACCAGCCGATGTAGGCCACGGTGGGCAGCCGGAACCCGCTCCCGGCCAGCGAGAGGGCCACCGGCATCATCCTGACCACCGTCAGGCTGAGCACGGCATATGTGACGATCCGCCAGTCAAGGTGCTCCAACGCCGGGCCGAGCAGCACCGCGCCGAAGACGAGAAAGCTCAACGTGGCCAGCAGCCCGCCCAAGTACTCGGCCAGGTCGGCAGTCCGCTCGTCCGTCCCTTCCCCGGTGACCGGTTCCTGGCTCCGCAGACCGACGCCGAAGGCGAAGCCCGCCACCCATGCGGAGATGAACCCGCTTCCGTCCGTGGCGACCGCCAGGCTGTACGAGCCGAAGGCCACGGCGAGGACGAAGACCTCGCGCCATTCGCGCGTCACCCAGCCCTTCGCGCGCGACCGGCGCAGCAGCCGTCCACCGAGCCACCCTCCCGCAAGCCCCAGCGCGGTGCTGAGCACCAGCGCCCGCCAGAAGACTCCGTTCACTCCTTCCTCCGCCGTCGCCGTGCCGGGAATCGCGGCAAGGAAGAGGAGGAAGAACGGCAGCACCAGACCGTCGTTGAGGCCGCTTTCGACGTGGAGTCCCCTGCGTACGACAGCCGGGACACGCGGGCTGGAGATGGCGCTCTTGCCGAGCGCCGCATCGGTGGGAGCGAGAATCGCGCCGAGCAGCGCGAACTCCCACATCGTCAGCCCCGGCAGCAAGGGCCAGGCCAGCAGCCAGCCCGCCCCGATGCTCAGTGGGAGGCCGACGGCCAGCAGACGCAGAGGCAGGAAGCCGCCGGTGCGCAGGTCCCGGCGGCGCACCGTCATCGCATCGGTGAAGAGCACCAGGGCCAGAGCAGCCTCGACCAGCGTCAGCACCGGGCCGGCATCGTGGCGCAGGTCGAGAACGTCCAGCCCCACGGGCCCGATGAGCACCCCTAAGCCGGTGAACACCATCGGCGCCGACACCGCCGTTGTGGCCAGTCGTCGCGATAACAGCGCATAGCCGGCTGTGACGGCCGCAACCGCCGCTCCGGTCCAGGCGCTACCACCACTCATGACGCTCCCGCTCATCCGCCCGGCCCGGCCGGCCCTTGACCGAGAGCGCCAGGAAGACGCAGCTGCGCAGAGCACTCAGCGCGCGTGGGACTCGGCTGTGCAGGCGATCATTGTCGCCCGGCACCGGGATTCATGAACGGCACCGACACGGCACCCGCGGCCCATTGAGCCGCCGGGCACGCGGCTGAACGCCACTGAACCTCAACCCGCCAGGACCTGCGCCGCATGCGCGCCGAACCGGCCGAGGCGGACCGGCACCGTGGGCCCGTGGCCTCAGCCTGCCCGACAAGAACGCCCGGACAGGGTCTAGGCGTGGGGAGCGGCCACCGCCGTCTGTGGTCTTATCGGGAGCCGGTTGATGGGGCGGCCCGTCGCGGCACGCACCGCTGAAGCCACCGCTGCCGGGGAGGTCACCACCGGTGCCGCGCTCGCCGGCTTGGCGCCGAAGGGGGCGACCACGTCCCGTTCCTCGATCAGTTTCACGATGCGGATGTCCGGGGCGTCCAGGGATGTCGGGAGGGCGTAGCCCGTCAGGTCCGGGTGGCGGATCAGGCCGCGGGCCGTGCGGAGGTTCTCCGTGAGTGCCGCGCCGACTCCCTGGGTGATGCCCGCCTCGATACGGGTGGCCAGCTGGGCCGGGTTGAGGACACGGCCCACGTCCTGGGCCACGGCCATCTCGACCACACGGACCGAGCCCAGTTCGATGTCGACGTCGACCACCGCGCGGATCGCGCAGAAGGCCAGGCCCACGAACGCGTCGCCCTGGCCCGACTCGTCGAGGGGCTCGGTGGGGTGGGGGCGGCACTGGGCCGTGGCCCAGAGTTCCTTGCCGTCCATCGCTTCCGTGACCGTCGTCGACAGCACGCCGTCGTACGACGTGATCTTGCCGTCCGTGATCTGGAGCAGCTCGGTGGACATGCCGAACTTGTGGGCCAGGGGCTGCAGCAGCTGTGTGCGGACCATCTTCGCCGCGCGCTCGACCGCGCCGCCCGAGACCCAGGTGTGACGGCCGTGTGCGGCGGGGCCGGCCGGAGGCTGGTCGGTGTCGACCGAGGCGACATGCACCTCGTCGATGCCGAGCGTCTCCTGGACGATCTGGCGGGCGAGGGTGGTGAAGCCCGAACCGGTCTCCACCGCCGCGCAGATGACGGTCGCTCTGCCGTCCTGCACCTTGACCGTCGCCGTGGAGACCTCGTCGGTGCCTTCGGCCCCGAGCATGTGGACCATGCCCAGCGCGTATCCGACGCCGCGGCGCACCGCGCCCGGCTCGCCCGCGCCTTCGGGGCCGCCCGGGAGGAGCCAGTCGTTCTCCGGGGTGTCCTTGGGGAGGGAGGGGAGGGGGAAGTCACGTACGGCCTGAAGGAGTTCCGCAACGGGTGCCGGGCACGTCACGGTCTGGCCGGTGGGCAGGATGTCACCGGTGGCCAGCACATTGCGCAGGCGGATCTCGGTGGGGTCCACGCCCAGTTTCGCGGCCAGTTTGTCCATCTGGGCCTCGTACGCCGCGCAGACCTGCATCGCGCCCTCGCCACGGACATGGCCCGAGGGCGGGTTGTTCGTGCGGACCGCCCAGCCCTCGATGACCGCATGCGGGACCACGTACGGGCCGCAGGCGAAGGCGACCGCGGCGGCCAGCGACTCGGACGAGGCGTCGGCGTACGCGCCCGCGTCGAGCAGCAGCTGGGCCTCGACCTTGACCAGCCGGCCCTCCGCGTCCGCGTGGTGGCGGTAGCGCAGCAGCGTCGGGTGGCGGTGGGCGTGGCCGAGGAACGACTCCTCGCGCGTAGCGGTGAGTTTGACGGGGCAGCCGGTCTTCAGCGCCAGCAGTCCGAGCGGGAGCTGGAAGCCGGGGTCCTCGCGGTCGCCGGTCGCGCCGGGCACGCCCGTGACCACGACCTTGACCCGCTCGGGCTCGAGGCCGAAGCAGGCCGCCGCCAGATCACGGTCGGTGTGCGGATCGGTCGACGCGCAGTACAGCTCGACGCCGCCGTCGGGGCGCGGTACGGCGAGCCCGGCCTCGGCGCCGATGGGCGCCGGGTCCTGGCGGCCGATGCGGTACAGACCGTCGACGATCACCTCGCCGGTCGCCTCCGCGTCGCCGTAGCGCAGCGGGATGTGGCGGATGAGGTTGCCGTCGGGATGCAGCGGCTCGGCCTCGAAGGCCTTCTCCGGGTCGGTGACCGGATCGAGGACCTCGTACTCGACCGCGATCGCCGCCGCGGCCAGACGTGCGGTGTCGGGGTGGTCGGCCGCGACTGCGGCGATCGCCTCGCCGTGGTGGCGGACGATGTCCGAGGCGAAGACGGGCCGGTCGGCGATCCGCCTGCCGTAGGCGCCGTCCCCAGGGATGTCCTCGTGCGTGATCACCGCGCGTACGCCCGGCATCTCCTCGGCGGCGGAGGTGTCGATCGAGAGGATCCGGGCGTGCGGGTGCGGCGAGCGCAGCAGCGCCGCCCACAGCAGGCCCTCCGCCCACAGGTCGGCGGCGTACGGAAAGGTGCCCTCCGTCTTGGCGCGGGTGTCGGCCGGGGGGAGGGAGGCGCCGAGGCCGTGAACGGGCGGGGCCGGCTCCTGGCCGTCGACCGTCGCGGGGGGCGCAGTGGTGGCCGCGTCGTTGCTCACGCCATGCCTCCGTCGTGCGGGTGGGGCCGCACACTACCGGCGCCGGGCGGTGCCTGGTGCGGGATGCGGGCTTCCTCGGCCGGTTCCGCTGCGGCCGCGGCGGCGGCCGCGCGCTCGGCGACCACGTCGCGCACGGCGTCGAGCACGCCCCGGTAGCCGGAGCAGCGGCACAGGTTTCCGCACAGGGCCTGACGGGTCTCGAGCTCGGTGGGGGCGTGGTTGCCCTCCAGGAGGTCGTGGACGGTCATGGCCATGCCCGGGATGCAGAAGCCGCACTGGACCGCGCCGCAGGCGGCGAGGGCGCGCTGGACGTCGGACGGTTCACCGTCGGTGGCGAGGCCCTCGACCGTACGCACCTCGGAGCCGGCCGCGGTCGCCGCGGGGACCAGGCAGGACGCGACGAGCCTGCCGTCGACCTGGACGTTGCAGGCCCCGCACTCGCCCTGCGAGCAGCCGTCCTTGGCGCCGGCGAGGCCGAGGCGCTCGCGCAGCACGTAGAGCAGGGACTCGCCGATCCAGGCGTCGGAGACGGGCCGGTCGGTGCCGTTGACCCGCAGGACGTAGGAGGTGGAGGGGTGCTCGTCGCTCCCGGCGGAGGACGTGACGGGCGCAACGGGCGCGGCTTCGGCCGTGGGTTCGACGGAAGTCGAGTCGCCCGCGTCGGGCGCGTGCCCGGCGTCGTCGGCGGACGCCGCGGCGTCGGGCGATCCGGCCGGGGCGTCGGGCGATCCGGCCGGCTCTTCGGCCGCCGCCGGCTCGGGCTGCTCCTGCTGCGCCCACGGCGCCGTCGCACCACCCGGGAGGGTCGTCCACGAGGCCGGCGCTCCGCCGGGGCCCGGCGCGGGTGCGGGTGTGCCGTACCGGTCGTCCTGCTCGGCCGCCGGTGCCGCTACGTCGGCGTCCGCCGACGGGAAGCTCCACTGACCGGTCGCGTCCGCGGCAGCGTGCTCCGGGGCCCGCTCCTCGGGGAAGTTCCACTGACCGGTGGCCTGCGGGTCGCCGGCCTCCGGCTCCGGCCACTGGGTCGTCCAGTTGCCGGTCGTGCCCGGGTCGGTCCCGGCGGCCGGGGTCAGCGGCATGATCATGGGCGGCACGTAGCCGTGGCCCGGCGCCTCGAGCGGTGCGGCGTCGAACGCGGCGTCGGGCGGCAGCTGGAGGAAGGCCGTGGCCTCGCTGTCGTACTCGCCGCCCTGCGGGGTCGGCTGCCAGCCGCCCTGCTCGTACTGGAACCCGTCGGAGAAGCCCTCCGGGAACTCCCGCGTGTTGTCGTCGTTGCTCACGACAGCGCCCTCCCCAGTGCCCGTCGGGCCAGCGCGGCGACGGTGCGCCGCAGATGCAGTACGGCCGGCGGCAGCACCTCCGGCTCCTCCCCCGGCGCGGCCGGCGCCGGGTCGGGGATGCACGCGGCGGCGACGTACTCGCCGAACGCCGCCAGCGCCTCGCCCGCCAGCCCGCGCTCGCCGTCCCAGTCGATCAGCGACGCGATCCAGCGCTCGGCCTCCAGCGGCCGCAGCGGCATCGGCGCGATGGCACCCACGGCACAGCGCACACCGCGCCGCGCCGGGTCGAGCACGACGGCGACGGATGCGCTGGCGCGGCCGGGGCCGGTCCGGCCGGTGGCCTTCAGGAAGACCTGCGGGGCGTGCAGCAGAGGTACGCGTACGAAGCCGATGAGCTCGGCCGGGCCGAGCAGCTCCCGGCCGGCCAGCAGGTGGGAAACCGGGATCTCACGGCGTTCGCCGCCCGGGCCCGCGATCACCAGGTCCGCCTCGAGGGCGGCCAGGACGGGCAGGGTGTCACCGGTGGGCGCGGCTCCGGCGATGTTGCCGCCGAGAGTGCCCGCGTTGCGGATCTGGGGCGGGCCGGCCGCCCTGGCGGACGCGGCGAGCGCCGGGATGAGGGCGGCGAAGTCCGGACGGCCCATGCGGGCGTGGGTGAGGCCCGCACCGAGCAGGGCGTGTCCGTCCTGGTAGCGCCAGCCGCGGATCTCGCTGATGCGGCCGAGGCCGACGAGGCCGGCGGGACGGAGCCGGCCCTTGTTGACCGCTGCCATGAGGTCGGTACCGCCGGCGACCGGGACGGCTGCGGGCATGGCGGTGAGCGCCGCCACTGCCTCGTCGAGCGAGGCCGGCAGCGTCACCGACTGTGCCGTCTGCGGTGCGTGCGTGGTCACCCAGCTGCCCCTTCCCGGTGTCCCGGCTGTCGCGCGTGTGTTGCCGTACCGTACGTGCTCACAGGGCGGACGTGGCAACTCTGGCACATCTTCCGAACTGACCGACGAGAGGGTCCACGAAGGGCATATTCGCCCCTCAAGTCCCCTCACGTACCAAAAGTCCGGTTTCTCGCACCGTCAGCACCACAGCCGGATTGCCACCCTTCAGCGCCCCTTGTACGACTTTCGCCTACGACCCCCACAGTCGCAAAGACCCTGTTGCGTCACATCCCTCCTTGCACCGGGCTCACACGATCGGGGGCGCGCCCTCGATCGGGCGTCCGAGGCTCCCCGTCATTCCTTCGGGGGCAGGGCGCCGCTGCCACGGCAACGGGCCGCCGGGCGGACGGTAGTCGACACCGAGCGCGTCAAGGCGGGCGTAATGGACGGTCATTCGCCGCTCGAAGTCCGCGAAGTCGCGTTCCGCGGGTGCGGGCAGCCGGGACCAGGCGACCTCCGCGAAGGCGGCCAGGCGCGGGAAGACCTGGTAGTCGACGCGGGAGCGGTCCTGCATCACCTCGGTCCAGACATTGGCCTGCGTGCCGAGCACATGCGCGGCCGCCTCGGGCGCGAGGAACGGGGGTACCGGCTCGAAGCGGTAGACGTCCTCGAGGGTGCGGACATAGGCGATGGGCATGGGCTCGTCGTCCCCGGCGGCCTGGCGGTAGTCCAAGTACACGTGCTGCTCGGGGCACATGACGACGTCATGGCCGGCGGTGGCCGCATCGATGCCGCCCCGGTAGCCGCGCCAGGAGGAGACGGCGGCGCCGGGCGCGAGACCGCCCTGAAGGATCTCGTCCCAGCCGATGAGCCGCCGGCCGCGACCGGTCAGCCAGCGGTCGAAGTGCCGGACGAACCACGACTGCAGCTCGTCCTCGTCCGCCAGCCCGAGCTCGTTGATCCGGGCCTGGACGGCCGGTGACGCCTTCCACTGGTCCTTGGCGCACTCGTCGCCGCCGATGTGCACAAAGACGGACGGGAACAGGTCGAGGACCTCCTCCAGCACTCCCTCGTAGAAGCGCAGGGTGGTGTCGGTGGGGGCGAGTACGTTCTTGCTGACGCCCCAGGTGTCCCAGACCGTCAGGGAGGTTGTGTCGATGACGTCCGTGTTGCCCAGTTCCGGATATGCGGCGATGGCCGCCTGCGAGTGGCCGGGGATGTCGATCTCGGGGACGACGGTGATATGCCGCTCGGCGGCGTACGCGACGATCTCGCGGATGTCGTCCTGGGTGTAGTGACCGCCGTGCGGCTTCTCGTCCCACAGCGGCGACGCCCGGTGCCCGTACTTGGTGCGGGCCCGCCAGGCGCCGACCTCGGTGAGCCTCGGGTAGCGCTTGATCTCGATGCGCCAGCCCTGGTCGTCGGTGAGATGGAGATGGAGGACGTTGAGCTTGTGGGCGGCCATCAGATCGAGATGGCGCAGGACATCGTCCTTGGGCATGAAATGCCGTGACACGTCGAGCATGAGGCCGCGCCAGGCGAAGCGGGGGGCGTCATGGATGGTGACGGCGGGGACTTCCCACTCCTCCTTCCTGACGACGGGAGCCCGGCGGTAGGCGTCCGGACCGAGCAACTGACGGAAGGTCTGGGCACCCCAGAACACACCCGCCTCGCTCGCCCCGTCGATGGCGACGACGTAGCCGTCGGCGGTGAAGCGGTACGCCTCCGGGCCGCCGAGCTCGTCGGCGAGCGAGGGGATGATCCGCAGCAGGATGCGGTTCCAGTTGTCCGTGTGCGGCGGAAGCGGGTACCCGGTGGCCGCACCGACGGTGGCGCGCAGCCACTGCGCGACCCGCTCGGTGCCGGGGCCCGCCTGGATCTCGGTCTCCGCGTCGATGACGTATCCCGTGCCGCCGCCGGGCAGCGAGTCGGACAGCCGCACCGGAGCCGGAACAAGTCCCACCGCCGGTGTGGGGGCAGGGTGATGGTTGCTCATACCGTCAGTCCTTCACCGATCCGCCCAGCCCCGAGACCAGACGTCGCTGTACGAGTACGAAGAAGACGAGCACAGGAACAGTCATCACGGTCGACGCCGCCATGATGCCACCCCAGTCGTTCTCGTCCGGCTTGAAGAAGACCAGCAGCGCCATCGGAAGCGTGGACTGGGAGGTGTCGCTGATGATGAAGGACTTCGCGAACAGGAAGTCGTTCCACGTGGAGATGAACGAGAAGACGCTCGTCGCCACCAGCCCCGGGAAGACCAGCGGAAACAGAATCTGCCAGAGGAAGCGCGTACGGCTCGCGCCGTCCATGCAAGCGGCCTCCTCCAGCGCGTCAGGGACCGCCCTGACGAAGCCGCGCAGCATCCAGATCGCGAACGGCAGCGAGAAGGCGATGTGCGGAAGGATCAGCGCGCCGAGGGTGTTGAGCTGTCCGAAGTCCCGCATCAGGAAGAAGAGTGGGATGGTCAGCGCCTCGAGCGGCACCATCTGCGCGACCAGGAACATGATCAGAAGCGTGGTACGGAACCGGAAACGGAAGCGGGTCACGGCCGTCGCCGCGAGAAACGCGATCAGGGCGGAGGCGATGACGACCGCCCCGGCCACGAAGAGGCTGTTGAGGAAGTAGCGGCCGAATTCCTGCTGCTCGAAGACGCGGCGGAACGAGTCGAGGGACGGTGAAAGCGTCCATGGCCGGGGCGCGGTGGACTGGATCTCGCCCGCCGGTTTGAAGGCGGAAAGCACCATCCAGTAGAGCGGGAAGGCGACGGCGGCCGCGATGAGCAGGGCGGTCGCCTCCGCGGCGAGACGCCACGGCCGGCGCACGCGGACACGAGCGGAGAACGCGCTCACCATTCCTCCCCTTGGCGGCGAAGCAGCCGTAGATGGACCAAGGTGACCACCAGCAGGATCAGCAGCATGACGACGCCGATGGCCGCCCCCAGGCTGTACTGCGAGGACGCGAAGGCCTTTTGGTAGGCGTAGACATTGAGCACGAGATTCTGTCCGGCGATTCCTCCGCCGTTCGTCATCACATAGATCTGCGTGAAGACCTTGAAGTCCCAGATGACCGACTGAATGGTGACGACGACCAGAATGGGGCGGAGCATCGGCGCCATGACGGAGCGCCAGATGCGCCACTGCGAGGCACCGTCCAGGGACGCCGCCTCCAGCACCTCCCCGGGGATCGCCCTGATGCCCGCGTACACGGTCACCATCACAAAGGGGAACGAGCACCAGACGACCTCGAAGAGGACAAGGGCGAAGGCGCTGTAGCGCCCGTACGTCCAGGAGAAGTCGCCCAGTCCCAGCACCCGGTTCACCGGGCCGAAGTCGGGGTCGAAGAGGAACACCCAGACGGTGGAGCCGGTGATGGCCGGGGTCGCCCAGGCGCCGAGCGCGGCCAGCATCAGCGCGAGGCGCGGCACGGCCCGTATCCGTGTGAGCAGGACGGCCAGTGCGCAGCCGACCGCGAGGGTGGCGAGGACGCAGGCGGCCGCGAAGAGCACGGTCGCCGGCAGCACCTGCCGGAACTGGCCGTCCGCAAGGAGGGTCCGGTAGTTGCCGAGGCCCTGGAAGGTGGTGGGTTCGCCGCCGCTGACCTGGGCCTGGGTGTACTCCAGGACGGAGATCAGGCCGAGCTGGTAGATCGGGTAGACGAGCAGTCCGGCGAGCACCACCAGCGCGGGCGCGAGATACAGCCAGGGCGTCCAGGCGCCGGAGCGCCACGGCCGCGGGGCGTGGGACGTGCGGGCCGCCGCGGACCTGGCGGGGACCGCGGCCGGCTCGGCCGCGGTGGCGTTGTGCGTCATCGCGCTTCGCCTGCCCGGGCCGCTCAGCCCGCGTCCGCGAATGCGGCGTCCATCTTCTTCGCGGCGTCGGCGGAGGCCCTCGCCACGTCCTTCTTGCCGCTGACGACCTCCTGGAACATGGTCGGCAGGACGAGCGAGGCGTCGATCTGCCCCCAGGCCGGGGAGGCCGGAACGAACTTGGCGCCCGCGCCCAGCGTCTCGATGAAGGGCTTCACGAACGGCTCCTTCTGCGCCGCCTCGGCCCGTACGTCGGTGTACGTGGGCAGGAACCCCATCGCGTCGAACAGCTCGGCCTGGGTCTCCTTGCCCGCGAGCCGCTTCATCAGGTCGACGGCCAGCGTCCGGTGCGAACTGCTCTTGAGGACACCGAGGTTGTTGCCGCCGGCGAAGGCCGGGGCGATCTCGCCCGCCTTCAGGCCCGGCAGCGGCACGACGGCGTACGTGCCCTTGACCGCGCCGGCCTCGACCGCCTGGTGGCTGAAGTCGCCGCCGATCGCCATGGCGGCCTTGCCGGAGGCGAAGGCGGTGACGGTGGCGTTGCCGCCCATGGAGGCGCACTTGGCCGCCGGGCAGTTGTCGTCACCGAAGAGGGAGGCGTACGACGCGATGCCCTTCTGCGCGGCCGGACTGTCGATGGCCGCGGCGTAGGAGCCGCCGCTCTCCTCGGCCAGTTCGCCGCCGTTGGCCCAGATGAAGGGCATCGCGCCGTAGGTGTACGCGCCGCCGACCGCGAGCCCGTACATTCCGGGCTTCGCCCTGTGGATCCTCTTTGCGGTGGTGATCAGTTCGGCCTGGGTCCTGGGCGGCTCGATCCCCAGGTCCTTGAAGACGTCGGTGCGGTAGTAGAGGGCGCGGACGCCGACGAACAGCGGCGCGCCGTAGACCTTGGTGCCGACGGTGACCGACTGCCGGGCGGTCGGGTCGGTGTCCTCGGCCTCGTCCCAGGCGTCGAACTCGGCGCTGATGTCCGCGAGTCCGCCGTCCTTGACGTACCCGGCGGTGTCGGTGTTGCCGTACTCGATCAGATCCGGGGCGCTCTTCGGGTCGTTGAAGGCGGCCTTGATCCGCTGGGCGCGGGTTTCGACGGGGATGTACTCGACCTCCGCCTTCGCGCCCTTGTGCGCCTTCTCGAAGGCGGTCACGGCGGCGTCGACGACCTGTTCCTTCGGCTGGTTGCTGACCTCCTGGAAGAGCCAGACCCGCAGCGTGCCGCTCTTGTCGTCCTGCTTGGCGCCGGTGTCGGAGGTCTGAGGGGCGCAGGCCACCCCGGTGAGGGCCGCCAGCGCAAGGGCCGCGACGGGGGAGGCAATTCGGGCGATGAGCTTCATGCTGGGTCCCCTACGAATCGGCGTTGCAACATATGCAACGAGTGTTTCGCACTGCACAACACGCAGGAGGCTAGAGCCGCACCCGCGGGCCGTACAAGAGGTCTCAACCACTCTGTGGCCGGTGGCCGCACCCCGCGCAACGCGAACGGCCCGCTGGACACGGAAAACGGCCCCCGGGGCACGCTGCATGCGTGCCCCGGGGGCCGTGAGCCGTCGGGCGTTGCCGTGAAGCCCGGGCTACTTCTTGTCCTTGCCGCCCTTGTCACCCTTGTCGCCGCCGGAGCCCATGGAGTCGTAGATCTCCTTGCACATCGGGCAGACCGGGTACTTCTTGGGGTCGCGTCCGGGAACCCAGACCTTCCCGCACAGGGCCACCACGGGAGTGCCGTCGAGGGCACTCGCCATGATCTTGTCCTTCTGGACGTAATGGGCGAAGCGCTCGTGGTCGCCGTCGCCGTGCGACACCTGCGGCGTCGGTTCTACGAGGATCCCGGTGCCTGTCCCGCGCTCGGGCTCAAGAGTGCTCATGAGCTCCAAGGGTACCCACGCCCGGGGCGGTACGGGAGGAGGACCCCGCGGGGCGGGCTGCGCCGCCGGCGGGCCCGTCAGTTCAGACTCGGGTCGTCCGGATACGTCGCGAACATGGCCAGTTCACTGCGCTGGCGCCGCAGCACCGCACGCCACAGGCTCTCCGGGTTCGGTGACGAGACATCGCCGGGCTCCGACTCGACGACGTACCAGGCGCCGTCGGTCAGCTCGTCCTCCAGCTGCCCCGGGCCCCAGCCCGCGTACCCGGCGAAGATGCGCAGGGAGCCGAGGGCCGCCCCGAGCAGCTCCGGCGGCGCCTCCAGGTCCACCAGGCCGATCGCGCCGTACACCCGCCGCCAGCCGAGCGGCCCCTCGTCGCCGGGGATGACCGCGACGCCGAGCGCCGAATCGAGGGAGACCGGGCCCCCCTGGAAGACCACACCCGGCTCACCGGCCAGCCCGGCCCACGGCTCCAGGATGTCGCCCACGCCCACCGGGGTGGGCCTGTTCAGAACCACGCCGAGGGAGCCCTCGTCGTCGTGGTCGAGCAGCAGCACCACCGCGCGGTCGAAGTTCGGGTCCGCGAGGGCGGGTGTGGCGACGAGCAGCCGTCCTGTGAGCGAGGACACCTCGGTCATGCGAGACATGATCCCGCATCTTCGCCCTCTGCGGGGGGTGAGCGGCAGAGTGTGAGTGAGCGCAGCTCAGAGGGCGCCGGGCGCGAGCCCGGCCGGGAGGCCCGGCGGTGACCTTGCGCGAGCAAGGGGATACGGACCGTGTTGTACCGAATTCATTACGCCTGCGGTCTGTCCCAGCCCTACGGCGCAGGGGCACACGACCCTTACCCTTTTCTCTGGCCCCCTGCCCGACGACTCCGGAACGCGAGATTCATGACCGGCACCGACGATGTACTGCTTGTCCACGGCGGCACCCCGCTGGAGGGCGAGATCCGCGTCCGCGGCGCGAAGAACCTCGTGCCCAAGGCGATGGTCGCCGCCCTGCTCGGCAGCGAGCCGAGCCGGCTGCGCAATGTGCCCGACATCCGTGATGTGCGTGTCGTCCGCGGGCTGCTCCAGCTGCACGGTGTGACCGTCCGCCCGGGCGAGGAGCCCGGTGAGCTGGTCCTCGACCCGACGCACGTGGAGAGCGCGAACGTCGCCGACATCGATGCCCACGCGGGCTCGTCGCGCATCCCGATCCTGTTCTGCGGGCCGCTGCTGCACCGTCTCGGCCACGCCTTCATCCCGGGCCTGGGCGGCTGCGACATCGGCGGCCGGCCGATCGACTTCCACTTCGACGTGCTGCGCCAGTTCGGCGCGACGATCGAGAAGCGGGCGGACGGCCAGTACCTGGAGGCCCCGCAGCGGCTGCGCGGCACCAAGATCCGGCTGCCGTACCCGTCCGTCGGCTCGACCGAGCAGGTGCTGCTGACGGCGGTGCTGGCCGAGGGCGTCACCGAGCTGACCAACGCGGCGGTGGAGCCGGAGATCGAGGACCTGATCTGCGTCCTGCAGAAAATGGGCGCGATCATCTCCGTGGACACCGACCGGACGATCCGGATCACCGGTGTCGACAAGCTCGGCGGATACACGCACCGCGCGCTCCCGGACCGGCTGGAGGCTGCCTCCTGGGCGTCGGCGGCACTGGCGACCGAGGGCAACATCTACGTGCGCGGCGCGCAGCAGCGCTCGATGATGACCTTCCTGAACACGTACCGGAAGGTCGGCGGCGCCTTCGAGATCGACGACGAGGGCATCCGCTTCTGGCACCCGGGCGGCCACCTGAAGTCGATCGCGCTCGAGACGGACGTGCACCCCGGCTTCCAGACCGACTGGCAGCAGCCCCTGGTGGTGGCACTGACGCAGGCGACGGGCCTGTCCATCGTCCACGAGACGGTGTACGAGTCGCGGCTCGGCTTCACCTCGGCACTGAACCAGATGGGTGCACACATCCAGCTGTACCGCGAGTGCCTGGGCGGCTCCCACTGCCGCTTCGGCCAGCGCAACTTCCTGCACTCGGCAGTCGTGTCGGGCCCGACGAAGCTCCAGGGCGCGGACCTGGTCATCCCGGACCTGCGCGGCGGGTTCTCGTACCTGATCGCGGCGCTGGCGGCGCAGGGGACGTCGCGTGTGCACGGTATCGACCTGATCAACCGCGGCTACGAGAACTTCATGGAGAAGCTCGAGAAGCTCGGCGCGAAGGTGGAGCTGCCGGGCGGCCCGATCGTCTGACCGGCACGACGCTCCGACGGCCCTCGCGGGTGTCCCGCGGGGGCCGTCGCGTATCTGCGGGGCGGGAGGCCGCCCTTCCCCCGGCCCTCTCCTAGGGCCCGGGGCCGTAGGAGGCACCCTCCGCGGCCCGGGCCGTAGAGGCGCCCTCTCCCCGGACCCGTACCGGAGGGACCGGCCGCATGTGAAGGGGTCGCGGCGCAGCTCGCCGACCTTGCCCTCGGCGGCGGCCTCCTCGGCGACGACGTCCGCGCCGAGGAAGACGCCGTGCCACCGGTCGAAGGGGTCACGTTCCGGCCGGGCCGCACGCAGCCGACCGCGGCCGGGCCGGGGGGCGCTGTTCACTCGGCCTCCGCCGCCGCAGCGGCGTCGAGGACGCTTCCCGGGGCCCCGGCCGAGCGCCCGGCACGGGCAGCCCTTGCGGCACGCAGGACGCCGGGGGCCCGGGCCGGCGCCCCGGGAAGGGGCTTCAGCGGGGCGTAGGCGCGCGAAAGGGCGGCCACCCGCACAGGTGGCCGCCCTTGGTGCTGCCGGAGGCTCAGTTGCCCTTGGCGGCTTCCTTGAGCTTCGAGCCCGCGGAGACCTTCACGCTGTAGCCGGCCGGGATCTGGATCGGGTCGCCGGTCTGCGGGTTACGAGCGGTGCGAGCGGCACGGTGGGTGCGCTCGAAGGTCAGGAAGCCGGGGATGGTGACCTTCTCGTCGCCCTTGGCGACGACCTCGCCGACGGTCTCGGCGAGAGCGGCCAGCACGGCGTCGGCGTCCTTGCGGGTCACCTCGGCGCGGTCGGCCAGCGCGGCCACCAGCTCACTGCGGTTCATGTTCTTACTCCCGTGTTCTTCTTGCCTGTGAGGCGTGAGATCGAAGCCGATGCTGCCAGGGCCCTTGGACAGTCCCCGGACCCGGGTCTGCTGTCAGACCCTCGCGCCCGAATACGCATCCTGCCCCCACCAGCGGCGGGAAAGCCAATCCGGCACCCTCCGGAGTCACACGAAAAGCGCCACTGCCTCGTCGTGGTGACGTTCCGTCTACTCCCCCGGAACTCATCGGAGCGACGGGCGGGGCGGACCGGGGGCCGCCGGCTCATGGTCCGCCACCCTAAGGGGGGGTTTGCGGCCCCGCGACCCGCGACGCGCCGTATGTCAGGCGGACGTGGGGCCTGTCACAGCCGCCCCTGCCGCCCTGGCCGCCTCGCGCACCGCGCCCGCGACCGCTCCCGCCACCTTGTCGTTGAAGACGGACGGAACGATGTAGTTCGGGTTGAGTTCGTCCTCGGACACGACGTTCGCGAGCGCGGTCGCGGCCGCGAGCATCATCTCGGTGTTGACGGTGCGGGACTGAGCGTCCAGCAGGCCGCGGAAGACGCCCGGGAAGACCAGCACGTTGTTGATCTGGTTGGGGAAGTCCGAGCGGCCGGTGGCCACAACTGCCGCCGTCTGGCGGGCGATTGCCGGGTCGATCTCGGGGTCGGGGTTCGCGAGCGCGAACACGATGGCGCCCTCCGCCATCGCCGCGACGTCGTCCGCGCCGAGCACGTTCGGGGCCGAGACGCCGATGAACACGTCCGCGCCGGCGACCGCTTCCTTGAGCGTGCCGGTGACGCCCTCGGGGTTGGTGTTGTCGGCGATCCAGCGCAGCGGCGTCCCGGGCGCGGCGTCCACCAGGTCCGCACGGCCCGCGTGCACGACACCGTGGATGTCGGCGACGACCGCGTGCTTGACGCCCGCGGCGATCAGCAGCTTGAGGATGGCCGTACCGGCCGCACCCGCACCGGACATGACCACCCGCACGTCCTCGATCGCCTTGCTCACCACGCGCAATGCGTTGGTCAGCGCGGCGAGCACGACGATCGCGGTGCCGTGCTGGTCGTCGTGGAAGACGGGGATGTCCAGGGCCTCACGCAGCCGCGCCTCGATCTCGAAGCAGCGGGGCGCGGAGATGTCCTCGAGATTGATGCCGGCGAAGCCGGGGGCGATCGCCTTGACGATCTCGACGATGGCGTCGGTGTCCTGGGTGTCCAGACACAGCGGCCAGGCGTCGATGCCGGCGAAGCGCTTGAAGAGGGCCGCCTTGCCCTCCATGACGGGCAGGGCGGCTTTGGGGCCGATGTTGCCGAGGCCGAGTACGGCGGACCCGTCGGTCACCACTGCAACGGAATTGCGCTTGATGGTGAGGCGGCGGGCGTCCTCGGGATTCTCGGCGATGGCCATGCAGACGCGGGCCACACCCGGGGTGTAGATCATCGAGAGATCGTCACGGTTGCGGATGGGGTGCTTGGACTGCATCTCGATCTTGCCGCCGAGGTGCATGAGGAACGTACGGTCGGAGACCTTGCCGAGGACGACGCCCTCGATCTTGCGCAGCTCCTCGACGATCTCGTCGGCGTGCGCGGTGGAGGAGGCGGCGATCGTGACATCTATCCGCAGCTTCTCGTGGCCGGATGCCGTCACGTCGAGGCCGGTCACGGAGCCGCCGTTGGACTCCACCGCCGTGGTGAGCTGGGAGACCGCGGTTCCGCTCGCGGGCACCTCCAGCCGGACCGTCATCGAGTACGAGACGCTGGGCGCCGTTGCCATGGCCGGGTTCCTCTGCTTTCCCTAGCTTCGTTGCTGTGCGGCGCCGTGGCCGGTGCCCGGCAGCGCCTTCCGATGGTGACACCTACCTGCCAGTAGCAGGTAATGCGGTCATTTAGTTTTCGGAAGTTCTTTTCCACCATACGAGATGCGCAGGTCAAGCAGAAGAGGCCCGCGTCACCGATGGGTGACGCGGGCCTCTCCCGTGTGGACGGAATGTCCGGATCAGGTGGCACCGACCCGCCATGCTCGCCTCGCGGCAAGTGGTCCCTCTGAGGGACGAAGGTTGGGCCCGGGGGCTTGGATCGGGCCGGTGCCACACCAAGGCTAACAAACCACCCCGGCAAGTGATTCCGACATCGCAGGTTGACTCCGCGTCAGTGGCCCCACGTGGTCCGCTTCAGTCCCGCAGCAGGTCCGGGATCCCGTTCTCGTCCGGCTTGTCGCGCGGGCCCGAGACCACCGTGAGCTGCTGCGTCGCCCGGGTCAGCGCCACGTAGAGCACCCGCAGCCCCGCAGACGACTCGTCCGCGATCTCCGCCGGCGAGGCGACCACCGTGGCGTCGTACTCGAGGCCCTTGGCCTCCAGCGACCCCAGCACCACCACGCGCTCGCCGAGCCCCGCCAGCCAACGTGCCGCCTGCTCGCGCCGGTTCATGGCGACGACGACACCGACGGTGCCCTCGACCTCGTCCAGCAGCCGCTGTACCTCGGCCCGCACGGTCCTGGCCAGGTCGCTGCCCTCCGGTACGGCGGCGAAGCGCGGCAGTACGCCCGTGGAGCGGACCGCGGACGGGGCGCGCATCCCGGGCATCGCGAGCTTGAGCACCTTGGCCGAGAGTGCGGCGATCTCGGCCGGGTTGCGGTAGTTGACGGTCAGCTCGAAGCGGCGCCGGGGCCGGGTGCCGAGCGCCTCGTCACGGGCCTCGGCCGCCTCGTCCGGGGACGGCCAGGACGACTGGGCGGGGTCCCCGACGACCGTCCAGGTGGCGTGCCTGCCCCGGCGGCCGACCATCCGCCACTGCATCGGCGTCAGATCCTGCGCCTCGTCGACGATGACATGCGCGTACTCGGTGCGCTCGGCCGCCAGCCGCTCCTGCCGCTCACGCTGGGTCTCCTCGCGCTGCGGCATGAGCTCCTCCAGACCGGTGAGCTGGTCCAGCGGGTCGAGCTCGCGCTTCTTGCGGGGGCGGGCCGGGGTGCCGAGCTGCGCCTGCAGTTCGTCGAGCAGCGCCACATCGTGCACGGACAGGGCGTCACGGCGCAGCGACCGGGCGAGTCTGCGCACCTCGCCCGGGTTGAGCACCCGGCGCGCCCAGCGGCCGAGACGCCGCTCGTCGGCCATCGCGGAGAGCACCGCGCGCGGGGTGAGCTCCGGCCACCACGCGTCGAGGAACTCGATGAAACTGTCCTCGCTCGTGACGTCCTCGTCGAAGGACGAGCGCAGCTCGGCGGCGAGCTCGGGGTCCGTGTAGGAGGAGGACGCAGCACGGCCGGTCGCGCCGGACTTGGCGTACAGGGCGTCCAGCAGCAGGCGCCGGGCGCGCGGGCGCAGCAGATTGACCGGCGCCGTCCCGCCGAGAACGTTGTGCCGGATGCGCTGCAGCTCGTCGGCCTCCAGCTCGAGCCGCCGCCCGAAGGCGACGACCCGCAGCCGGGTGGGCGACTCGGCGGGTACGGCCTGGGCCACGTCGTCCTCGCCGAGCGCGAGCTGCCCGCCGCGCCCGGCGGCAGCCGCACCCGTGGCGCCCCCGCCCGGAAGCTCCAGCGCGCCCCGTGCGGCCTTGCGCAGCACCTTGAGCATGCGCGACGACCCCTTGACGCGGGCGACCGCGGGATCGTCGTACGTCGTGGCCTCCACCCCGTCGACCAGCGAGCCGAGCGCGCGGATGGCGACCTGGCCCTCCTCGCCGAGCGACGGCAGCACGCCCTCGGTGTAGGCGACGAGCAGCGGGGTCGGGGAGACGATGAGGATGCCGCCCGCGTAGCGCCGGCGGTCCTGGTAGAGCAGATAGGCCGCACGGTGCAGGGCGACCGCCGTCTTGCCCGTACCGGGGCCGCCCTCGACCTGGGCGACCGACGCGGCGGGGGCGCGGATCACCAGGTCCTGCTCCGCCTGGATGGAGGCGACGATGTCACGCATGGTGTGGCTGCGGGCCTGGCCGAGCGCCGCCATCAGGGCACCGTCGCCGATGACCGGGAGCTCGGCGCCGTCCAGCGTGGCGGTCAGCTCCGGACGCATCAGGTCGTCCTCGACACCGAGGACCTTGCGCCCCTTGGAGCGGATGACCCGGCGGCGCACCACCCGTCCGGGGTCGACCGGGGTCGAGCGGTAGAAGGGGGCAGCGGCGGGGGCGCGCCAGTCGATGACCATGGGCGCGTAGTCGGAGTCGAGGACGCCGATCCGGCCGATGTGCAGGGTCTCGCCGATCTCGGCGGTGTTGTCCGGCCGTACGGCGTCGTCGGCGGGCTCGACGGAGGTGTACGCGCCGTCGGGGCCCTTCTTGCCGTCCTTGCCGTACAGCAGGTCGATACGGCCGAAGAGGAAGTCCTCGAACTCGCTGTTGAGACGGTTGAGGTGGATACCCGCGCGGAAGACCTGGGCGTCCCGCTCGGCGAGCGCGCCGGGAGTGCCGACCTGACCGCGCTGGGCGGCGTCGTGCATCAGGAATTCCGCCTCGTGGATCTTCTCCTCGAGGCGGCGGTACACCCTGTCGAGATGTTCCTGTTCGACACCGATCTCGCGGTCTCGCACCGTGTCGGCGGTCGAACCGATCACGGAATTCACAGCGGCATCCTGCGCGGCCACCGAGGCCCCCTTCTGACGTGCACTGGGCAGCCGTCAACCGTACGCGAAGGGGGCCGGTCTGTCAGGCGTCGACCTCCACCAGTCGCTCGCCGTCGAAGGTCCGAATCTCGAAGTGATCGATGTCGTCGCGGTCCATCGCGGCTCCGCCGTGCACGTACAGCGGCTTTCTCCCGGCCTCTTCAGGGCTGTCCGGGATGCCGTATCCCCACTTGGGTACCGACCAGGAGGTGACAACCTCCTCCTCGCCGGTGTTGGAGACGGCGATGAGGTTGCACTTCAGAGGACCCTTGACGCCCTTCAGCTGCAGGACCGCGTGGGTGCCATACGGCTTCCTCTCCATGCCGACGACCGCATTGACCTTGGTCGTCGCGTCCGTGGCCTGCACCTTCTCCTCCATGTGGTTGAAGAAGGCGTCCTCGGCGGGGCTGGTGGGGTGCGGGTCGGGGGCCGCCTGGTTGCTGCCCGCGTCGTTCCCCGTGGCCATGACCGCGGCGGTCGGGCCGCCGATGATCAGTGCGGCCGCCGCCGCGACCAGGTACATCCCGCGCCGGCGCTTCTGCGCACGCTTCGCGGCCACCTCGTTCAGGAGCCCGCCGAGCAGCTTGGGGCTGGGCGGGGAGGGAACCACGGGCACAGGCCGTGTCGGTGGCGGTGCCGAGCGCATGCCGGGGAGGTTGTAGACATTGCTCTGCGGCGGCGCGGGGGCGGGTGCCTCGGCCAGCATCGCCAGCATCGGCTCGATTCCGGAGAACTCCTCGAGGTGGGCGGCGCAGATGTCGCAGCCCGCCAGATGCGCCTCGAAGGCGGAGGCGTCCGCTTCGTCGAGCACGCCGAGCACATATGCGCCGACGGCGTCGTGCACGGACTCCTGCTCATACATGGTCATGCCGAGACCCCCCTTTCCTCCAGAGCGAGCTTCATGGAACGGAGCGCATAAAACACCCGGGACCGCACGGTCCCGCTGGGTATGCCGAGTGTCTCGGCCGCCTCATTGACCGTGCGCCCCTTGAAGTACGTCTCGACAAGGACTTCCCTGTGGGCGGGCGTCAAATCATCGAGCGCATCCGATAGCGTCATCAGCCACAACGCCTTGTCGATCTCGTCCTCCGCGGGCATGACCTCAAGCGGCGACGGATCGACCTCCTGCGGCCGGGCCTGCCGGCTGCGGTGACCGTCGATGACGATGCGCCGGGCGACCGTCACCAGCCAGGGTCGGACAGAGCCGGTCGCACGGTTGAGCTGGCCGGCATTCTTCCAGGCACGGATGAGCGTCTCCTGTACGACGTCTTCCGCGCGCTGGCGATCGCCGGCAACAAGACGCAGTACATAGGCGAGCAACGGTCCGGCATGTTCGCGATAGAGGGCACGCATCAACTCCTCGTCGGGCATGGAGGTGTCGCGTGCCTTGTCGTTGCGATGGCGGGCCCGTTGCGGACGGTCATCGGCCACGGCGGCATCCTTGCGCACCTGAACCTCCCGGTCGAGACCTTGTTTTTCGGCTGGCTGCTTGTCCCCCTTCACTACGGGGGCCGCGAAGGGTTCACTCAACGCCGGCCAAAAAAGTTTCAAGATCTTTTTCGAGGCCTCAGGCCCCTGCTGCGGCGGCAGTTCGCCGTCGGTGCCGGGCCACGCGTTCCCGATTGCCGCATACCTCACTCGAGCACCAACGGCGCCTGCGCCCACGGGATGTGTCCAAATACACACGGCGGCAGTTGTCTCCTTCGCACTGCCGCAGCCGTGAACGGTCCGCCGGATCGGTCAGCAGCTCCACGGCGTCCCGCGCGACAGCGGCGAGCAGTGCACCGCAATCGGGCGCCGTGCACAGGGCCCTGACCAGCGCGCCGTGCTGGTCCCGTACGGCTCTGATGCGGGGCGGCGGCCCGGCCGCGATGGTGTTGACCCGCTCCAGCGCGGACTCCGCGCTCCGGCCGTCGAGTTCGGCGCGCACCAGCTGGGCCACGCAGTCGCGCAGTTCGACGAAGCGGCTCACCCAGACTCCGTCGACACAGCCGAGCCGGGTGCCCTCCGGGACCAGTCCGGCCCCGATCAGCCAGTGCTCCAACCGCCCGGTGTCCGCGAGTGGTTCCTGTGCGGCGGCGGGCGGCCGGGGGAACTCCGGTGAGGTCGCCACGAGATCCAGGCAGATCCGCCCGGAGCCGAACCGCCACTCTCCCCCTCGCTGCACTGGGGGGATCCCCACACCCGAGCCCGCTGTCATGCGCCTGTCACCGCCTTGTGGGTCACCGCCGCTGTCCCCCACCAGAGTGCCCGTCGGCGGGTGCGGCCGGAACCCCTCCTCGGGCCACACCCTGTCTTTACCGGCCGTCCTGCCGGTCGAACGACGGCTGGGCGGCGGGTGGTGACGCCTGCGCTGTGTCCTCGTGGCCCCGCGCGCTGCTGCGGGCGCTCCAGCGGCGAGGAAACCGCTCAGGCGTCGGCGTACTTGGTGTCGGCCGCCGGGTCGAGCGCCAGGCGGTACCCCCGCTTGACCACGGTCTGGATCAGCTTCGGCGCTCCGAGTGCCGTACGCAGCCGGGCCATCGCGGTCTCGACGGCGTGCTCGTCCCTGCCGGCGCCGGGCAGCGCGCGCAGCAGGTCGGGGCGGGAGACGACCCAGCCGGGCCGCTCGGACAGGGCACGCAGCAGGGCCATTCCGGCGGGCGGGACGGTTCGCAGGTCGTCGTCGATCAGGACGGCATGACCTCGGATCTCGATCCGGTGACCGGCGACCGGAAGCGTACGGGCGCGGGCCGGCAGCTCGATGCCGATCAGCTGGACGAGCGGGCCGAGCCGGAATCGCTCCGGCTGGACGGTGGTGACCCCGGCCGCCTGGAGCGGCACGGCGGTGACCGGCCCCACGCAGGCCGCGAGCACATGGTGCCCGAGTGCGTCGAGCAGCAGCGGCAGCAGTCCGCGGTCTGCGGCGCGCGAGAGCAGCGAGACGGCGGCCGGTGCACTGGTGAAGGTGATGGCGTCCAGGCTCCGGGACACGACCGCGTCCAGCATCCGGTCCAGCGGGGCGATGTCCTGCGGCGCCATCCAGCGGTAGACGGGTACGAGGACGACATCGGCGCCCCCGGCCCGCAGCGCCTCCACGAATCCGGGCAGCGGCTCGCCGTGCAGCTGGAGCGCGATACGCCGGCCGGCCACGCCCTGCCCGAGCAGCCGGTCCAGCACCTCGGCCATGGACTCCGATGCCGGGGACCACTCCTCGGTGAGCCCTGCGGCGCGGATCGCCCCCTTCACCTTCGGGCCTCGGGCCAGCAGCTCCACACCGCGCAGCCGGCTCAGCAGCTCCTCGCCGAAGCCCCATCCGTCGGCGGCCTCGACCCAGCCGCGAAAGCCGATGGCAGTGGTGGCGACCACCACATCAGGGGCGTGGTCGATCAACTCCTTGGTGGCGGCGAGGAGTTCGGCATCGTCGGCGAGCGGGACGATACGCAGTGCGGGCGCGTGCAGCACAGCCGCACCACGCCGCCGCAGCAGTGCGCCGAGCTCGTCGGCGCGACGGGCGGCGGTGACGCCGACGGTGAAGCCGGTGAGAGGGCCGTGCGGATGGCCGTGGTCGTGCATGTCGTCGTCCCCACCTGGATGCCAATGGGCGACCGAGCCTGTCAAAGGTGCGTGACAGGCCCGGATCGCTCATATTTCCCTGTCGTTACGTACTCCGCCCGGTCACACCCGGGCGAGCCCGAGCTGCGGCTCCGTCTCGGTCTCCGCCGTGCGGACGGGCACCACGACCGGCCGGCGAAGGTATACCGCCCAGGTCACGACCGTGCACACTGCGTAGAAGGCCAGGAAGGAGACGAAGGCGGCGGTGCCGGTGCCCGCCGTCAGGAAGGACTGACGGAAGGCGAGGTTGATGGCGAGACCGCCGATCGCGCCGACGGCTCCGATCAGGCCCATCGAGGCGCCCGACAGCCGGCGGCCGTAGGCGTCGGCCTCTTCACCGGTCATGCCCTTGGCGAGCGCCTTGTTCTGGAAGATGCCGGGGATCATCTTGTACGTGGAGCCGTTGCCGAGGCCGGTGAGCACGAACAGGGAGATGAAGCCGACGAGGAAGACCGGCAGGGACTTCTGGACCGAGGCGGCGATGACGACACTCGTCGCACCGGCCATGGCGATGAAGTTCCACAGGGTGATGCGGGCGCCGCCGAAGCGGTCGGCGAGCGATCCGCCGACAGGCCGGATCAGCGAGCCGAGCAGCGGGCCGATGAAAGTGAGCGAGGCGGCCTGCAGCGGGGTGCGGCCGAACTGGGTCTGCAGCACCAGGCCGAAGGCGAAGCTGTAGCCGATGAACGAGCCGAAGGTGCCGATGTAGAGGAAGGCCATGATCCACGTGTGGGCGTCCTTCACGGCCTCCTTCGCGGCACCGGTGTCGTTCTTGACCGGCGCGAGGTTGTCCATGAACAGTGCGGCGCACAGAGCGGCGATCACGATCAGCGGGATGTAGACAGCCAGCACGAGCCGCGGCTGGGCGGCACCGGCGGTGCCGATGACCAGCAGGGACACCAGCTGGATGACCGGGACGCCGATGTTGCCGCCGCCCGCGTTGAGCCCGAGGGCCCAGCCCTTCTTGCGCAGCGGGAAGAAGGCGTTGATGTTCGTCATGGACGACGCGAAGTTTCCGCCGCCGACGCCGGCGAGGGCGGCCACCGCCAGGAACGTGTTGTACGAGGTGCCGGGCTCCATCACCGCGTATGCCGCGCCGGCCGGCAGCAGCAGGAGCAGCGCGCTGAAAATGGTCCAGTTCCGGCCGCCGAACTTCGCGACGGCGAAGGTGTACGGGACCCGGATCAATGCGCCGACCAGCGTCGCGGTCGCGATCAGGAAGAACTTCCCGGCCGGGTCGATGCCGTACTCGGGTCCCATGAACAGGACCATCACGGAAAACAGGGTCCAGATCGAGAAGCCGATGTGCTCACTGAGCACGGAGAAGGCAAGATTGCGCCTGGCGATCCGCTCCCCCTTCTCCTTCCAGAACGTCTCGTTCTCGGGGTCCCACTCTTCGATCCATCGGCCTGCCATGACGCGCCTCCACCTTTGTCCGGTCGTGGAAGAGACGATATGGACGGCTCGTTTCAACGCGGTGGCGGGAGGTGACCGGTGCGAAACCTTGCTCTCACCCGGCGCTCAGCTCCGCTGTGAGCGCCTGCGTCCCCGGGAGGCCCCGTTCGGCCACAGCCGCGGGCTGCGCTTGGCGGCCACGTCCTCCAGCCAGCCCACGGCGACGATCATCAGCCCTATCAGCGGCCAGACGACGATCAGCATCAGGATCGGGTAGATGCTCTCCAGGAAGCCCGAGTACGTCGGCCAGACGCCCGGTATCCGCCAGAGCAGGTCGATGATCGGTATCGTCGCCATGATCAGCAGGTTGTGCCACAGGTAGATGGTCACCGCGCGGTTGTTGGCGAGGGTGACCAGCTTGTCGAAGCGCGCGAGCCGGCCGGGCAGTTGCTGCCAGGACGGGGAGTACGTCAGCAGGATCACGCAGAAGCCGAACGACCAGGTCGCCTGGGCCAGCGGGATGTCGTTGAGGTCCCAGCCGTCGGCCGTCAGATGCCCCGACGCCCACCACAGACCGAACGCCATGATCAGCGCTGACACGGAGATCGAGACATAGCGGGGAATCGTGGCCAGCAGGCCTTGCTGGTGGGCGAAGCCCAGCACCCAGCAGGAGCCGTAGCAGGCGAAGTCGGTGATCGCGTTGCCGGTCTCGCCGGGGATCGTGAAGAGCCCCGAACCGACGATCGCGGTGAGGCCGAGCGGCGCGAGCAGCGTCATCCACGGCACCTTCTTGAACGCCCACAGCAGCAGCGGCGAGGCGATCACGAACCACAGATACGCGCGGATGTACCACAGCGGACCCACTGCCTGGACGGCCCAGGTGTCCTCCAGCAGCCCGGACTTGTCACCGCTGTGCCAGGGGTAGGGCGGCGCACCGACCGGGACGATGTACCAGGCGAGCTTGATGAACCACCAGATGCCTTCTTCCTTCAACGGCTTCCAGCCGAAGTAGAAGATCACTGGCACGACCAGCGCGGCGAAAGCCCACGTCGGCGGCAGCAGGCGGCGGACACGCCCCCGGATGACACCCCACGCGGGTCGCGACAGCGAACGCGCCATCAGCGAGCCCGCCAGCGCGAACATCACGCCCATGGAAGGGAAGACGATCGTCAGCCAGGCCCAGCCGAATATGTGGTAGACGACGACCCGCACCAGCGCGATGGAGCGCAGCAGATCGAGATAGCGGTCCCGCCCCGGGCGCCTGGCCGCGGCCGCGGTCCCCTTCTGTGCCGCGGTGTGTACCGCCGCCCCGGGCTCGCCGCCGCCGGCGATCGAATGCGTGGTCATGCGACAGGCCTCCGCTCGTCACCGCGCTGCCGCTGGCTCGGCACGCCGCCGGGCGCCTCCACCACACCCGTGCGGCGCAGCTTCTGCCAGCGCAGCCGGCCTCCGGTGAGCGCGGTGATCCAGGACTGCAGCAGCACCACGTACATGAGCTGCCGGTAGAGGAGCTGCTGAAGTGGCAGCGTGATCAGGTGTGTCATGCGTTCGCCGTCGAGCCGGAAGGCGTACGCGGCGCAGACGGCCTGGATGGCGAGAACGCCGAGCCAGGCAAGGATCGTGTTCCCGGTGGGTCCGAAGACCAGGCCGTACAGCAGGAAGACGTCGATCAAGGGGGCGAGCAGCGGGAAGAGCACCATGAACAGCGAGACCATCGGCAGTCCGACCCGGCCGAAGCGCCCCGAGGGACCGCGATCGAGCAGAGCACCGCGGTGCTTCCAGATCGCCTGCATGGTGCCGTAGCTCCAGCGATAGCGCTGCGACCACAGCTGCTGGACGGACTCGGGGGCCTCGGTCCAGGCTCGGGCCCGCTCCGCGTACACCACCCGCCAGCCGTCGCGGTGGATGGCCATGGTGATGTCGGTGTCCTCGGCGAGGGTGTCCTCGCTCATGCCGCCGACGCGCTCCAGCGCCTGGCGGCGGAAGGCGCCGACCGCACCGGGGATGGTCGGCATGCAGTTCAGTACGTCGTACATGCGCCGGTCGAGATTGAATCCCATGACGTACTCGATGTGCTGCCATGCGCCGATCAGGCTGTCGCGGTTGCCGACCTTGGCGTTGCCCGCGACCGCGCCCACACGCGGGTCGGCGAAGGGCTGGACGAGTTCGCCGACGGTCGCCGGCTCGAAGACGGTGTCGCCGTCCATCATCACGACGATGTCGTGACGGGCGTGGCGGATGCCGTTGTTGAGCGCCGCGGGCTTGCCGCCGTTGGGCTGCCGCACGACGCGGACATTGGGCAGCCACATCTCCTCGACGATGTCGGCGGTCCCGTCGGACGAGCCGTCGTCGATGACGATGACCTCGATGGGATGCTCGCTCGCCATCAGCGAGTTCACCGTGTTGGCGATGCATTCGCGCTCGTTGTACGCGGGGACCAGCACGGTCACCGGGCGGGTCACCCGGGGGCCCCAGCTGAATTCCCTCCTGCGCACCTTGCGGGCGTGCGCGAAGGAGAGCACCAGCATCAGGCCGAAGCGGACGAAGACGAGCACACCGATCAGGGCGAGGCCGACGACCAGGATCTCCGTGGTGCTCTCGGAGACGGCGACGGCGGCGACGAACGCCTTGCCCTTCCACAGCTCGAATCCTTCGACCTGGGTGTGGGCGGTGGGTGCGCCGAGCGCCTCGGTCAGATTGGTGAAGGTGTACCCGCGCTCCTTCATCTGGGGCAGGAGTCGGTCGAGGGCCGCGACGGTCTGCGAGCGGTCGCCGCCGGAGTCGTGCATCAGCACGATCGAGCCCTTGGTGCCCTTGGGGGTCGCGCGTTTGATGATCGCGTCGGCGCCGGGGCGCTTCCAGTCCTCGGAGTCGGTGTTGTTGAAGGCGGTGATGTAGCCGCGGCTGCCGATGTACTGGGTGACCGGCCAGGACTCGTTGTCCACGGCGTCGGAGAACGAGGAGTACGGCGGGCGGAACAGGGACGTGCGGATCCCCGCCGCGCCGGCGATCGCCAGCTGGTTCTGCGACAGCTCCCAGTCGATGCGGTCGGTGGACTGGTAGGAGAGATCGGGGTGGTTGAACGTGTGCAGCCCGACCTCGTGGCCCTCCCGGACCATCCGTTCCACCAGCTCGGGGTGGCGCGAGGTCATGGTGCCGGTGACGAAGAAGACGGCGTGTGCGTCGTACTCCTTCAGCTTGTCGAGGACCTTCGGCGTCCACTTCGGGTCCGGCCCGTCGTCGAAGGTGAGCACGAGGCGGCGGTCGGGGACGCTCAGCGCCTTGGGCGCATGGGGGTCCCGGGCGTCGATGACCGGCCCGCCCTCCAGGACCTCCTGGGGAACCCGGTCGGAGGCGGCGGGCGGCCGTACCCGGTGGTCGGCGAGGATCTCGCTGTGCACGTAGCCGCGCAGCATCAGCATGGCGAGCAGCGCGACGAGGGTGAAGCACGGCAGCAGGTAGCGCATGGGCAGTCTGCGGCGCACGACGCGCCTGGGCTTCCGCCGGTGCGGAGCCCTGGAAGCGGGAGGGGTCATCTACGGTGCGCCTTCTTGCACGGGTGGATCGGTCGGGTCGCCGCTCGGGGCATCGGACGGGGACGGGTCGGGCGCGCTGGACTCCGGGCCGGGGTCACTGCTGCCGGGGGCGGGCGAACTGGCGGCCGGGCGTGGCGGCTTGGGTCCGCCGGTGGGCTTGGCCGGCGCGGAGCCCGAGGCGCCGGGAACAGGCACCGCGGGCAGCGAACTGGAGCCGGACGCGCTGCCGGAGGGCTGCGGCAGGGCGGCACCGCTGGAGTCGCTGGGAGTGGGAGCGCCGGGGGTGCTGCCGGGCGTGGCCGCACCGGACGCACGGTCGGTGGGGGCGGGCTGGATCTCGACCTGTTCGGCCTGCTTGTCCTCCGCCCGGCCGAGGCCGGGCAGGAAGGGGGCAGCGGAGTTGCCGCTCATCAGGGCGGCGACGAGCGTGATCGCGTAGCAGGCGCAGGCGGCGACCAGCAGCCAGCCGATACGCCGGAACTTCTTGCTGCGGCGGCCGCTCTCGTCGACGAAGACCGGACCGTCCGAGCCGTCCTGCACGGCCCCGGGCTGCCGGCTGTTGGGCCGCAGGCCGAGTCCGCTCAGCTGAACAGTGACCTCGTGCCGCTCATGTGTGACACCGGTACCGGCGTCTTCTTGCCATTTCTCCACGGACTGCTCGCACATCCCCCCATAGGCCCGGTCTGGGTACGCCCCACGACGGACCGGTTCTGCACACCGGGCCCCCACCCAGCCTCCACAGAACCTCTACCTCATTCACTCACCCGGGTGATGAATGTAGCGCACCCCAGTGGGCGGTGAGCCGCTGTCTCACTCCTTGTCACACATCAGGGACATATCACGTTCCGGCAACCATCCGGCCGGATCCCTTTTCAGCCAGCGTTCATGTGCTGCGAGTTCGGCGGCGGCACGGCGCAGGGCGTCCAGGCCGGGGTGCCGCAGCCCCTTGCGCCAGACCAGGGAGACCGGCGACAGCGGCACCGGGTCGACGAGCGGCCGGAGCTCGATGCCGGGTATTTCCGGAAAGTCCACCACCGCGAGGACGGGGGTGCGGTCCTTGGCCATCACACGCTGGAACTCCTCGATTCCGATGGCCAGGGGGGCGGGTGGTGCGATCGTGATCCCGCGCCCGGCGAAGAGCAGCCGTGCCAGCTCGGTCCACTCCACCGTCCGCGGATTGCCTGCCCCTGCATATACGGTCCCGCCCGCGAGCGCGTTCAACGGGACGCGCTCCAGTCCGGCGAGCGGATGGCCGGCGGGCAGCAGGACGGCCATCGGCTCGAGCCGTACGGGCTGCTGGGACAGGAGCGCCTGCACCGAGGGCTCGAGACCGGCGAACCGTCCGAAGGACACGTCGAGCCGGCCGGCCACGATCTCGGCCGCGGCGAAGGTCAGTCCGCTCTCGTACCGGGCCATCAGCTCGCACTCGGGAGCGAGTTCACGGGCCCGTGCCAGCACCCGACCCGACGTCATTCCCGCGGTGTTGAGGTCGACCAGCAGCGGCCGCGCGGCCCCGGAAGCGGCGGCGAACAGCTCGTCCTGGGCCGTGAGCACCCGCCGCGCGTACGGCAGCAGCCGCTCGCCGTCGGCGGTGAGGATCACCTGCCGGGTCGTCCGTACGAACAAGTCGACGCCGAGCTCCCGCTCGAGGCGCCGGATGTCACGGCTGAGGGCCTGCTGGGCGACGTAGAGACGGGCGGCGGCCCGGGTGAAGTGCAGATCGTCGGCGACAGCGGTGAAGGATCGGAGCAGCCTGGGGTCGAGGTCGTGGGGCACGGGGCATTTAACAACACAGGTGCGTGAATGGCCACTGATCGGGTGTTGGACGAGCGCCCGGCCGGGCGGTGAGGCTTGGTCCATGCCGCATTCGCCCGGGTCCGAGGGGACCTGCCAGACAGCCCTGCCCACCGACGCCCCTGCGGCACCCCGACCCGGTTCACGCCTCGAAAGCACCGACCACGGCGGGAAGGAAGGGACTGCGCCGGAAACGGGAGCAGCCGGTGCACCCGGCGCCGTACCGCCCGCGCCAGGGCCCGAGCGGCCGAGCGCCGGGACACCCAGCGGCAACTCGGGTCGCAGGCCCGCCACTCGGGTCCGCAGCGACACGGCGCTCGGCCCCTACCGGCGGCTGTTCGCCGCGCCGGGGGCACGGGCCTTCACCCTCGGCAATCTCATCGCCCGGCTTCCCATGGGGATGTTCAGCGTCAGCGCCGTGATCATGATCGCCGGGTCCCGTGGGTCGTACGCCCTCGCCGGAGCGGTCACCGCGACCGGGCTCGGCGCCACCGCGCTGGTCGCGCCGTGGACCGCGCGGCTCGTCGACCGGTACGGGCAGGCGCGTGTCGCCGTGCCCGCCACCGCTCTCGCCGTCCTCGGCTCCCTCGCACTGCTGCTGTGCATACGTGTCGGCGCACCCGACTGGACCCTGTTCGCCGCCTACGCCGCGACCGCCACCACCCCCAACAGCGGCGGTATGTCCCGGGCCCGCTGGGCTCATCTCCACCAGGGCGACCCGGCCGCCCTGCACACCGCGAACTCCTTCGAGCAGGCCGCCGACGAGCTGTGCTTCATGCTCGGCCCGGTGCTCGCCGCGTTCCTGTGCTCGGCGCTCTTCCCGGAGGCCGGCACCCTGACCGGCGCGATCCTTCTGTTCACGGGCGTGCTGATCTTCGCCGCCCAGCGCTCGACCGAGCCGCCCGTCGCACCCCGTACCGTCGCCGGCTCGCCACTGCGTGCACCGGGCATGCCGGCCCTGCTCATCGTCTTCCTGGCCACCGGCGCGGTCTTCGGATCGATGGAGGTCGTGACGATCGCCTTCGCCGACGGACCGGCGGCGGGCGCGGTGCTCGCCCTCCAGGCGGCCGGTTCGTGCGCCGCCGGACTGGTGTACGGCCGGACCCGCCGCGCGGCCGGTCTTGTCACCTGCCTCGCCGCGATGACCGCCCTGATGTCGCTGCCCCTGCTGGCCGCCGCCGGCACCGGCTCGCTCGCCGCCGTCGCGGTGGGCCTGCTGCTCGCCGGCATGGCGACGGCTCCGACGATGGTGACCGGGATGACCCTGGTCCAGCGCCGGACCCCGCCGAGTCAGCTGAACGAGGGCATGACCCTGGCCGTCACCGCACTGCTCGGCGGGATCGCGGCGGGCTCGGCGGCAGGCGGCTGGACTGTCGAGCATGTGAGCCCCGCCGCCGGCTACGCGGTTCCGGTCTGCGCCGCCGCCCTCGCGCTGGTACTGGCAGGGACGACAAAGGCCCGGCTGTCGTGACAGCCGGGCCCAGGTCCACATGGGATGAGTGGAGATGGCGGGAATCGAACCCGCGTCCAACGGTGCAGAAACAGGGCTTCTCCGTGTGCAGTCCGCTGCGCTTTTCTCAGCCCCGGAGATCACGCGGACAAGTCTCCGACGGGCTCAGTCACTGTTTGATTTCCCTCCGGACCCCGTGACCGGGTCTAGAGGTTTAGTTCCCTAGTTGACGCCAGGAACCGGGTCGGGAACAGCCCCGGGCTGACGCTCCATGAGTGAAGGTTCGTCTCTACTGCTTATCAGGCAGCGAGGGCGAAGGCTTCGGAGTTATCGCGCTTGGAATTGGCGATTATTGGTTGCGACATATGGTTAACGAGATCATTGCCGCTTCCTCGACACGCTTCCCCTGCTTCGACATCCGCTGTCGAAACCGATCATCCCCATGTTGAGTTTTCAAGCCGTGCCCCCCGGGAGGGGCGGGTGCCATCGTACGTGACCAAGGCACGCGGATGCCACCGTATTCCCGGGCGTCAGGCCCGCTGCTTCCGCCGGACCGCCGACATCGCCCGGTCCGCCTCGCGCCGGTCCTGCTTCTCGCGCAGCGTCTGGCGCTTGTCGTACTCCTTCTTGCCCTTCGCCAGGGCGATCTCGACCTTTGCCCGGCCGTCCTTGAAGTACAGGGCCAGGGGCACGATCGTGTGACCCGTCTCCTGGGACTTCGACTCGAGCTTGTCGATCTCCTCGCGGTGCAGCAGCAGCTTCCGCTTGCGCCGCGCGCTGTGGTTGGTCCACGTGCCCTGGCTGTACTCCGGCACGTGCACGTTGTGCAGCCACGCCTCGTGGCCGTCGATCTGGACGAACCCGTCCGCCAGTGAGGCCCGCCCCTGGCGCAGGGACTTCACCTCGGTACCCATCAGCACGAGACCGCACTCGTAGGTGTCGATGATGTGGTAGTCGTGCCGCGCCTTCTTGTTCTGCGCGATCAGCTTGCGCCCTGTTTCCTTTGCCATAGTGCCGTCATTTTCGCACTGTGGCGCAACTTCTTTAAGACGTGCCCCCGAGGCCGCTCAATACCGTCTGTGCCCTCTGTTCGGCGCCTTCGCTCGCGACCAGGTCAGGTGTGATGCCCCGGCCGTCGACGCTGTGACCCGCCGGAGTGCGGTAGTGACCCACGGTCAGTTCCGCGACCGAACCGTCGGGCAGCGGGCTGGGCATCTGGACCGAGCCCTTGCCGAAGGTGCGCGAGCCGACGGTGACGGCCCTGCCCCGGTCCTTGAGGGCCCCGGTGACCAGCTCGGCCGCGCTCATGGTCCCCGCGTCGACGAGGGCGACGACGGGTCTGTCGGTGTCACCGCCGGGGTCCGCGTACAGCGCCTGCTGCTCGCCGCGTACGTCATAGGTGGCGACCAGTCCGCCGTCCAGGAACGCGGAGGCGGCGATGACGGCCTCCGAGACCAGCCCTCCGGCGTTGCCCCGCAGGTCGAGCAGGACGCCGGCGCCGGACGGGGCCCCGCGCACCGCGTCGCGTACCCGGGCGCCCGAGCCCTTGGTGAACGAGGCGACCTTGATCATGACCGCCCCGTCCCTGAGCCGCCGGACCGTGACGGTCTCGGTGCTCAGCCGGGTGCGGGTCAGCCGCTCGGTCCACTCGCGCCCGTCGCGTTCCAGACCCAGCTCCACGGTGGTGCGCTCGCCCCCGCGCAGCAGTGCCACGACCTCGGTCACCGGGCGTCTGGCCACCTCACGGCCGTCGATCGTACGGAGCCGGTCCCCGACGCGGATCCCGGCCCGGTCGGCCGGGCCGCCGGGCTGGACCTTGGCCACCTCCACCAGGCCGCCGCCGGCGCGTCTGGCCCCCAGGCCGACGCCCGTGTACTGACCGTCGAGGGCCTTCTCGAACTCTTCGTACTCGCCCTTGTCGTACACCGCGCTCCAGCGGTCACCGCTGCGGCTGACGACCTCCTCGGCGGCTTCCGACGGCGACTTGCCGTCGGCCATCGCCTCGGCGGCCGCGCGCTCCACATCCTCGCGGGCGACGGTCGCGCCTGCGGCGCGGGCGTCGATGCGGCGGTGCGATTCACCGTCGTCGCGCGGCAGACAGTCGGTCGCCGCCGCTGTGGCGAGCACGGTCGCGAAGACCAACGTCAGGACCGCCCCGCGGCGAATGCCGCGGGACCCGGTACTGAACTCGGGGTCCGGCATGGCGCCGAGTCTAGGACAAGCAAAGGGCGCCGTACGGTCGTTGGCCGTACGGCCCCCAGGGCGCTTGTCACACCTTGAGATACTTGCGCAATGCGATGAATGCGGCCACAGCGGGCATCAGAAGCCCGATCGCCAGCACCAGAGGCAACTTGGTGATCACGGCGTCCCAGCCGATGAAGTTGACCAACTGCATCTTCTCGGAAAGCGCCAGACCGCCGTCGATCAGGAAGTACCGGCCGAGCAACAGCATCACGCAGGCGACCGCGCCGCCCAGCAGCCCCGCGAAGGCGGCCTCCATGATGAACGGCATCTGGATGTAGAAGCTGGACGCGCCGACCAGCCGCATGATGCCGGTCTCACGCCGACGGCTGAACGCCGAGACACGCACGGTGTTGACGATCAGCATCAGCGCAATGATCAGCATCAGGGCCATCACGAAGATCGCGGCGACGTTCATGCCGTTCATGAGCTCGAAGAGGTTCTCCAGGATGTTGCGCTGATCCTGGACCGACTGGACGCCGTCCCGCCCGGCGAAGGCGGTCGCCACCACCTTGTACTTCTCCGGGTCGTCGAGCTTGACCCGGTACGACTCCTGCATCTGGTCCGGGGTGATGGTGGAGGCGATCGGAGTGTCGCCGTACTGCTCCCGGTAGTGCTTGTAGGCCTGTTCGGCCGACTCGTGATGGACCGTGTCGACGATGTCCATCTTCTCGAGATCGGCTTCGATCTGTTCCTTCTGCTCCGTGGTGACGGCCCCCTTGGCGCACTGGGGGGAGGTCGCCGCGTCGTTCTTGTTGCACAGGAAGATCGAGACGTTGACCTTGTCGTACCAGAAGTCCTTCATCGTGCTGACCTGCTCACGCATGAGCAGCGCACCGCCGAACAGGGCGAGCGAGAGGGCTACGGAGACGATCACCGCGAAGGTCATCGTGAGATTGCGACGGAGACCGACACCGATCTCCGACATCACGAACTGGGCGCGCATGGCGTGCTGTCAGCCTTTCAGTCTGTCCGGGCTCAGTGCTGGTAGCCGTAGACGCCGCGGGCCTGGTCGCGGACGAGACGGCCCTTCTCGAGCTCGATGACGCGCTTGCGCATCTGGTCGACGATGTTCTGGTCGTGGGTCGCCATGATCACGGTCGTACCGGTGCGGTTGATCCGGTCGAGCAGCTTCATGATGCCGACGGACGTCTGGGGGTCGAGGTTTCCGGTCGGCTCGTCGGCGATCAGCAGCATGGGGCGGTTGACGAAGGCCCGTGCGATCGCGACGCGCTGCTGCTCACCACCGGAGAGCTCACCGGGCATCCGGTCCTCCTTGCCGCCGAGACCGACGAGGTCGAGGACCTGGGGCACGGCCTTGCGGATCTCGCCGCGCGGCTTGCCGATGACCTCCTGGGCGAAGGCCACATTCTCGGCGACGGTCTTGTTGGGCAGCAGGCGGAAGTCCTGGAAGACCGTGCCCAACTGGCGGCGCATGTGCGGCACCTTCCAGTTGGACAGCCTGGCCAGGTCCTTGCCGAGGACATGGACCATGCCCTGGCTGGCGCGCTCCTCGCGCAGCACCAGACGCAGGAAGGTCGACTTGCCGGAACCGGACGAGCCCACGAGGAAGACGAACTCGCCCTTCTCGATGTCGAGGGAGACGTCACGCAGGGCAGGTCGGTTCTGCCTGGGATAGGTCTTGGAGACGTTGTCGAATCGGATCACGGGTGCACCACGGTCGGCCGGGAGTAGGTGTGCGTGACCTTACGCGAACCCGGCTCGCGCGTGCAGGCGGCGTCCTGTGTTGCGTCATTTGTCCGTTTCGGAAACGGGGGTAATCCGACGGGGCGCGCCGAAAAGCGCGCGAGCTGGCACAGTGGTAGGGGAACAGTCGCGTTTCCCCGGGCGTTGCCCGGGGAGAAATGCGCCTACGGTCCGCGCCTGCGGCTCCGGCGCGCGGGAGAGGAGAGCGCATGACCTATGACCGATTGGTATGCGCCAACTGCGCGGCACCCGTCGCCGAAGGTCGCTGCCCGGTCTGCCGGGCGAATCGTGAGCGGCTGCAGCAGGAGGGTCCGTTCGGCGGGCTGAGCCCCGTGGCGCTGCTGACCCTGCTGGTGCTGCTGATAGCGGCGCTGGCCCTGGTGGCGGCGCACCAGACCGCGTAGCACGTACACCGCACGAGAGTGCGGCAAAGGCCCGGAGTGCCTGGCACTCCGGGCCTTTTGTCACGCGCTGTGACGATCAGGCGACGGTGCGCCCACCGCCGACGAGACGCGGCAGCATACGGAAGCCGATGCCACCGGCGATCATCGTCGCGGCGCCGATGAGCAGGAACGTGGTCTCGGCGGCGCCGGTCTCAGCCAGCTCCTCCTTGGCCTCGCCCTGCTCGACCGGCTGGGAGCCGGCGTTGTCGGTGTCGGTGTTGTCGGCGCACTCGGCGCCGTCGGCGTCGACGGTGCAGCCGGCGCCGCCATCGGCGTCGTTGTCGTTACCGCCGCCGTTGCCGTTGCCGTTGCCGCCGCCGTTACCGTTACCGCCGCCGTTGCCGTTGCCCGGCTCATCGGTGGGGTCCGGGTCCTCGGTCGGGTCCGGGTCCTCGGTCGGGTCCGGGTCCTGGGTCGGAGTCGGGTCCACGGTCGGAGTCGGGTCCGGGTCGACCGTCGGGGTCGGGTCCACGGTCGGAGTCGGGTCCGGAATCACCGTGGGGTCCACGGTCGGCTCCACGGTCGGGTCCTCGTTGATACCGAGGCCGACGTCGATGCCCTTGTTGTTGGCGTTCGCCTTGGCCTCGAGCGGGCCCACGTTGACCCCGATGCCCACGGCACTCGCGGCACCCGCGGCGGTCAGCGACGCGCCTGCGGCGATCACTGCGCCGGCGGCTATTCGCGCGACACGGACCCGCGTCTTCTTTGTCATCTGGCTGCTACCCCCAGTAGCTGATCTCGTCATTGGAGCAGCGTCCGGAGCAGCGGTCCCAGAGGTCCATTCACCGCGCCTCTGTACACACGCGCCCCAGCAATACGCATGCCGGGCGCCAGCTTTCCGGGTTGACGGATAAGCGTCAAGCTCGTTGCGTCTGCGATGTCCGATATGGCGCCAGTTGCCTGACCTGCGGGGATGCAACTGTGACAGAAAAGGGAACTGCCGCCCTACAGGCGGCAGTTCCCTTGTCGACAAGGCGACCCGTTACTTCTCCTGCTGCTTGCGCCAGCGAATCCCGGCCTCCAGGAAGCCGTCGATCTCGCCGTCAAGTACCGCCTGGGGGTTACCCACTTCGAACTCCGTACGCAGGTCCTTGACCATCTGGTACGGGTGCAGAACGTACGAACGCATCTGGTTGCCCCAGGAGTTGCCGCCGTCGCCCTTGAGGGCGTCCATCTTGGCCTGCTCCTCCTGACGGCGGCGCTCGAGCAGCTTCGCCTGCAGGACGTTCATCGCGCTCGCCTTGTTCTGGATCTGGGAGCGCTCGTTCTGGCAGGAGACGACGATGCCGGTCGGGATGTGCGTGATGCGCACCGCGGAGTCGGTGGTGTTGACGCCCTGGCCGCCGGGGCCGGAGGCGCGGTACACGTCGACGCGCAGCTCGGTCTCGTCGATCTCGACGTGGTCGGACTGCTCGACGACCGGGAGCACCTCGACGCCGGCGAAGGAGGTCTGGCGGCGGCCCTGGTTGTCGAAGGGCGAGATACGCACCAGACGGTGCGTACCCTGCTCGACGGAGAGGGTGCCGTAGGCGTAAGGAGCCTTGACGACGAAGGTGGTCGACTTGATGCCGGCCTCTTCCGCGTACGAGGTCTCGTAGATCTCGGTGCCGTAGTTGTGCCGCTCGGCCCAGCGCAGATACATGCGCTGCAACTGCTCGGCGAAGTCGGCCGCGTCGACGCCGCCGGCCTCGGCACGGATGTTGACCAGCGCCTCGCGCTCGTCGTACTCGCCGGAAAGAAGCGTGCGGACTTCCATCTCGTCCAGCGCCTTCTTCACCGACACGAGCTCGGCCTCGGCCTCGGCACGGGTGTCCAGGTCGTCCTCGGCCTCGGCGAGCTCGAAGAGCACTTCGAGGTCGTCGATACGGCCGCGCAGCGCCTCCGCCTTGCGGACCTCGGCCTGCAGGTGCGAAAGCTTGCTGGTGATCTTCTGCGCCGCCTCCGGGTCGTCCCACAGGGACGGTGCCGCGGCCTGCTCCTCGAGCACGGCAATGTCTGCCCTCAGCCTCTCGAGGTCCAGGACGGCCTCGATCGACCCCATGGTCGAGGAGAGGGACTTCAGCTCTTCGGATACATCGACGACTGCCACGGGTCCAGCGTAACGGCTGAGTGGGGAAGACCGTGCTGGTCCTGTTCCGGCGACCGTACGGCTACGGCTCGGAAGGAGCCGACTGCTTGGAGTCACGGGGAGGCGTCTCGGTGTCGTCACCGCCCGTGGCCAGCCAGCCGCCCACGCCGACCACCGCCGCCACCGCGACCGCCGCGACACCCAGCGTGATGCGCCGCTTGCGCAGAGCATCCGCGCGGTGGCGGGCCGAGCCGGGGCGGCGCTGGCCGGGGGTGCGAGGCGCGCGGGCCGTGCCGTGGGCGCCGCCCGCGAGCTCGTCCGGCGCCGGGACGCGCATGGAGGTGTGGGTGTCCCTGTTGGAGTCCGCCGGGGCCGAGCCGGGGACCAGCGGGACCACACCGCGGCGGCGCGGCCCGCCACCGGGAGCGGCCGGGGCGATGTCCTCGTACGGCTCGGCCGGCGCCTCGGCGTCGGGCTCGTCGACGTCCAGCGGCGGCATGCCCGCAAGCAGCGGCAGCACGTCGTGCAGCCGGGCCGCCAGCTCCGAGGCGCGCAGCCGGGACGCGGGGGCCTTCGCCAGGCACTGGACGATCAGCTGCCACAGCTCGTCGGGGATGCCCGGCAGCGGGACGACGGTCTCGGTCACATGGCGGCGCAGCACCGCGCCGGGGTGGCCGCCGCCGAAGGGCGTGAAGCCGGCCAGGAGTTCGTACAGGACCGTGGCCAGCGCATAGATGTCGACGGCCGCACGCGGCGGCAGGCCTTCGACGATCTCGGGCGCGATGTAGTCGGGCGTGCCGATGATCCCCGAAGGGCCGGGCGCCGCGCCCGAAGCGGGGCGCAGCGCCTTGGTGCGGCGCGGGGTGTCGATCAGCTTGGCGACGCCGAAGTCGGTGAGCAGCGCGGGGTGGGACCCGGCGGGACCGAGCGGGCCCTCCATGTCCAACAGGATGTTCTCCGGCTTGACGTCCCGGTGGACGACCCCGGCCGCGTGGGCGGCCGCGAGACCGTCGGCGACATCCGCGATGATCGCGACGGCCGCCTCGGGGGCGAGCCGGCGCTCGCGGTCGAGGCGGGTGCGCAGGTCGGTGCCGCGTACGAGATCCATGACCAGGGCCAGGTCGTTGCCGTCGACGACGAGGTCGCGGACGCCGACGACACGGGGGTGGTCGAGCCCGAGCAGGGCGGTGCGCTCCTGGACGAAGCGCCCGACGAGCTCCTGGTCGGACGCCAGGTCCTCGCGCAACAGCTTGATGGCGACAGGCCCTTCGGGCCCCTCACCGAGCCACACCGTGCCGGCGCTGCCCCGCCCCAGGATCTGATGAGCCGTGTAACGGCTGCCGATGTTCCGTGCCAAGACTGCTCCCTCAGGCTGGCGTTGCCCCCCATAACGTACGCGGGCATCGGGGAGCTGTGTGCCCCGGATGGCGCCAACCTTCACTTCCGCAGGGTGATTCACCCTGCAGAAGTCGACAAATCAACAGAGTTACTCCGGGTTACGGCTTGCCGTTGCCGATTTCATCAGCGGTCTTCTCGGCCTCACCGAGCTTGGAGATCCAATCGGAGACCTTCTCGATGCCGTCACCGATCGCCTCCCAGTAGCTCTTGCCCTCGGCGATCCAGCCCTGGAGCGGGGTGAGCTCCCAGATGAGCCAGCCCGCGACGAAGAACAGCACCACCATGACCAGACAGCCCTTGAGGCAGCCCAGCCCGGGGATGCGCACCGGGTTGGCGCTGCGCTGACGGGGCTGGCGCGGCGCCGGCTGCTGGGGCGGCGGCTGCGGGGGCGCGTACTGCTGTTGCTGCGGCGGCGCGTACGCCTGAGGCTGCGGGCGCTGCGGCTGCTGGTACCGGGGCTGCGGCGCCGGAGCGGGCGCGTACGGCTGCGGCTGCGGACGCTGCGGAGGCCGCTGCTGCGGCGACTGCGGCGGGCGCTGCGCCTGGCGCTGCGGGCGACGGCGCAGCGGGTCCTGGTTCGGGTCCAGGTACTGCACCTGCGTCTGCTCGTTGCGGTCGCGCGCCGCCTGCAGCTGCGACTGCCAGGGGTGCGGGTCCTCGGGGCGCGGCTGACCGGGCGGTACGGGCGGCATCATCGCGGTCGGGTCGGCACCGCCACCTGGCCGGCCGGTCTGCGGCAGCACGCTGGTCGCGGCGGCCGGGTCGTACGCGCCCGCGTTGCTGGGCAGGACCTGAGTGGCATCCGCAGCGCCGGGGGCCTGGGGGACCGCGGCCGGCGAGGGGTCGGGGGCGAGCAGGGCGGCGACCCCGAGAGCCGCCTCGACCTGCGCGCTGGAGGAGTGCACGCCGATGCCCGCCGCGACCGTGCGCAGGCCACGGGCGAGGTTCTCGGCGCTGGGCCGCTCGGAGGGCTCCTTGCGCAGACAGCGCTCTATGACCGTCCACAGCGGCTCGGGGACGGTGGTGGGCCTGCGGGGCTCCTCGCTCAGGTGCCGGTGCAGCACTTCGAGCGCCGTGCCGCCCGCGAACGGGGGCCGCCCGGTGACCAGCTCGTACAGCAGGATGCCCGCGCCGTAGATGTCCACCGCGGAGGTCTGCGGGCGGCCCTCGGCGGACTCGGGCGCAACATATGCCGGGGTTCCGACGAACTCGTGCGTCCGGGTCAGGCCCGGGGAGTCCGCGAGGCGGGCGATGCCGAAGTCGGTCAGCATCGGGTGCATCTGACCGTCGGCGTCCGTCTTGAGCAGGACGTTCGCGGGCTTCAGATCGCGGTGGACCACGCCGTCGGCGTGGCTGGCCGCGAGCGCGTCCGCGATCTGCGCGGTCATCAGCGAGGCGGCGACCGGGGTGAGCGGACCGTTGTCCCGCAGATAGTGGTGAAGATCGGGGCCGTCGACCAGGTCCATGACGAGGGCGAGGAGATCGCCCTCGACCACGAGGTCGCGCGTGCGCACGATGTTCGGGTGGGTGAGGCGGAGCAGGACGGAGCGCTCCCGCAGGAAGCGCATGACCACATCCGCGTCGTTCGCGAGCTCCTCCTTGAGGACCTTGATCGCGACGGTCTCGCCGGGCTGGCCCGCCACGGCCGCCTCGGCGCCCGCGGTCTGGTTCTGGCGGGCACGCCAGACGGTGCCCGTGGCGCCGCGCCCGAGCGGCTCCTCGAGCAGGTACTTGCTGCCTACCGGCCGCACGGCGTTTCCCCAATCATTGCGTTGACCTGCTGTTTCGACCCTACAGAGTTTGTCAGAACGGTTGTACAGCGCTCA